>JBOHSA010000222.1:0-32023 GCA_050732995.1 Gemmatimonadales bacterium | reverse complement strand
CTCCCGTGACGTCGAGGACCTCCCTCACGACGTCCAGCCAAGGCGACCATTCAGGGCGCTGGCCCTCGAGGTTCACCAGCGCGGGAATCGGGGCCGTCATCAGCGATCGACCTCCCGGGCGTGCCGGGCAGATTCCAGCGGCACGTGCTCGGCCGGGATGACCACGGGGGTCTTCCAATACTGCCGCGAGCCTTCGTGCATCTTCACGTCCGCGGGACGATTTCCGGGATCGGCGCCCGGGCCGCCGCCGCGTGTGCGGGTCGCCTCCGGACTGACACAGGCCGAGACGGAAGCCGTTGCGAGCAGCAGCGCCGGCACGATGATCCTCATGCCGCTCAGATCGCCTCCGATGAAAACACGATGACGACGCGAAGGAGGAAGCCGCCGAGGAGCACGAGCATCGAGCTCGTGACGAGGTTCAGCTCTCCACCGCGCCGCGCGCGCCATGACAGGGCCAGCGGCACGGCCATTCCGAGAACGATCACGCCGATGACGAGCAGGAGCCCCCACGCGTTCAGCCAGGCCGTCAACACCGGGCCGAGCGATACCATGACGGCGATCAAGACGAAGAACTCCAGCGCGAGCACCCAGTCATCCATGCGATGCAGGTCGGCTACGCCGGGCATCGTCCAGCCGGACCGGTGCGCCAGGAGCACGAGCAGCGCAGCCGACGTCGACGCAGCCGACACCACGAACAGCATGCCCAGCAGCGGCGTGTCCGACCAGATCGGACGGTTCGTGACCGCCAGCAGCACGCCCGTGTAACCGGCGATGTAGAAGCCGGCGAGCCCGCCGAGCACCGCGATCACCCGCCCGGGCGCTGACGGCGCGCGCAGCGTCCGGAACGCCGGCCACTGCAATTTGCGGACAGCCGGCCGCCGCACGCGGTCGTCGTCGGCGAGCGCGGCGAGAAAGGACACGAACGTGAAGAACCCGAACACGAGAAGCGCCCAGGAGCCAATGGACATCGGCGACCAGTGCTTGAACATCGGCTCGAACGTGTTGCGCTCGATCAGCATGTGCCAGAACCGCAGCGGCCGCGAGAGGTCGACCGTCAGCAGCAGCCCGCTGAGCAGGACCAGCGGGAACGCGATGTAGTAACCCAGCCTCGCCAGCGGACGATCCTCGGCACGGCCGGCCACGTCGATGAGGGCCGCGAGGACGTAGCTGCCTCCCGCCAGGCCCCCGAAGAAGAAGTACAGCACGATGTACCACTCCCAGTGGGGCGCTGTCGTGAACCAGGTACTCGATGGTGCGCCGTTCACGGCCGCGCCTCCTTCCGTTCACCGGCGCCCCTGTTCCGGAGATGGAAGATTCCGGCGAGGCCGACCATCACGGCGCCGAGCGCCGCGTACAGCGAGCTGGGAACGAGGTTGCGCGTCGGCATCTTCGGATCCGGCGGCAGTCCGTACACTTGCGGCTCGTCGACCAGCAGGTAGAACGAGTTGAGTCCGCCAAGCATCCGCTCGTCGGCGCCGTAGAGGTATGCCCTGCTCTCGCCCGCCTGGTGCAGCTGGTCCACTCTCTTCTGCGCGCGCTCGCGCAGCTCGCGAATGGTCCCGAACTGGATCGACCGGGTCGGACAGGCTTTCGAGCACGCCGGCTCGAGCCCGCCCTGCAGGCGGTCGTAGCACAGCGTGCACTTCTGGGCGGTGTTCGAGGCGGGGTTGATGTCGATCACGCCGAACGGGCAGGCGGCGATGCACAGCCGGCAGCCGTTGCACGTGTCGGACAGGATGACCACCGTATCGAACTCGGTGCGGATGATCGCGTTCGTCGGGCAGACCTCGAGGCAGGGCGCCTGCACACAGTGCTTGCAGACGTCCGACAGCATCAGCCAGCGGGTCTCGCTCCGATCCTCGTTGAACTGCTCGATGAACTTGACGTGCCGCCAATCGGTGCCGGAGAGGCGCCGGGTGTTGTCGTAGCTGTCCCCGCTCATCGTGCTGCGTCCGCCGTTCGTGGCGGGGAGCTGGTTCCACTCCTTGCACGCGACCTCGCAGGCCTTGCACCCGATGCACACCGTCGTGTCGGTGTAGAACCCCATCGCTTCGGGCATCAGGCCTTCTCCACGTTGCACACGAACGCCTTGCCTTCATGGATGCTGACGTTGGGATCGCCGACCAGGGCGGTGAGCTCGTTCACGACGTCCCCCGTGACCAGGCCCTCCCAGCCCCAGTGCCACGGCATCCCGACCTGGTGCACGACGCGGCCGGCGATGCGGAACGGGCGGAGCCGGCGCGTCACCAGCGCTTTGGCCCGGATCTCGGCGCGGGGCGTGCTGATCTTCACCCAGTCGGTGTTCCCGATGCCCTTCTCCTGCGCCAGCTCGGGCGAGAGCTCGATGAACAGCTCCGGCATCAGCTCCGCCAGCCAGGGGTTCCAACGGCTCATCGCCCCGGCGAGATAGTGCTCGGTGAGGCGGTAGGTGGTGATCACGTAGGGGAAGCGGGCGTCCCCCACGGGCGCGAGCGGGTTGTCGTCCCGCCGCCAGTACTTGAGGACCGGGCTCGACTGGCGGCCGTACAGCGGGTTTTGCACCGGCGATTCAGCCGGCTCGTAGTGGGTCGGCAGCGGCCCGTCCACCAGGCCGCTCGGGACCACGAGCAGGCCCACGCCGTCGGGCCGCATGATGAACGGCTGGCGACCCGAGAGCGCGTCCAGCCCGACGCCGTTCGGGTCGGCCGGGGCGTCCGGCGCCTTGGTCAGCGCGAAGTCCGGCGTGTCGTAGCCCACCCACCTCTTCTGCCCCGCGTCCCACCAGACCCACTTCTTCCGCTCGCTCCACGGCCGCCCACGCGGATCCGCCGAGGCCCGGTTGTACATCACGCGGCGGTTCGCCGGCCAGGCCCAGCCCCAGTTGAGCTGCGCCCCGACGACCCCCGGCGGGTCGGCCTCGCGGCGGTCCGCGAGATTCTTGTCCGGGGCGGGGTACACGCCGCAGTAGATCCACGAGGCGCAGGTCGTGGAGCCGTCGTCCTTCAGCTCGCCGAACCCCGCCAGGTGCCGCCGGGGGTCCCCCGTATGGTAGCCGTTGAGCTCGCGCAGGACCTTGAGCGCGTCGGGCTCCCCGTGCGCCGACGGCTCCTCGGGGTCGAAATCCCAGGTCAGGTTCCTGATGCCCCGGTCGCGCGCCAGCGTGCTGGTCGCGTACAGCCGCTTCAGCCGCAGGGCCAGCTGGTGCGTGAACCAGAGATCCGAGCGACACTGGCCCGGCGGCTCGGCCGCCTTGTGGTGGTACTGGAGCAGGCGCTGCGTGTTGGTGAACGTGCCGTCGGTCTCGGCCACCTGCGCCGACGGGAAGAAGAAGACCTCGGTGCCGATGTCTTCGGGCCGGAGCTCGCCACGCTCGATTTCCGGACCGCGGTACCAGAACGTCGCGGATTCGGTGAGAAAGTTGTCCTTCACTACGAGCCAGTTGAGCCGGCGCATGCCCTTGCGCTCGAGGCCGGCGTTGAGCGACGTGGCGGGATTCTGCCCCACGCAGATCATGCCCTGCACCTTGCCATCGGCCATCGCCACGAACATCGGCAGGTGCGAGTGGTCGCCCGAGATCCTGGGATGCCACTCGTAGCCATAGTCGTTCGCCGCGGTCGCCGCGTCGCCGTATATCGACTTGAGGTAGGACACCATGAACTTCGGCATGTGGGCCCAGTAGCTCACGGCGTTGGCTTCGGCGGCGAGGTACTCGCGCAGCGTGCCGTGCGGCCGCAGCGCGGACGGCGCGTTCATATACCCCTGGATGCTGTGGTACAACGTGGGGACGTCGGTGGAGCCCTGGATCGAGGCGTGGCCCCGCAGGGCCAGCACGCCGCCGCCCGGCCGCCCCACGTTCCCGAGCAGCAGCTGCAGCAGCGCGCAGCACCCGATCATCTGCGGGCCGTAGGTGTGCTGCGTCCAGCCCACCGCGTACACCCACGCCGTGGTGCGGTCGGCCCCAGAGTTCTCGAGGACGGTCGCCGCGACCTTGATGAAGGTCTCTTTGGGGCAGCCGGTGACCTCCGCCACCATCTCCGGCGTGTAGCGACTGAAGTGGCGCTTCACCACCTGGAACACGCAGCGCCGGTCGCGCAGCGTTTCGTCCCGCAGCGCGGGCGGCGGCTTGAGGGATCGGATCAGCGCGTCGAACGAGCCGTCCGCCTGTCCGGCCGCCGGGCCGCCTGACCGTCTGGCGTATTGCCAGGTGCGCTGGTCGTACTGGCCCACGAACGCGTCGTATGGCCAGTCCTTCGTGTTCCCGGCGTACTCGAGCAGGCCGGAGAACACGCCGTCCAGATCCTCGGTGTCCTGGAAGTCGTCGGACAGGATGGTGGCGGCGTTGGTGTAGTTGACGACGTACTGGCGGAAGAACGGGTCCGTGTTCCAGCGCGGCGAGTCGAGGACGTAATGGATGAGGCCGCCCAGGAACGCGATGTCGGACCCGGCGCGGACGGGCGCGTACACGTCGGCCATCGCGCTGGTGCGGGTGAACCGGGGGTCGACGTGGACGATCTTCGCGCCGTGCTCCGTCTTGGCGTTCAGCGGCCAGCGGAACGCCACGGGGTGGCACTCGGCCATGTTGGAGCCCTCGATGACGATGCAGTCCGAGTGCTCCAGGCTGCGCGGGTACAGGGTCGCCGCGCCACGTCCGAGCCGGGTCCCCAGACCGGGGACGCTAGAGCTGTGTCATATGCGGGCCTGATTCTCGATGGCGACGACGCCGAGGCCGCGCATCAGCTTCTGGCAGAGGTGGTTCCATTCGATGTCCAGGGTGGCGCCGCCCAGCGCGAAGATCCCGAGCGTGTGGTTGACCGCCGTGCCGTCGGACAGCCGCTCGACGAAGGTGTCGTCCCGCGTCTGCCGGACCAGCTCGGCCACCCGGTTCATCGCCCAGTCGAGATCCACCTCCGTCCACTCGCGAGCGCCCGGCTTGCGGTGCAGGACTTTGGTGGCCCGGTTCGGATTCTTGTGGAGCTGATAGGTGGCGGCGCCCTTGGGGCAGAGCGTGCCTTCGTTGAGCGGGCTGCGGGGATCGCCCTCGATGTTGACGATCTCGCCCGCGACGGTATGGACGATCGTCCCGCAGCCGACCGAGCAGTAGGGGCAGACGCTGGGGGTGGCCTGCGCGTCCCGGATCCGGAGCGCCTGAGCGCCAGCGGTGGCGGGCGCCAGGCTCGCGCCGAGGCCCAGGAGCGCGCCGAGGGCGGTGCCGGACCCGGCGCCCGCGGATGCACGCAGCAGGAAGTCACGTCTTGAGAGCTGCATGCCCTCTCTACAGGTGACGAGTTCCCGCATGATAGCGGCGCGCGCGGGCGCGCGCTAGGCGCTTCGGGTCTTGATCGCGTCCGTGAGTCGTTCGGCCGCGAAGCCGAGCGCCGCGCCCAGCGCGAGGGCGATGGCCACCCGAATCCCGCCATTCAGGTTCACGACGCGCGTGCCCATCGCGACGCCCGCGCCCGCCAGCGCGCCCGCCGTGTAGGAGAGCAGCGGGAGGCGCGCTTGGAAGACCATCCCGAACGCCGCCGCCGCGAGCACGAGCGCGTCGACGATGCTCTGCCGGCCCAGCGCTCCGGACACCGTGTAGGCCAGGAGCGCCCAGATGACGCCGGACGCGGTGCCCGCCACCGACTTCTGGAGCGCGGGGATGCCCCCACCCGCGGCCACGAAGCAGCCCAGCCCGATGAGGATGGGCCACAGCTGGAGGGGCAGTTTCGCATAGTGAGAGATCGCCGTCCACACGGCCACCACCGCGGCCAGACTCAACCCTCGGGCGGTCATCGCGTTCATCGCTCGGCCTCCTGCGGTGTGAGAATCCGGTAGGCTTCCATTGCGTAATACTCGGCCAGGCCCAGCCGATCGGCGAGGGCCGCGGTCTCGAGGTTGCGCGCCTCGACCCGCTGCCAGAACTCGCGGTCGTCGTGCCCGCCGGGGAACGGAGCGGTGTCCTTCTGGGACTGGTGCTTGAAGATCGCGAACACCTTCGCGCGCAGCTCGTCGCGCGACAGGGGGACCAGCACGCTCGCCTCGGTGAGCGTCCACTCCTGCCACGCGCCGCGGTACAGCCAGACCTCGGGGGTCGACGGCGTGTAGCCCTCGAGCGCCCGATGGATGGCGGTGAGGCACAAGCGGTGCGTGCCATGGGGATCGGACAGGTCGCCCGCGGCGAAGATGTAGTCCGGCCGCGCGTCGTCGAGCAGGCGGCGCACGATGGCCACGTCCGCGTCCCCCACCGGCAGTTTCCGGACTTCACCGGTCCGGTAGAACGGCAGGTCCAGGAACCGGGCGGCGGTGCGCGGCAGGCCCACCGACTCGAGCGCGGCGATCGCCTCGGACTCCCGGATCACGCGCTTGAGATCCTGGATGAGCGGCAGGTCCACGTCGCTGGGGGCTTTGCGCTCCAGGCGCCGCTCCACGTCCTCGCGCGTGCGCCGCACGGCGGCGGCATCGATCCCCAGGGCCGGGGCCGCGCGCTCCATGAAGTCCAGGTGCCGCCGCACGTCGTGGTCGAACACGGCGATGTTGCCGCTGGTCATGTACGCGACCACGATGGCGTTCTCGTTCTCCCAGAGCTTGCGCAGGATCCCGCCCATCGCGATCACGTCGTCGTCGGGATGGGGGGAGAAGACGAGCACGCGCCGGCGCGCGGGGAGCTTGGAGCGGCCGCGGAGCTTGGCGGTCAGGCGGTTGAACACGTCGCCGTTGACGCGTCCGGGCGCGCCGTACTTGGCGAGCAGCGGGCTCAGGTGATGCGCGGCGTAGTCCCGGGCCGAGAGCTTGAGGATCGCCTGGCCGGTCGCTTCCGCGAGCCAGACGACCGCCCGCTCGGTGAGCTCGGGCGTCCACTCCACCGGCGCCAGCACCCACGGGGTATTCACGCGCGTCAACTCCGCCGCCGCGGCGACGTCGAGGTAGACGGTGGCGTTCGGATGCCGCTGGAGGAACGTGGCCGCCACGTCCGGCGATACCTCGCCCTCCACCGCCCGCCGGACAATGGCGGCCTTGTGCTCCCCGGTGGCGATCAGGGCGATCTCGCGCGCCTCGAGGATCGTGGCGACGCCCATGGTGATCGCCTCGCGCGGGACGTTGTCCTCGCCGAAGAAGTCCGCGGCGGCGTCCTTGCGCGTGACCATGTCCAGCGTCACGAGCCGCGTGCGTGAATCGGCGCTCGAGCCGGGCTCGTTGAAGCCGACGTGCCCGCTCTTGCCGATCCCGAGAATCTGGAAGGCGATCCCGCCCGCCTCCGCGATGGCGCGCTCGTACGCCGCGCCCTGCTGGGCGAGCCGCTCGCGCGGGCTCCCACCGTCCGGGATATGGACGTGCTCGGGGCGCAGGTTCACGTGCGCGAAGAAGTTCTCCCACATGTACCGGTGGTAGCTGTGGGGGCTTTCGCGCGCCATCGGGTAGTACTCGTCCAAGTTGAAGGTCACGACGCGCGCGAAGTCCACGTCGCCCGCCTGGTGCCGCCGGATCAGCTCGCGGTAGATCCCGATGGGCGTGCTGCCCGTGGCGAGCCCCAACACGCACCGCCCCTTCGCCGCGGTCTCGCGCCCGATGATCTCGACGATGCGATCGGCCAGCAGCCGCGCGAGATCGTCGTGGTCGGGCACGACGATGGTGCGCACACGCTCCCGCTCGCGCGACCCTTCGACGGTCGCGACCGGCGGTCGCGCGGGGGCGACCGGCTCCGCAGCGGCGGGCTTGCGAGCGACCATGGGCTGTCCTCTGAAATCCAGGTTGCGGACGCCCCACGCTACCGGGCGCGGGGGGGGTGTGTCAATACGAACCCGCCCGCCTCTTGCAGAACGCGGCGCCGGGGGAGTTAGTTAAGGCACGACCGACCGCCGGGAGGGGCACATGCGCCGTCTGCTGCTCGCCGCCGTGCTGGGAACGGCCGCCGCCGGGTGCGGCGGGAACGATCCCAAGACCGATCCGCCGGCCCAAGCCGAGGTGCGGGCTCGATTCGACGCCTGGGTCAAGGCCTGGAACGTCGCCAAGCCGGCCGACCTGGCGCCGTTCTACATTCAGAAAGACCACCTCACCGTCGCGTGGCCCGACGGGCAGCGCACGCGCGGCTGGACCCAAGAGCGGGAGTTGCAAGCCAGCTTCCTGCCGCCCGTGACCGTGATGAACCTCGCGCCCCAGAGCCCTGCGGTCGTGCTGGTGCGCGCCGACCTGGCGCTCGTGACCTTCCCGTTCACTCTCGATCTCCTGACCTCCACGTCGAGACAGATCGGGCCCGGGCAGGGCACGATGCTGTGGCAGAAAGAGGGCGGCGCCTGGAAGATCTATGCGGCGCAGCTCTCCTATGCGAAGGCGGTCGAGGCCCAGCTGCCGGAACCGCCCCGGCGGCGCGGCGCTATCTGAGCGCCGCGGCGAGCGCCGCCGCCGCGCGATCCACCTCGCTCGCGAGCCGGCCCAGGGCCTGGGCTGCCCGCGCCGTCTCGGCCTGTGCCTCGGCCTTGTCCCGGCGCTCCACCGCTTCGCGGATCCCCGGCAGCGTCTTGACCCCGTAGCCGGTGTACGCGCCGGGCGCGTACACCAGGTGCCGATACCATGGGCGGCGCGGCAGCCCGGCCGTGTCGGTGAGCGCCTGCTCGCTCCGTGCCAGCAGCCGGTTCACCGCGGCGAGCGTGTCCCGCCGCGCGGCCGCCGCGCCGCCCGGCAGCGAGTCCAGCCGCGCCAGCGCCACCTCGTAACGCGCCGCCGCACTGTCCAGGCGGGCGAGCGCGACGCGCACGACCGTCAGGTCCAGCCCCTTCGTCGTGTCGTTGCGCTGCGCCAGGGAGTCGATCTGCTCGGCGTAGCGGCGGTACGTGCGCGCCGCGCCCCCGAACTCGAACGGCAGGACCGGCGCGTCGGCCAACCGCAGGATGGCCGTGGCCATGGTCCGGGCCTCGGCCACTCCATAGACGAACGCGGAGTCGAGGAAGCGCTCGTAGAAGGTGTAACTGTCGTAGATCGAGTGATAAATGCCGTCCCGGGAGTCGCCCCCGTAACTGATGTTCAGCGTCGGCAGGCCGAGGTGGTCCAGGAAGGCGGTGTAGTCGGACCCGGACCCGAGGGCGCCGATCGTGAACACGGTGTCCGACGCCCGCTCGGCGCGCCGGCGTTGCATGGCGTAGTCCAGCGCGGTCTTGCCCGTCCGCGGGTCCCGCAAGTCACGGGCCAGCTCACGGACGAACCGCTCCAGCGTGTGGGAGCCCGCCACGCCGATCCAGCCCTTTTCATTCGTATCCGAGTTGTAGTAGAGCACCGCCTTGGCGCGCAGCTCCTCGGCATGGGCCTCGGCCCATTCCGTGGACCCGAGCAGCCCCCATTCTTCGCCGTCCCAGGCGGCGAGCACGATCGTGCGCGCCGGGCGCCAGCCGGTGGCGACGAGTGCGGCCAGCCCGCGCGCCGTCTCCTCCAACGCCACCATCCCGGAGATGGGATCATCCGCCCCGTTGACCCAGGAATCGTGGTGGTTGCCATAGATCACCCACTGATCCGGATATACCGCCCCGGGAATCCGCGCGATGACGTTGTACAGCGGCCGGTTGCGCCATTCGAACGACAACGCGAGCCGCACGCGCGCCGGACCGGGGCCGACGTGATACGTGAGCGGCAGCGCGCCGCGCCATTCCTCAGGCGCCACCGGGCCGCCGAGCTGGCGCAGCAGCGGTTGCGCATCGGCGTAGGAAATGGGCAGCACGGGGATCTTGGCGAGCGTCCGCGCCTCGGACAGCGTCAACCGGCGCCCGCCGGCGACCGCGCCCCAGCCCGGGGAGAGCGGATCGCCCGGATGGGTCGGCATGTCCATCACGCTGCCGCGCTGCACGCCCTGCGACGGCCGCATCGGCCCGGTGGGATAGACGTCGTCCACGAAGTAGCCGTCGTCCCGCGGGTCGGAGTAGATGAGGCATCCGATCGCGCCCCGCTCGGCCGCCAGCTTCGGCTTGATCCCGCGCCACGACTGCCCGTAGCGCGCGATCACGATCTTGCCCTTCACGCTGATACCGAGACTGTCGAGCACGCGGTAGTCGTCGGGGATGCCGTAGTTCACGTAGACCAGCTCGCCGGTCACGTTCCCGTCGGCCGAGTAGGCGTTGTAGGTCGGCAGCTGGTCGGACTGCCCGGTCGTCGGGTCCTGCGCGAGCGGGGGCTCGACGAGCTCCGCGCGGTAGCGCCCCGGGCCGACGAGCGTGAGCGAGCGGGCGAGCAGCCGCGGCATCAGCGCCTCGAACTGCTCGATCTGCGCCTCGAGTCCCAGCGCCCGGAACCGCGCGAGGATCGATTCGGCCACGCGCCGGGAGCGCTCCGTGCCCGCCTCGTGCGGGAAGGCGCTCAACTGCCGCATCCGCGCCCGCAGCGTGTCGGCGCGCGGCACCGCCCGCGCCGTCTCCTCCCGGCGCACCTGATCCGCCAGGAGGTCGCGGGGAAAGCCGCGGATGGGAGCGGGTGACTGCGCCGCGAGGGCGCCGGCTAGGAGGAGTAGCGAGGGCGACGCAGGGGCCGTGCGGTTCACGCGACGTGCTCCGATGGAGGGGTTAGGGGTGGAGACCAACCAGGGCGCGAGCAGTGGTGAGTGGCTGCTCCCACTCACCACCACCTCGGCACCACGTTACCACAGTTCCAGTTACCGCACCGCCACCGTGCCGTCCATGCCGGCGTGAATCGTGCAGGAGTAGTTAAACGTCCCGACGCTGGCGAACGTTCGAGTACACGTGGTCCCGTTCACATTCGTTGTGCCACAATTGCCGGGTGCTCCCGCTGTACCGAAGGTGACGTTATGACCCTGGGCGACGGGGTTGACCCACGTCCAGGTCACCGACCCTCCCAACGCGATCCGCACGCTGTTCGGGGTGAAGATGTTGTTCCCTATTGTGACGTCGGCCGCATTCGGCAAAGTGACCACTGCCGTCGTGAACGTTTCGGATGGCGTTCCCGAAATACCGTTCGCGGTCGCGGTCACGGTGCGGTCTCCCACGCTCCCGTCATGGGTGAGGATCACGCTCGCCTTGCCGTCGGCCCCAGTTGTGCTCGGCGAACTGCTGAGCGTCCCCTGACCCCCCGTCACCGCCCAGTCGGTCACCACCCCGGACTTCGGATTGCCGAAACCGTCCACCGCCAGCACGGTGTAGGTCACCTGTGTACGGGCCGTGCTGGCCGTGTCGACGCTGACGTTCTTGGCGATGTCCGCGGCCGTGGCCGCCGTGGCGTTCGCGGTGAAGTTCTTGGGCGAGCCGTTCACCCCGGACGCCGCGGCCGACGCGGTCTGGGAACCCGCGGTGGTGCCTAGCGTGCGGGTAACCGACGCGATGCCGCTCGCGTTGGTCGTCGTGGAAGGAGGGGACACCGAGCCCTGGGTGGCCGCCCAGGTGATCGTCACATTCGACACTGGCGCGCCGGTCGAGTCGACGACCTTCACCGCATAGGGGATGGCGAGCGTCGCGCCGACGGTATCGGTCTGGCCGTCGCCACTGGGAGTGTTGAACTGCAAGGTGGGAAGCTGGGGGCTGGGTCCGCCGCCGCCGTCACCGCCCCCGCCGCAGGCGATGCCTAGCAGGACGGTGCCGAGCGCCGCGAAGCCGGCCGAACGAGCAGGAAACATCTGGGGTCCCTCCAAAGTTAGGGGTCATTGGCGAAAGATACGTCCTGGGGAGCGGTTTGGTCACTTGACGGCCCGGCCGCCAAGCCCCATACGTACAGCGCGCCCATCTCACGTCGGGAGCCGTCCCCCCCCTCGGGTTGGCATGCCGGGGGTCGACGGCTCCTGCGACCCGCCCGCCTGGTGGGGGGCGGGGGGAGGGGGAGGGACTGTGGGCGCACTCAACAACTTCCACGCGGCACGACAAGAGATCCTGCGGCAGGCGAGCGTCGCGCTGGGCAACCGCCCGGTGACGCTGTGGGAAGTGACCGCCGCGGCCCGCCTCGAGCCGCGGGCCTCCACCGAGCCGGGGGCGCTGCAACGCCCTGCGGACATCGACGTCTACTCCACCCTCGAGCGCTGGCGCGTCGCGCCGGCGGCCGGGAGCCGCTGGCTCGGCACCCGGGTCTGGGCCGACGGGCCGTGGGTCATCGCGCCGGTGCGGACCCACGCCCCGGCCCCGCCGCCGGACGGCCTGGAGCGCCGCAGCCGCGAGCGACTCACCCTCGAGCTCACCGGCCTGTGCCTGGGGCTCGGGGAGCGCCGCGGGGCGGGCCCCGCTGCCGCACACGTCGGGGATGAGCGCAGCGGAGCGCGGGGAGGACATCCCGAGGGCCGGGACAACGGCGAGCTCGCGAACCTGCCGGCCATGATCGCGCACGAGGCAAGCAACCCGCTTGCCAGTGCGCGCGCCGGCCTGCAGTTCGCCACGGAGAGCGTGCGGCGCTGGCAGGATCTGCCCGACGAGCGCCGCCGGCCGCTGCTCGACGAGCTGGGCCTCGTGCGCAACGACATCGACCGGGCCGTCACGTTCTTACGCGCCGTGCAGGACCGCGCGCGCCAATCCGCCGGAGAGCAAGGGGGGGCCGCCGAGCGATTCGATGTCGTCCGCGTGGTACGCTCGTGCATGGCGCTCGAGAGCCGGCTGCTGCGGGATCAGGGAATGCCGCTGGAGCTCGAGACCGCGCTCGAGTCGGTGTACATCAACGGCGACCCCGCCGCGCTGTTCGATCTGCTGGTGAATCTCATCCGCAACGCGGCGGACGCGTGCGCCCGGCGCCCCGCCCCGGTCGAGATCCAGCTGGACCAGGACGACGAAGCGCTGCGGCTCTCCGTGCGCGACCGCGGCGTGGGCATCCCGGCCGAGCACCTCGGGCGGATCTTCGATCCCGGCTTCACCACGAAGGAGTTCGGCAAGGGCAGCGGGTTGGGGCTGGCCCGGGTCCGGCAGGTCGCCGAGGAAGTCTTCGGCGGCGGGGTCTCGGTGCAATCCTCGGTCGGTGCGGGGACGGTGTTCACCGTCCGGCTGCCGATTCCGCCCCAGCGGGGGCGGCCGTCGTCGGTCCTCAGTCCTCCGACGTCCGTCGAGGCTCGCTAGGCCTCCTGCAGCAGTCGCTCCAGGTCCAGCGGCCGCGTGTGCATGACGATCACGCCGTCCGGCCCGCGCGGCCATTCGTCCACGGGCCGGTCGCGATACACCGCGTCCTTCCCGTACCGCGTGGTCACGTCGAAGCCCAGCACGTCCCGATAGAACGCCACCGCCCGCTCCAGGTCGGAGACGGTCAAGTGGACGTGGCCGATACGCGTGCGAGGATCGAGCGTCATCACTGTAGTAACAGACACAGGTTCCCGGAGATACCGTTGGTCTGACTCCACCACTGGTGCCTGGTTAGATTCCAGCCCATGAACGCCATCCCCAGAATCCCCACTCCCGTCAACGAGCCCGTCTACTCCTACGCTCCCGGCACGCCGGAGCGGGACGAGTTGAAGCACACCGTGCGTGAGCTCGGCAGCCGGCCGATCGAGATCCCGGTGGTCGTCGGCGGGCGGGAGATCCGGACCGGCAAGACGGTCGACGCCGCCATGCCCCACTGCCACCAGCACCTGCTGGCCCGCGTGCATCAGGCCGGGCCGCCGGAGATCACCGCGGCGATCGCGGCGGCGCGCGCCGCCTGGCGCGAGTGGTCCACCTGGAGCTTCGAGCGCCGGGCCGCGGTGTTCCTCAAGGCCGCCGACCTGCTGGCCGGCCGCCACCGCGCCCGCGTCAATGCGTCCACCATGCTGGGCCAGTCGAAGACGGCACATCAGGCCGAGATCGATGCGGCCTGCGAGACCATCGACTTCTTCCGGTTCAACCTCCACTTCGCCGAACGGATCTACGCCGAGCAGCCGATCTCCGTGCCGGGGGGGGGAGCGTGGAACTACCTCGAGTACCGTCCGCTCGAGGGGTTCGTCTACGCCATCACGCCGTTCAACTTCACCTCGATCGGCGGGAACCTGCCGACCGCTCCGGCCATCATGGGGAACACGGTTGTCTGGAAGCCGGCGGCGACCGCGGTGTATTCGAACTATTTCGTGCTCAAGCTGCTGGAAGAGGCCGGCCTCCCGCCCGGCGTCGTGAACTTCATCCCGGGGCCGGCGGCGCAGATCTCCGAGCTGGTCCTGGCCGATCGCCACCTGGCCGGCATTCACTTCACGGGGTCCACGGAGGTGTTCCAATCCCTCTGGCAGCAGGTGGCGACCCGGCTCACCGGCTACGCCGACTATCCCCGCCTCGTGGGCGAAACGGGCGGGAAGGACTTCATCGTCGCTCATTCGAGCGCAGAGCTGGATGCGCTCGCTACGGCCATGGTGCGCGGCGCCTACGAGTACCAGGGCCAGAAATGCAGCGCCGCCTCCCGCGCCTACGTCCCCGACTCCCTGTGGCCTGCGCTGCGCGAGCGCGTCATCGGCATGCTCGAGCAGGTGCGGGTGGGCGACCCGGCGGACTTCCGCAACTACATGGGCGCCGTCATCGACCGGAAAGCCTTCGAGAAGATCAAGGGCTACATCGAGAGCGCGAAGGCGGACCGCGCGGTCCAAGTGTTGTTCGGCGGGGGCTGCGACGACACGGATGGCTACTTCGTTCAGCCAACCCTGATCCAGGTGCAGGATCCGACGTACCGCACCATGTGCGAGGAGATCTTCGGGCCGGTCTTGAGCGTCTACGTATACCCCGAAGCGCGTTGGGGGGAGACGCTGCAGCTGGTCGACCGCACGTCGCCGTACGCGCTCACCGGGGCGATCTTCGCGCGGGACCGCGGGGCGGTAGACGAAGCGCGGACCGCGCTGCGCTACGCCGCGGGGAACTTCTACATCAACGACAAGCCGACCGGCGCCGTGGTCGGCCAGCAGCCCTTCGGGGGCGCCCGCGCCAGCGGCACGAACGACAAAGCAGGCTCGCTCCTGAACCTGATCCGCTGGGTGTCCCCGAGGACGGTGAAAGAAACCTTCGCGCCGCCGCGGGACTTCCCCTACGCGTTCATGGTGGAGCCCTGACGAATGCGGAGTGCGGAGTTCGGAGGGCGGAGTGGCGCCGCGCGCCCTCCGGTGCTCGTGATCGTCCTGAGCCTGGCGTTCTTGTTCCTGATGGCCTCCCTGGTGATCGGCTCGCTCGTCACCCCTGAATTCCCGCCCTACGCGCCGACCGTCCCGGCGCCGCAGGCCGTCGGTGATTCGCTGGTCGGCCCCGCGACCTACACGGTGGACGCCTCCGCAACGGACCGCTGGCGGCGGTTCGATTTCGCCCGCAACGCCCTCGTCGACTCGGGCGCGTGGGACATCGCGTTCCGGCGCTTCCATCTCGTCGCGGGCGCCGGAGCGGGAATCCTCGACCTGGGTCCCGTCCCCTTCGATTCGGTGATGGAGCTTCCGGCGGCGGGCTACGTCGAGAACGCCGCGGCCGGGGATTCCTCCAATCCGGCCGTCGGGAAGTGGTACGAGTACAACTTTCTCACCCACCTGCTCACGTCGAAGCGCCATGTCTACGGCGTCCGTACCGCGGCGGGGCGCTTCGCGAAACTCGAGCTGCTGAACTACTACTGTGCCGTGGTCGGGACCGGGTGCATCACCTTCCGGTTCACTTTTCAGGGCGACGGCAGCCGCCGGGTCGCCCGCGCAGCAAAGAGCCCCCGGCCGTAGGGCCGAGGGCTTTGCTGGCGCGTGCGGCGCTCACTTCGGGGGCAGGATCTTGAACATCCCGGTGCCGCACACCGGGCACACGCCCTTCAGGGCGGGACGCCCGTTGGCCATCTTCACCTGCTGGGGGTTGGAGATCTTGCGCTTCGCCTTGCACTTCACGCAGTAGCCTTCATCCGCGGCCATCGGCGCCTTGCCGGCCTTCGCCATGTCGCTCCTCCGTTAGGGGCAGGGGCAGGGGCGGGGGCAGAGGGTCCCCACCCGCGTGGGCACAACATAACACCATCCCCCCCCCTCCCGGCCCCCTAGGCGGGAGGTGAGGGGGGCAGGGGGGGCAGGGGAGCGTCGGTAAAGCCGTTCCGTTTGTGAGTTCCGTCACAAAACGGCTTGGTGCTCGAGCCTCCACAACGGCACAGGACAACGACTTGCGCGGGTGTGCCGTCCTTGCGCGGCGGGACGGGAATCTCGGTCCCGTCTGGGGTCAGGATCCGGCAGGGTCCTGCGACGATCAGCGGCCCATTCGCTTTCGGGGTGATGGTAGTCGGGGTCATGCGCGAACGATACACCGGCCGGTGGGGGATGCCCATGGCACCCGCCGACGGTGCCCGGGTAGGAAATCGCAAGCGGCCTGGGAGTGAACCGCTGAAGGG
The DNA here is from genome assembly GCA_050732995.1 of Gemmatimonadales bacterium. Taxonomy (GTDB): domain Bacteria; phylum Gemmatimonadota; class Gemmatimonadetes; order Gemmatimonadales; family GWC2-71-9; genus JBOHSA01. Next base: position 15,811 of record JBOHSA010000222.1, on the reverse strand, counting down.
GCAGGGAGGGACCGCACGCCCGACCTCGCTTTCGGCGCCCCCCAGGCCGTTTTTACATCCGCGAGACGGGAACGCTCCCTTGCGGGAGCGGGTATTGTGAAGCGCCGTGACTCCACGACCCGTCGCGCTCCTCTCCGTCCTGACACTCCCCGTTCTGGCGGCCTGCGTCGCCGAGCGCGGACCGCTCGTGAACCGGATGGCACGCTCGACCACGAGCTACCTCGTCCGGGCGGCACGCCAGCCCGTCGGCTGGCAACCATGGGGACGCGACGCGTTCGAGCTCGCCGCCCGGCTGGATCGTCCCGTCCTGCTCTATGTCGGCTCCGACGATTGTCGCCTCTGCGCGTTGATGGACCGGGAGGCGTACGCTGACCCGGAGCTCGGGGTGTTGATCGATTCGTTGTTCGTGCCGGTGCGCGTCGATCGCGACGCCCGGCCCGACGTCGCACGCTGGTATGAGTCGGCGGTGCAGACGCTGGCCGGCCTGCGCGGGCTGCCGCTCACGGTGTTCCTCACGCCCGATGGCGCCGCGTTCTTCGGCGGGACGTTTTTCCCGGCGGACGATCCGGTGACCGGGCGCGGCCTGCGCCAGATCCTGCCGGAGGTGGCGCGGAGCTACCGCGAGCGGCGGGAGTTCGTCTTCCGGCACGCCGCGCTGGTGCGGGAGCTCGCGGTGGCCCGGAGCGCGCTGGGGGGCGGGGCCGGCCCGCTCCGCTCGGAGGTCGTCCGGCGTGAGATCGACGGGGTGCGCCGCACGCTCGGGGCGGCCGCGCGCGGCCCGGCGTCGCCCGGCGGCGTCGCGCACGCCCAGGCTATCGGGCTGATGCTGGCGGAGTACCGGTGGAGCGGCGACACGGTCTGGCTCGCGGCGGCGATAGCGGGTCTCGACCTGCTGCTCGACTCGCTGGTCGCCCCCGGCCTCGGGCGGGAGGATCCGCCGCCGCTGCTCCGGGCGGCGCTGCTGCGACAGCTCGCCGCCGCCGCGGGCCCGACAGGACGCGACGGGTATCGCGAGGCCGCCCGTCGGTTGGCGCGGCAGCTGGTGCGTGACCTGGGTGAACGCGACCGGCGCGACATCTACGCCGATCAGGAGGCCTTCCGGATCGGCGCGCTGCTCGAGGCGGCGCCGGCGCTCGGGGAACCCGAGCTCGTGGAGCAGGCGCGCCTCGCGCTCGAGGCGCTGCTCAAACGGGTGTACGCGCCCGGGCGCGGCGTCCGGCACGCCCCCGACGGCGACATCGTCGGGCTGCTCCAGGACCAGGTGCAGGTGGCGGTCGCCTGCCTGGCGGCGTACCGGGCGCTGGGCCGAACCGCGGCCGCCGGCGCTCCTCCCCTCCTCAACCGCTTCCTCGCCGTGGCCCAGGACCTCGCCGCCATCCTGGACCGCGACTTTGCGGACTCGGCGGGCGGCTACTACGACTCCGCGCGACCCGACCCGGCGGCGCCGGCGCTGGCCGACCGGACCAAACAGGTGCTCGACGACGTCCTGCCCGGGGCGAACGCCTGGGCCGCCCACCTCCTGCTCGACCTGGCGGACGTGACCGGGGACGCCCGGTACCGCGAGCGGGCCCGCGCGACGCTCCAAGCGTTCGCCGGCCTGATCGGCGGCGAAGGCGTGGGGGCGGCGAGCTATCTCGCCGCGGCGCGCGAGGCGCTGCCGCGCTAGCTAGGACGTGTAGTCCGCGTTGATTCGGATGTAGTCCGGCGACAGATCGCAGGTCCACACCACCGCCTCGCCGCGCCCGACGCCCAGGTCGAGGTGCAGGCGGATGCGTTTCTGCTGGAACACGGCGCGCGAGCGCGCGGGATCGGGGTGGGCTGTGGCGCCCCCTTCGGCCAGCGTGATCCAGGTGCCGGAGTCGTCCCCACTGTCGGCGCGGAGCGTGAGGCGGTCCGCGGGCAGCGGGACGCCGGCGGCCCCGGCCGCGGCGAGCACGCGCCCCCAGTTAGGATCGGCGCCGTACACCGCCGTCTTCACCAGGGCGGAGCGCGCGATCGCGCGCCCCACCTCGCGCGCCGCGGCTTCCGTCGGCGCGCCGCTGACCCGGATCTCCAGGAACTTGGTGGCGCCCTCGCCGTCCTCCACGACGGCGACCGCGAGCGTCCGGGCGACCTGCTGGACGGCTTCCTCGAATACCTTCGCGGTCGCGCCGTCGTGCGTCGGATCCACGCCGGATTGCCCGTTGGCGAGCAGCAGGACGGTGTCATTCGTGCTGGTGTCGCCGTCCACCGAGATCGCGTTGAAGGTGCGGTCGGCGACCCGGCGCAGCAGCGGGGCCAGGGTGGCGGGCTCGGCCACGGCATCCGTCGTGAGGACGGCCAGCAGGGTCGCCATGTCGGGGTGGATCATCCCGGCGCCTTTGGCGATCCCGCCGACCGTGAGGACCCCGGCGGGCGTCTCCAGCCGGAGGGCGCAATGCTTGGGCCGCGTGTCGGTGGTCATGATCGCGCGCGCGGCCTCGAGCCCGCCCTCGGGCGTCAACCGGGCGGCCGCGTGGCGGAGGCCTTCCGCGATCAGCGGGCCGGGCAGGGGGATGCCGATCACGCCGGTCGAGAGCACGAGCGCCGTGCGCGGGGGCAGGCCGGCCGCCTGCTCCGCCGCTTGGGCCATGGCCCGGGCGGCGGCGAGCCCCTCGGTGCCGGTGCAGGCGTTCGCCACGCGCGCGTTCATCGCCACCGCGCGGATCCGGCCGGGGCGCTCGCCGAGCAGGTCCTGATCGTAGAGCACGGGCGCGGCGCGCACCGCGTTCCGCGTGAACACGCCCGCGGTGGCGCAGCTCGTGGCGCTGACGAGCAGCGCCACGTCGAGGCCGCCGCCGGGCTTCAGCCCGCCGGCCGCGGCGCCGGCGGTAAAGCCCCGGGGCGAGGTGACCGAGCCGTCACGCACGGCGAGGAGCGTATCGCGCATCGGCGGGCAAGATAGCCCGCGTCTGTCGCTTGTGTAACCGCACGCTTTTTCTTATCATAGCCCAACCTTCCCGGGAGACCCGTTCGATGTCGGAACCGTTCCTCAGCTCCGACGACTACGACGAACGCGCACACCAGCTCTACAACGACGGACAATACGACGAAGCGATCGACACGCTGCGGGAAGGCTTGGGGCTGTATCCCCACGCCATCGAGCTGCACGTGGGGGTGGGTTACGCGCGGCTGGCGCGCGAAGAGTATGCCTGGGCGCGCCGCGCGTTCGACGAGGCCGTCAGCCTCGATCCCGATCACGAGGACGCGCTGGCCGGTCTCGGGGAAGTGCTGCTCAAGTTCGGCGACCGGAGCGGCGCGGTGGGCCGCTTCGACCGCATTCTCGCCCTCGGGTTCCGCGACGACCACGACCTCATGTTGCAGATCGGGCGCGCCCTGTTCCGCGAGGGCGTGCTCGATCAGGCCCGGCGGTTCTTCGAAGTCGCCGTCACCGCCCACGCCGATTCCGCCGAGGCGGCGGCCTGCGTCGGGTATGCGGCGCACCGGCTGAACGACGAAGGCGGCGCCCTCTACTGGCTGCGCCGCGCGTTGGAGCTCGATCCCGCCCATGCGGAAGCGCGTATCTACCTCGCCAACCTGCTGTACGACCGCGGCGAGTACGAAGCCGCGCTGTTCCACCTCGAGCGCACCGAGCCGGACGACCATTTCGACGGGCTCGCGATCTGGCGCCTGCTGGAGCTGAAGAAGAGCGTCTACCGTCTGCCCGACGACGATCCCGAGCTCGTGCCCTGGCATGACCGCCTGGGGGAGCTCGCGAGAGACTCGGAGCCGGACGATCTGGTGCTCGCCGAAATCGAGGCGATGGGTCCCGACGGCCGGATCCGCGATCCCCGGCAGCTCGAGCTATTCGGGACGCTGCTCACGGAGCTGCAGGGGATGCGGTCGCGGGCCACATCGGGCGGCGCGGGGGCGGGAGCCAACGGGGGCGCGGGCGGGGCCGGCGAGGTGCACCGCGTCAGCACGCCCGCCGGGGTCACCTACGTCGGCACCTGGGCGGAGATCGTCCGGCAGATGAAGGACGACGCGGCCGAGTGGGCGGACGGGTCCGTGGAAGAGTACATGACCGCGAGCGCGCAGCGCGGCCGCCGGCAGACCGGCATCGCGATCCCGGCGACGGATCCGGAAAGCTTCATCAAAGGCTCGGCGGACGCGGGGCTGCTCAGAATCCTACACTGACTAGTCGCCTTTCTTGAACCGCACGGCGATGCTGAGCGGCCCGTCGCCGAGCGCGACGAGCGTCACCGCGCCGGCTAGGAGCAGGGCCTCGAGCTCGAAGCTCCCGCCCCGGGGCAGCTTCGCCACGAGGATCGCCCCCATCATCACGACGGCCATGGCCATCGCCCACAGGCGCGTGAAGATCCCGAGCAGGACGCACACGGCGCCCACCGTCTCGATGGCGATCAGGAGGACGGCGAGGATCGTGGCGAACGGGAGGCCCAGGCTCGACAAGTAGCCGGCCACCCCCGCGACGCCCCGCTGAAACTTGTCGATGCCGTGGTTCAGGAACACGCCGCCGACGGCGAGCCGCATGAAGAACGCCGCGTACGGAGTGAGGCTGTTCATGGGGTCTCCGGGTCGGAAGGGAGAGTGACGGGCCCGCGGTGACGGGCGTCGCTGCGCACCTCGCGCGCGCCGAGCCGGCGGACCAGGATGTCGAGCGCGCGCCGGGGCTGCACCGCCCCCAACCCCGCGATGTCGGCGAAGCAGAGCCCGTCGTCGGGAAGGGTGTGCAGGGCCACGTGGCCGCCGTGGCAGACCAGCACCGCGGCCACGCCCCCCGGCCCGGGCTTGATGACGGGCCCCTGCGCGGGCGCGAGGCCCGCCGCGTTCGCCGCCGACAGGAGTAGGGCCGAGAGGCCCTGGACGTCCGCCAGCCGGTCCGCGGGGATCCCGCCGAGGTCGGCGGAGACGTGCTCGAACCTCACGGGCAGCGGTTCGTGTCCGTCGAGAGCAGGGCCACGAACGTGCCGCGGATGGCGAGCACGCCCAGCGGGTCGCTGTAAAAGCCCTCGCGCTGCGCGCGGAAATCGAAGCGGCCGCCGATCGTCTGGCCGCCCGCCCCGCTGACCAGCCGCGTGATCGTCAGGGAGCCGCCGGCGCGCGACCACGCGCTGAGGCTCGGTGAGACCGCCGCGGTGGACCACGTGGCCCACGAGCGCGGAGGCCGACAAATCGGGTTCACGCCGGGACCGCTCGCTTCCAGTGGGGAGATCGAGTCGATGACGAATTGGCCCGGCGCCGTCACCGCCGACCGGAGGGTGACGACGACATGCTCGTTGATGGCGTTGTCGAACACGTCGAGGCGGAAGGTGAGGGTGTCGCCGAGGCGCTCGTAGTTGACCGCTTGGACCGGCGCCGCGTGCCGGCGCACGACCGTGCCGAAAATCGTATAGAACCCCCGCGCCTGGTCGGCGGCGGTCGGCTCCCGCACTTCCACCCACCCCGTGTCGGCCACGGTGTCGGCGTGCGCGATGAAGGGGAAGGGCCCGCCAACGCTCGCGGCGTTGATGAGCCCCGTTGCCGAGTCGATGGTGAACGCCCCGTTCGGGGCGGCCGCGAACCACGACTCCGGCGGTCGGCCAGCCTTTCGCAAGACTTGGACCGGCACCGTCAGACTGTCGCCCGGCAGCAGGTAGATCGTGTCGAGCAGCACGGTCACATCCAGCGGACGCGACACCGCGATCAGCGCCTGCCCCGTCACGCCGTGCGCGTACGCCGCGATGACGGTGAAGCCCTTGCCGACACCGACGACCTGACCGCTCGACGACACGGTGGCAACGGATGGCGCGGTGCTGAGCCACTGGATCGGGCCGGCAGCTTGGATGTCGCCGTGGTCGTCGTAATAGGTGACCGCGAGCGGGGGCTGCAGCGTGTCTGCGATGAACAGCGAGTCGAGCACCGGTTTGAGCACCAGGCGCCGCGCCTGGAGAGAGCCGGTGTCCAGGCAGGCCGCGCCGACCAGCGCAGCCCCCGCGAGCAGCGGGAGTGGTAGTCGAGCCATATGTGCCATTAAGTGTAAAACTCCTTAGGTTAGCGCGGCCAGGGCGGAGGGCGGAACGGGAGGGGGAGGGCGCGCGACGGGATCGGGCGTGCCGCCGTTTAGAACATGGACATCGCAAGAAACGAGCGCAGGTTGTCGTTGGTCACCCGGAGCCGGGCCGAGAGCAGCCGCACGACCGACCACAGCACCTTGTAGGCGATGTCCCGGTTGAAGTCCAGCAGGAGCTCGAAGTCGGATCGCGAGATCGTGATGAGGGTACACCCCGTGTTCGCGATCGCGTCGGTCGAGCGCTCCGAGCGGTCGAAAATCGACATCTCGCCGAAGCAGGCGCCGGGCTTCAGCACGGCGAGCGCCTCCTCGCCGGAACCGGGGATGGTGCGGGAAATGCGCACTTCGCCCTCGGAAATGATGAATAGGCGGTTGCCGGGTTCGCCTTCCTTGAAGATGTGCTGGCCGACCGTGAGCTTCTGGTCGCGGCACACTTCGGCCACTCGGGCGAGCTCGCCGTCGTCGAGGTCTTGGAAGATGGCCGCCTGCTTCAGCAGCTTGAGGTCCACGGCGTGAAGCTACGGCGCACCGCAGGGAGGGGCAAGTGAAACCGTGGATCAAACCCGCCGATCTCCTCACGGCGCTTCGCGTTCCGCTCGCCGCGCTGTTTCCGTTCGTGACCAGCCCGGGGTGGCAGCTCGCCATCGTCGGCGCCGCCGCGGCGTCGGACTTCTTCGACGGCCTCCTCGCGCGGCGCTTCGGAGGGTCCCGCGTAGGGGCGGTCCTCGACCCGATGGCGGACAAGCTGTTCATGCTGTCGGCGTTCCTCACCGTCGCCCGGCGCGGGTTGCTCACCCCGCTCGAGATCGCGGGTGTGCTGCTCCGGGACCTCGTGGCCGCCCTCGGATTCCTGGGCACCTGGATGCTGCGCCGCCCGATCGCCCTCCCGGCACGCGCCGGGGGCAAGGCGGTCACGGTGTGCCAGCTCTTGACGCTCACCGCATTCATCGCCGAGTCGGCCTTGGTCCGGCCGCTCGCCTGGGCGACGGCGGCAATCGGCGTCTATGCCCTGTGGGACTACCGGCGGGCGGCTGTCGCCCGGGCCGAGTCCCCGGTGGGGAGCGCCTGATGCGGACCGCATGGATCGCGGCGCTCGGATTGGTCGTGGCGGGGACGACGGCCGCACAGGAGTTCCAGCCCCCGGGCTCGGGCGGGGCCGGCGGCGGCACGCGCATCGGCCTGTTCGGCTTCGGCGTCCGCGGCGGCATCGACCTGACCGGAAACGGGCAAATGATCTTCGGGGCCACGCTCGATCTCGGCGACTTCCTGAGCCACCGGGTGCGCCTGCGCCCGTCCGGCGAGATCGGCGTCTTCAACGAGGACAACACGTTCGTCGGTAGCCTCGAGGCCCTGTTCCGCTTCACCGACGACGACCAGCTCGCCATCCCGTACGTGGGAATCGGTGGAAGCATCGCCGGCCGGGAGAACTGCGGGCAGGATCCCCAGTGCCCCGACCTGTGGCTCAACCTCGTCTTCGGGTTCGAGCTGCACTATCGATCGACCTTCAACTGGCTGGTGGAGTACCACGGGATGGATGCCATGCGGCGGCATCGGCTCTACGTGGGGCTGACGACGCGGCGAGGGAACTGAAATGGCGCGGACCGCGGAGGTGTCGCTGCGCTGGCGCCCGGAGGGGGAGGAGGGGGGGGGAGGGGGGGGAGGTCTGGTCTTCGAGGGCCGCGGCGCGGGCCGGCCGCCCGTCTTGGTGGACGGGAATACGCGAGCGGCCACCTCGCCGGTCGAGTTGCTGCTGCTCGCCGCCGGAACCTGCGCGGCGTCGGACGTGGTGCTGATCCTGCAAAAGATGCGCGTCCGGCTGCGCTCTCTGGATGTGGGGGTGCGCGGCACGCGACGCGAGGAAGAACCCCGGCGCTACACGGCCATCCACTTCCGGTTCGACGTCGCCGGAGCGGGAGCGGACGAGGTCAAGGCGCGCCGCGCCATCGACCTGTCGCTCGAGAAGTACTGCTCGGTGGTCGCGTCGCTGGCGCCGGACATCCGCATCACCTACGACGTCGCGCTTGCGTAGCGCGCTGCCCCTGCTCGCTGGTCTGGTCGGCGCCGCGCGTGCCCAAGGCCCGCCGCTTCCCCCGACCCTCCGCCCCGTTCCCACACCGCGGTTCGAGGTGAGCGCCGGGGCGATCACGGCCCTGGCGACGCAAGACTTTTACGGTGTCGTCCTGGGACTCGCCCGCCGCACGGGGGCCACCGGGCAGGGCCGGCTGGCGCTCGCCGCCGCCGCTGGCGCCTTCGATCGTCAGGCGGGCATTCGGGTGGAGGCCACCGCGCAGGTCCTCCTGGGCGCCCTCTCCGGCGGCGCGGGCGCGGCGTACCTGGGGGCACGCAGCGCGCGTGGCCGCGGAGTGCTGCTCGCCCTGCTCGGTCTGGAGACGGGCAGCGGGCGGCGGGGCTGGTACGTCGAACTCGGCTTGGGAGGCGGGATTCGGGCGGCGGTCGGCGCCCGCTGGCGGACCTAAGGGGACGCTAGGCCGAGACGCCGACGGGGGTGGTACGTGTGACCACCGGCTGGCAATACCGCTCGCCGAGGGTGCGCAGCTGGGCCAGTTCCTCCTCCGAAAGCTCCTGGTAGCGGTCAGCCAGATAGAGCATGGTGTCGTCGAACCATTCTTTTTGATGCTCCGGGGCCGCTTCGAGGACGCCGCAGCGGAGGATGTGCGAGAACAGCTCGTCGCGGGCCTGCTCGAACGTGCTGGGACTGGCGAACTTACGGGTGTCGCTCCGCTTTTTGGCCACGCGGCGTCATTCCTCCGGTCCTCGAGTCTCGGTTGATCGGCGGCGCAATCTAACAAGGCGCTTCCCCCCGCGCAAACCGTGGGCTCGCAGAGGCCGGTGTGGTATACTCCTCTTCATTATGGCGATGAGCGAGGAGACGTATGGGCCGGAGCGCGCCGAGCGGCTGGTGGCGCTGCTGCGCGCGCTCGCCGCGCGGATCGAGGAGCTCGATCGGGCCGGCCGATTGCTCGAGGCGAGCCCCGAGCTGCAGAAGCTCCTAGGCAACGCCCGCTCGGAATTGTTCCACTATGAGGTCCGGATCACCTACGACACACCGGAGATCGCCGAGAGCCGGCGGATCGTGGAAGAAGCCGAGCGCCGCACCGGAGATCTGCCGTTGGAGGATTCGGACGAGGATATTCCACCGTGGCGGAGGGGTGGCGAAGGATGAAGCGGTTCTACCTGTTGCTCGGTACGGTGGCGCTCCTGGGGGGCGTCTTTCTGTTTGTCGCATCGCGGGACCGTTCGGCCCCGCCAACCGCTGCGCCCGGGACCGCCGTTTCCCCCCTCCCCCCCCCCCCCTCCGCCGACGGATTCCGCGGCTACACGCTCGGCAGCGACTCGGCGCGCATCGAGATCGTCGAGTACGGCGATTTCGAATGCCCGGCCTGCGCCAGCTTTGCGGCCGTCCAGATGCCGACCGTGCGCGACCAACTGATCACCACGGGCAAAGTGCGGTGGCGCTATCGCGACTTTCCACTTCCCAGCCACCGCTACTCGCGCACCGCGGCTCACGCGGCGCACTGCGCCGGTGAGCAGGGGAAATTCTGGGAGATGCACGACCAGCTGTTCTTCAATCACTCGTGGGCGCAGACGGGCCGGAACCCGAGTCGGCTGTTCCGTGATATGGCCCGAGCCGCCGGGCTCGACGTCGCCGCCTACGATGCCTGCATGGAAAGCCAGCGCTACGCCGGCCGGATCGAGGCCAGCCGGTTGGAAGGCGAAGCGCTCGGCGTGAACGGCACGCCGACGTTCTTCCTGAACGGCCGGCCCCTGAACCTCCGGTCGTACGGCTCGGACGAGTTCAAGCGCGTGGCGGATAGCGTGCTCGCCCAACGGCGGTGATGCGGCACCGCCAGGCGATCGCGCTCCTCGCCCTCGCCGGCTGGTTCGTCGCCTGCTACCTCTGGTTGTATAAGATCGGCGTGATCGGGCCGCTGCAGTGCGGCACGGGAGCCTGCGAGACGGTGCAGACGAGCCGGTACGCGGAGTTCCTGGGGATCCCGGTCGCGTTCTACGGCGTCGTCGGCTACGCGGCGCTCGTGCTCGCCAGCCTGGCGGGGCTCCGGCCCGGGCTCGCCGGGAGCCGCGGCATGACGCGCCTGCTCGCCGGTCTCGCCACCGGCGGCCTGCTGTTCACGGTCTACCTCACCTATCTCGAGCTCTTCGTCATCCACGCCATCTGCCGGTGGTGCGTGGCGAGCGCGGTGATCATGACGGCGCTTTGGGGGGTTGCGCTGCATGCGTGGGTGGTCGAATACGACCGCCCGTCCGCCTGGACCGTCTGACCGTCAGCTCTCCTTCTCTTCGTACTGGTTTTTCAGCCGCTCCACGACGCCCGGATCGGCGAGCGTCGTGGTATCGCCCAGCGCGCGGCCTTCCGCGATGTCCTTGAGCAGGCGTCGCATGATCTTGCCGCTGCGGGTCTTGGGCAGGTCGGCGGAGAACAACACGTCATCGGGGCGCGCCAACGCGCCGATCTTCTTGACCACGTGGGCTTTGAGCTCGTCCCGCAGGGCGTCGCTCGCCACGCGCCCCTCCTTCAGCGTCACGAACGCCGAGAGGGCCTGACCTTTCAGCTCGTGCGCTTTGCCGACCACCGCCGCCTCCGCCACGGCGGGGTGGTCCACCAGCGCGCTCTCGACTTCCATAGTGCCGATGCGGTGGCCGGCCACGTTGAGCACGTCGTCGACGCGCCCCAGGATCCAGAAGCCCCCGTCGGTGTCGCGCTTGGCGCCGTCGCCCGGGAAATAGACCTTCGGCCACTTGCTCCAGTACACCTGCCGGTACCGCTCGTCGTCGCCCCAGATCGTCCGCAGCATGCCGGGCCAGGGGCTGGTGATGGCGAGGTAGCCGCCGCCCACCTCGACCCGGTTGCCCTCGCCGTCGAGCAGCTCCGCCTCGATGCCGGGGAACGGGATCGTCGCCGAGCCGGGCTTGGTGACGGTGACGCCGGGGAGCGGGGTGATCATGATCCCGCCGGTCTCGGTCTGCCACCAGGTATCGACGATCGGGCAGCGTCCGCCGCCGATGTGCGTGTGGTACCAGATCCAGGCCTCGGGGTTGATCGGCTCGCCGACGGTGCCGAGCAGCCGGAGCGTGGAGAGATCGTGCTTCGCGGGCAGCCCGGTCCCCCATTTCATGAAGGCCCGGATCGCGGTGGGCGCCGTGTAGAACACGGTCACGCCGTGCCGCTCGCAGAGGTCCCAGAACCGATCCTTCCCCGGGTGGTCGGGCGCGCCCTCGTACATCACCTCGGTCACGCCCAGGGCGAGCGGGCCGTACACCACGTAGGAGTGCCCCGTCACCCAGCCGACGTCGGCGGTGCACCAAAACACGTCCTGATCCTTGAGGTCGAACACCCACTTGGTGGTGGCGTAGGCCTGGGTCAGGTAGCCGCCGGTGGTGTGCAGGATCCCTTTGGGTTTCCCGGTGGTCCCCGAGGTGTACAGGATGAACAACGGATCCTCCGCGTCCATCGGTTCCGGCGCGCAGTGGCTGTCCGCCCGCGCCATCAGCTCGTGCCACCACGCGTCCCGGCCGGCGCGCATCGGGACCGGCTCCTTGGTGCGCTGGAGCACGACGACGTGCCGCACGCCCGGGCAGGCGGTGATCGCCTCGTCGGCGCTGCGCTTGAGCGGGACCACGGCGCCACGCCGGTAGCCACCGTCGGCGGTCACGAGCACCTTCGCGTCCGCGTCGATGATCCGGTCCCGGAGGGATTCGGCCGAGAAGCCGCCGAACACCACGGTGTGCACGGCGCCGATGCGCGCGCAGGCGAGCATGGCCACGGCTACCTCCGGCACCATCGGCAGGTAGATGGCCACCCGGTCCCCGCGGCGGACGTCGAGGCTCTTGAGGACGTTCGCGAAGCGATTGACTTCCGCGTAGAGTTCCTGGTAGGAGATCCGGCGCACCTCCCCCGGCTCGCCCTCCCAGATGATCGCGATCTTGGATTGCCGGCCGGCCTGGACGTGCCGGTCCAGGCAGTTGACCGAGGCGTTGAGCCGGCCGCCCACGAACCACTTGGCGTGCGGCGGGCGCCACTCCAGGACGCGGTCCCACGGGCGAAACCAGTCGAGTTGCTTCGCCCAGTCCGCCCAGTAGCCTTCGCGGTCGGCGCGGGCCCGGTCGTAGGGCGTCTGATCCCGGACGTGGGCGGCGGCACGGAAGGCGGCCGGCGGCGGGAAGGTGCGCTGTTCGTCGAGCAGCGTGTCGATGCGATCGGTCATGACCGGGGTGCGGGTTGGGAGCGGAAAGGTATCACGCGCGCGGGGCAGGCGGTCAAGCGGTGCGACCGACCTTGCAGAATGCGCCGCGGGCGTCGCTCTGCGGCACCGGGACCGGTGAGCCGGATCACCCCGGCTCTGACAATCGCTTGTCGGGACGGAGCTTAGTTGCCTGGCATTGATGTCGCATACAGCCTTGGCTGACCGGCATGGTGTCGGTCCCGAGGAGCCGCTCATGGTGTCCACGCGCCCGCTGGAAAGGATTCTCGCCGCGCCCGAGCAGCTCGGGCTCGAGTCGCGAACCACGTTCCGCCGCGCCGCCAACGAGCTGTTGGAGCAGATGTCGGAGGGGGCGGGGCGCCTGGTCATCGACCTGTCGGGCACGCGCGCGGTGGACAGTGCCGGGCTCGGGGCGTTGATGCTGATCCAACGCAAGGCGGCCGAGCGCCGGCAGGCGATCTGCTTGCGGGGCGCGAGCGAGGAGCTCCGGTTCCTCCTGGTCCTGACCAAGCTCGACGACCTGTTCGAAGTGGAGAGCGGCGAAGCGGCCTAGCGGGGTATATTCTCACCTCACCATGGCGGACCCGGCCAAGCGGAAGGTGCTGTTCGTCGAAGACGAATCCTCGCTGCGCGCGACGTACAAGCGATTCTTCACGACCCGTTACGAGATGGCGTTCGCGGAAACCGGCGCGCAGGCCCTGAGCCTGCTCGAGCCGTTCGGCCCCGAGGTGCTCGTGCTCGACATGCGGTTGCCCGACACCGACGGCATCGCCCTGCTCCAGCGCATCCGCCAATCCCGCCCCGAGCTGCCCGTCGTGGTCACGACCGCGTACGTCAGCATGGAACCGCTGATGCACGTGCTGGACCTGGGGCACGCGGCCTATCTGGTGAAGCCGTTCGACATGGACGAGCTGGGCCGGCGCATCGATGCTGCGGGCTGAGGGCCTGCGGCACGCCTACGGCCCACCCTCCGTGCTGGCGCTCGACGACATCTCCTTCACTTTAGCCGCGGGCCGAACGCTCGCGATCTTCGGACCGAACGGCGCCGGCAAGACGACGCTGCTTAGAGTGCTCGCCGGCCTGCTCCGGCCGCTGGCGGGCCGCGCGCACGTGGACGGCGGGCGCGGCGCCATCGGATGGATCGGGCATCAGCCGCACCTGTACGGCCACCTCACGGTGCGCGAGAACCTGCTGTTCTGGGCCTCGCTGTACGACGTCCCGGCCGCCGCACGGGCCGCGCGGGCCGGCGCGCTGCTCGAGCGGCTGGCGTTGGCCGACCGCGCCGACCGGCCGGTGCGCACGCTGTCGCGCGGGCTGCAGCAACGCGCCGCGATCGCGCGGGCGTTGATCCACGAGCCGGCGGTGCTCCTGCTCGACGAGCCGTTCACCGGCCTCGACCTCGCCGCGGCCGCGGAGCTCCGGCGCCTGCTGGGTGAGCTGCCGGGGCGGCGCACCGTCGTTCTGGCGACGCACAACGTTGAAGAGGGGGTGGAGCTCGCGACCGACCTGGCTTTTCAAGTGCGCGGCCGCTTCGTGCGGCTCGAGCCGCGGAGCGGGCGCGGTGCACCGGAGATCGCCGATGCCTACCGCCGGGCGGTGACCGGTGCGTGAGGCGCTGCGCCATGCGTGGGCGATCGCGCGCAAGGATCTGCTGCTCGAGTTCCGCAGCCGCACCGCCATCCTCTCGGGGCTGGTGTTCACAGCGCTCGTCCTGCTCGTCTTCAACTTCGGCCGGGAACCGACGGCGGTCGCCGCGATCGTGCTCGCGCCCAGCGTGCTGTGGGTCACGTTCACCTTCGCCGGGATGCTGGGGTTGAACCGCGCCTTCCAGCTCGAGCTCGAGAACCTGGCCCTCGAGGGCCTGCTCGTCTCGCCGGTGAGCCGGGCCAGTCTCTATCTGGGCAAGCTCGTCGCCAATCTCGTGTTCGTGGGCGTGGTCGAAGCGACGGGGCTCCTGCTGTTCGCGGTCTTCTTCAATGTGCCCGTGGGTCGCGTGTTGCCTGCGCTCGTCGGCGTGACGGCGCTCGGCACGGTCGGGTTCATCGCCGTCGGCACGCTGTTCAGCGCGATGGTGATCCGCACTCGCTTCGCCGAACTGATGCTGCCGGTCCTGCTGCTGCCGTTTCTCATCCCGCCGCTCATCTGGGCCGTGCAGGCGACCGGCCTGCTGTTCGCCGGGCGTCCCTTGAGCGAGGCGGTGGGCGCGCTTAAGTTGCTCGCCGCCTACGACGTGGTGTTCGTGACGCTCGCGACCCTGCTGTTCCCGTACACGGTGGACGAATGACCCTGGCCCGGCGCGGACAGGTGATCACGCTCCTCGGCCTCGCGCTGCTCGCCGGCGTCTACGTGCGCGCCCTGGCCTTCACGCCCATCGAGCGGGCGCAGGGACCGGCCCAGAAGATCTTCTACGTCCACGTGCCGGCCGCATGGTCCGCCATGCTCGCGATGGGGCTCGTGGGGCTCGCGAGCATTCTCTACCTGCTGCTCAAAGACGCCCGGTACGACCGCTTCGCGGCCGCCTCGGCGGAAGTGGGGACGGCGTTCGCCGTCGTGATGCTGACCACCGGCCCGCTCTGGGGCAAACCCGTGTGGGGCACCTGGTGGACCTGGGATGCCCGGCTCACCCTCACCCTCTTCCTGTTCTTCATTTTCATCGGGTACCTGCTGCTGCGCGGGGCGGTCGCGGAGCCGGGCCTGCGGGCGCGGTTCTCCGCCGTGCTGGGCATCTGCGGGCTGGTGCTGCTGCCCTTCGTGCATCTCAGCGTGTACTTGTTCCGGACCCTGCACCCAACGCCGATCGTCCTGAAGCCGAGCGCGCCCTCGCTGCCCGGGTCGATGCTCGTCACCCTGGTGTGCTCCGTCGGAGTCTTCAGCTTGTTGTACGTCGGCTTCGTGCTCCAGCGGTACGCGGTCGAAGGGGATCGGGATGCCTGAGGGCGTACCGCAGAACGCCGGCTATATGGTGGCGGCCTACGTCGTCACCGCGGTGGTGCTGTTGGGTTACGCCTGGTTGCTGTACCGGCGCACGCGCGGCCGGTAGCTAGCGCTTGGCGCTTCCTCCCCCGCGCAGGGCGGCGCGGGCCTCGGTGAGCCGATCCATGCCGTTGGGCACCAGCGTCGCCCACAGGCTCAGGGCTTCGTCAGCGGCGCCCTCGTCTCCCGTTTGGAACAGCGCCTGCGCGTTTTGCCACAACGCTTCGGCGCCGCCGCCCGCGGCGTACGCGCGGGCAAAGCGGGCCGCGGCTTCGGTGTGCCGGCCGCCGCGGCGATACAACTCCCCCGCGGCCATGGCGGCGTCCGCCCGCTCCTCCAGGGCGAGGGCCTGCTCGTAGGCGCCGAGTGACTCCTTCTGGCGAAAGACCATCTGGTAGGCCTCCCCCAGGAGCATCCACGCGTCGGGGTTGGCCGGGAACCGCTCGGTGGCCTGTTGGGCCGCCGCGACCGCGCCCCAGCGGTCATCGGTGGCGCGGCGCAGGTGCACGAGGGCGCGGTAGGGTTCGGCGAAGGTCGGCGTGAGCGTGCAGCCGAGCCGCAGCCACGC
>JBOHSA010000221.1:0-7167 GCA_050732995.1 Gemmatimonadales bacterium | reverse complement strand
GTCACGGGGCTGCGGCGGGCGGCCGGCGAGCTTGCGCGCGATGGCGGCCGGCCCGACGTGCTCCTGGTGGCGGGGCAGGTCGCCGCCCGATTGGGGGACGAGGCGCACGACCGCGCCGCGGCCGGGCTGTTCGCCGACATCGTGCGGATCGGCGGCGCGGGCGCGGCGCCGCCCGCCGCCGAGCTCGAGTGGGCGCGCCTCCTGCTCCGCCAGGGCCAGGGTGCCGAAGCGATCGCACATCTGGAGCATCTGATCTTGAGCTATCCCACCAGCGCCGTCGTTCCCGAAGCGCGCCGGGAGCTCGAACGGGCCCGGGGGGCGATTCCGAAATCATGAAACGGCGGGAGTTCCTCGCGGCGGTCGGGCGGACAGCCGGTCTGGCGGTCGGGGCGGACTGGCTGGGTGTCGGGCCTCTGCTGACCGCCCGACCGCTCGACCGCCTGACCGCCTCGCTGCTCATTCCGATGGACGACGCCCAGTCCGACCACCTCAAGGCCTACGGCGTGACGTATCGCGTCGTGCAGGCGGGCCTGCGCGCCGAATGGCTGCTCAATCATCGCGGCGGCGCGTTCCTGATCCCCGACGGCGAAGCGATCCGGCGCGACGCGGCGCTCGCGGGCGTCCGGGTCGAGCCGGTCGAGGACTCGCAGGTCACGGCGATCCGCGGCGCGATCGAGGCGTCCAACGCCGACGCCGTGCCCCTGGAGAAGGCGCCCAAGGTCGCGGTGTACGTCGCGCCGAGCGCGGCGCCGTGGGACGACGCGGTCACCATGGCGCTCCAGTACGCCGGGATCCCGTTCGACAAGATCTGGGACCCGGAAGTCGTGGGCGGCGGGCTCGGACGCTACGACTGGCTCCACCTGCATCACGAGGATTTCACGGGGCAGTACTCGAAGTTCTATCTCATCTCCGCCGGGCAGCGGTGGCTGGGCGAGATGGTGCGGCAGAACGGCGACACGGCGCGCCGGCTCGGGTTCGCCACGGTGCCGGACTTGAAGAAGGCCGTCGCCCGCGGGATGCGGGGCTACGTGGCGAACGGCGGGTTTCTGTTCGCCATGTGCACGGCGACCGAGACGATCGACCTCGCGCTGGCGGCGGAGGGGGTGGACATCGCGGCCGCGTTCGCCGACGGCACGCCGCTCGATCCGCGCGCCGACGCCCGGCTCGACTGGAGCAAGAGCTTCGCGTTCACCCGGGCGGTGCTCGAGCAGAACCCGTCGGTCGCGAGCTTCTCCGACATCGACGGCCACCAGGTCAACGCGGGCGCGCGCCGCCAACCACTCGGCGCGTTTCAGCTGTTCAACTTCAGCGCCAAGATCGATCCGGTGCCCACCATGCTGGTCCAGAGCCACCGGGCGGTGATCCCCGACTTCTACGGCCTGACCACGTCCTTCATGCGGACGCGGATCAAGCCCGGCGTCACGATGCTCGCCGAGGAGGAGGGCGCGCCCTGGGTGAAGTACATCCACGGGGATCTGGGCAAGGGCACCTGGACCTTCTTCGGCGGGCACGATCCCGAGGATCCCCAGCACCAGATCGGCGATCCGCCGACGGACCTGTCGCTGCACCCGCACTCCCCCGGCTACCGGCTGATTCTGAACAACGTGCTGTTTCCGGCCGCCAAGAAGCGCGAGCTGAAGACGTGAGCGTGGAGCGGCTCGCGCCGGCGGTGCGGGCGTTCTTGCACGCCGAGATCGCCGCGGCGCACGGGCGGGAGGTGTCCTTCCTCGCGCGCACCGACGCCGATGCGCCCTCCCCGCACCCCACCATCGTCGAGGCTCGCGTCGTGGCGCGCGGCACGGTGGACGCCGTGCTCGCGCTCCCCGGGCTCGCCCAGCGCGGCGAGATCTTGATCCACAACCACCCGAGCGGCGTGCTCGAGCCCTCGGGCGCGGACCTGGCGGTCGCCGTGCGGCTGCACGACGCCGGCGTCGGGTTCGCCATCGTGAACAACGATGTGACCGAGTGCTACGTCGTGGTCGAGGTGCCGCGCGCCCGCGCCGCCCAGCCGCTCGACCCGATCGCGATCGCGGGCCTCTTGGACGAGCGGGGACCCGTGGCCCGGGCCCTGGGAGGGGGGGCAGGCGAAGGCGCGTTCGAAGACCGGCCGGGCCAGCGCGACATGGCGGCCTACATCGCCGACGTGTACAACGACGGCGGTGTGGCGCTGCTCGAAGCGGGCACGGGCGTGGGCAAGTCGTTCGCCTATCTCGTGCCCGCGCTCGTGTGGGCCCGCGAGAACGGCGAGCGCACCGTCGTCTCGACCAACACCATCAACCTCCAGGAGCAGCTCGTCGGCAAGGACCTGCCGATCCTCGCCCGCGCGCTCGCCACGGGGACGCACACGCCGACCTTCGCCTTGCTCAAGGGGTGGCGCAACTATCTTTGTCTCGCCCGGCTGGAGCAGGCGCGCGCGGGGCAGGAGTCGCTGTTCGAGCCCGAGCACGCCGCCGAGCTCGAGGCGGTGGCCGGCTGGGCGGCGCGGACCGGCGACGGCAGTCTCGCCGACCTGGCCGACGAGCCGTCGCCCGAAGTGTGGGACACAGTCGCGGCAGAGTCCGATCTGTGCACGCGGCTCAAGTGCCCGCACTTCGAGCGCTGCTTCGTGTTCCAGGCGCGGCGCCAGGCCGCCGAGGCCGACGTCGTCGTGGTGAATCACCATTTGCTCGCCTCGGACCTCGCCGTGCGCATCGCCGCGGACACCTGGGTGGAAGCCGCGGTGCTGCCCCCCTACCGCCGGCTGATTCTCGACGAGGCGCACCACCTGGAGGACGTCGCCGCGCACCACCTCGGGTCCCAGGTGAGCATGGTGGGGATCCAGCGGCTCCTGGGGCGGCTGGAGCGCGGCGGCCGGGGGCTCTTGCCCACGCTCGCCGCGGAGCTCGCCGGCCGCGACGATCTCCTGTCGGCCGCCAGCCGCGACCTCCTGAACCGGAGCCTGCTCGATGCGCTCGGCGCGGCGCGGCGTGCGGCCGAGCAGCTATTCGTGCTGCTCGACCGGCGGCTGAACGAGCCCACCGTTCTGCGGCTCACCGACGCGTTCGCCGAGGACCCGGTGTGGCCGGACGGGCTCGCGATCGCGCTCGAGAATCTGCTCGTCGCGTTCAGCGCCCTGCGGGACGGGGTCGAAACGATCGCCGCCCGGCTGGCCCTGGACGATCCGGCGGAGCGGAAGGCCCAGCTCGTCGGCGAGCTGCGCGGCCTCGTGCGCCGGCTCGACGCCGCGGCGCTGGGGCTCACCGCCGCCCTGCGGCCGCCCCCGGGAGGTCCGCCGGCGGTGCGCTGGCTCGAGCGGCGCGGGCGCCGCACACCGAACCTCAGCCTCGCGTCGGTGCCGCTCGACCTCGCCCCGGTCCTGAAAGAGAACCTGTTCGACCGGGTCGCGACCGTCGTGCTGACGAGCGCCACCCTCGCCGCCGGCGGCGAATTCGCGTTCCTGGAGGAGCGCCTCGGGCTCGACCTGCCGCCGTCCCGCGTGCGCTTCCGCGAGATCCTCGCTTCGCCGTTCGATTTCGCGTCGCAGTGCGTGTTCGGGATCCCGACCGACTTCCCCGAGCCGCGCGACGACCCGGCCGGGCACGATGCCGCCGTCGCCCGCGTGCTGGTGGAGCTGGCCCACGCCTCGGATGGCGGCGTGTTCTGCCTGTTCACGAGCCACGGCGCGCTGCGGCGCACCGCCGCCGCGGTCCGCGAGCGCCTGGCCGGGCGCTGGCCCCTGCTGGTCCAGGGGGAGGGCCAGCGCGATTTGCTGCTGCGCCGGTTCCGCGACGCGGGCTCCGCCATCCTGCTCGGCACGGACTCGTTCTGGGAGGGCGTGGACGTCCCGGGCCGGGCGCTGCGCGTGCTGATTCTCGCCAAGCTGCCCTTCCGGGTCCCGAGCGAGCCGCTAACGGCGGCGCGGCTCGAGCGTCTCACGGAACGCGGCTTGGACGGGTTTACGCATTACCTGGTGCCCCTCGCCGCGCTCAAGCTGAAACAGGGCTTCGGCCGGCTGATCCGCGCCCGCAGCGACGCGGGGGCGGTCGTGCTGCTGGATCGCCGCGTCGTCACCAAACGCTACGGCGCCATGATCCTCGAAGGCCTCCCCCGCGCCGCCCGGACCGTGGGCACCTGGGATGAAGTTCGCACGGCGTGCGAGGAGTTCTTCGCGCGACACGGCATCGGAACTCCGGTGTAGGAAACTGGGCGTTGCTGAGCCTCTTAGCCCCTTAGCCCCTTAGCCCCTTAGCCTCATAAGCCCCTGTAGAGGAGGTCCCGGTGAGACGCAGCGAGTGGAGTGGGCTGATGGTCGTGGCAGTGGGATCTCTTCTCCTCGGCTGTACCGCGACGGGACCCGGGGGAGGGGGGGGGGGGCCCAGCGGGTTCCGGGGGCCCGAGCCGGAACGCGCCCGCTACATCAACCCCGGCACGCTCGCGGCGCTGGACGGCTTCACGCACGCGGTGCGGGTCGGGCCGAACGTGTACGTGTCGGGCCAGGTGGCGCTCGACAGCACGGGCCGATCGGTCGGGGCCGGGGACCTGCGCGCGCAGGCGGCGCAGGCGTTCGCCAACCTCGCCACGGTGCTGCGCATCGCCGGCGCCACGCCGGCGCACGTCACCAAGCTCACCATCTACGTCGTCAATTACCGGCCCGGCGACTTCGACCGGATCCGGGAAGCCGCGCCCGAGTTCTTTCCCCAGCGCAACCCGCCGGCCGGCGTGGTGGTCGGAGTGCAGTCCTTGCCCCTGGAGGGCCTGCTCCTGGCCGTGGACGCGAACGCGTTCGTGCCGGCGCTGTTCCTGCCCCGGCGCGACCTCGTCTCGCCCGACCGGCGCGACGCAGCGCCCGAGCGGTGACGCAGTAGATTGATCCAAGCCATGGAGCACCCGTGACCCGCTTCAGCAAGCGCCTGTCCGCGTTGCACACGTATCCGATGGCCGAGCTGCCGGCCATCAAGCGGCGCCTGCTCGAGCAGGGCGTGGACCTGATCGACGTCGGGGCCGGGGACGCGGACTTCCCGCCGCCGCGGGTCGCCGTGGAGGCGCTGGCGCGGGCCGCGCACGATCCCGCGATGAGCCGGTACGCGTTTCAGCTGGGCCTGCCGGCGTTCCGCGAAGCAGCGGCGGCCTACCTCCAGCGCCGGTTCGGCGTGACCGTCGATCCCTTCACCGAGCTGCACCCCCTGCTCGGCTCCAAGGAAGGCATCGCGCATCTCGCCATGGCCGTGCTCGACCCGGGCGACGTGGCGATCGTCCCCGAGCCCGGCTACGCCGTGTATCACGGCGGCACCGTGTTGGCGAACGGTGAGCCGTTCCCCTACGCGCTGACGCCGAGCACCGACTTCCTGCTCGAGCTGGAGGAGATTCCGCCCGACGTGCTGCGGCGCGCCAAGCTCGTCTACTTGAATTACCCGAACAACCCGACCGCCGCCGTCGCCCCGCGCGACTATCTCGCGCGCACCGTCGAGTTCTGCCGCCGGCACGACATCCTGATCGCGTACGACAATCCCTATTGCGAGATCACCTTCGACGGCTGCGTCGCGCCCAGTATCTTCGAGATCCCGGGCGCGAAAGAGGTCGCGGTCGAGTTCCACTCGATCTCGAAGAGCTTCTGTATGACGGGGTGGCGGCTGGCGTGGGCGGTCGGCCGGCCGGACCTGATCGCGGCGTTGGCCCGGGTGAAGAACTACGTGGATACGGGCGCGTTCCTCGCGGTGCAGGCGGCCGGGGCGGCCGTGCTGGCGCGGGCGGAGGAGCTGGTCCGGCCCTACGTCGAGCGGTTCCGGGAGCGGCGCGACGCCATGCTCCCGGCGCTCGTCGCCAACGGCTTCGAGGCTGCCAAGCCGCGCGCGACGATGTACCTCTGGCTCCCGCTGCCCGACGGTATCGCGTCCGCCGCGTTTCAGAAGCGCGCCCTCGAAGAGGCCGGCGTCGTGATCCTGCCGGGCAGCGCGTTCGGGGCCGGCGCCGAAGGGTTCTTCCGGATCGCGCTCACCGTGGACAGTCCCCGGCTGGTCGAAGCGGCGGAGCGGCTGGGAAAGGTGTTGGCCACTGTTTGAGCGCGGGCGGGTCCCCGATCTGAAGGCGCGGCGGGCGCTCGTCGTCGCCGCGGCGCTGCACGCCGTGGGGCTCGTGCTGCTCGTGACGCTGCCGTGGGCGGCGCCCCGGCGCCATACGACCTACGTCCAGCTCCTTCCGGGCGGCGATCGCGAGGCGCAGCAGCTCCCGCCCTTCGCCGGCGCGACGCCGGGGGGGGAGCGCGCGCCGGCGGGTGGAGTGCGCAGCGCACCACCCGCGGCGACCCCCACCCGCGAGGTTGCGCCGGAGAGTACGGTCGCCGTCGCGCCGGCCGTCCCCGTCGCGCCCGCTCCGGCTCCGGTCTCCACCCCGACGCGGCCGACCGGTGAGCCAGCCTTGCTGTACGGCCCGCTGCCGGGAGACGGCCGCCTGTGGGTCAACCCGCGGCCCGCGTTTCCGGCGGCGGTGGCCGACGTGCTCTACGGCGATCAATCCCGGCGCGACTCGGTAGCCGTGGGCCGGTTGCGCGCGATGGTGGACTCGCTGAATCAAGTCCTCGACGCCGAGCAGCGGGAGCACCGGCGGCCCGCCTGGGTCACGGAGGTCGCGGGCACGAAGTTCGGCATCGACTCGCAGTTCATCCATGTCGCGGGGATCAAGATCCCGACGGCCGCGCTCGCATTGCTGGGCAATCTGCTCCCGGCGGGGAACTACGACGAAGCGCAGCGGGCCAAGCAGCTCCAGGGCATGCGGGAGGACATTCTGCAGGCCGCGCGCCGCACGCAGACGCTCCAGGAGTTTCGCCGCTACGTGAAGGAGCTGCGGGCCCGCAAACAAGCCGAGCGGGAGGCTGAGAAGCGGACTCGGGGGGACACGACCAAGGCGGTGCCGTAGGAGGGTGGAGGATCGGCATGGCTGAGACTGCCAGGCGGTGGACCGCGCAAATGGTGCGCGAGCTGGCGGACGACGGGAAGCGTTACGAAGTTGTGCATGGGGCGCTGTTGGTGACTCCCGCGCCACGGGTCCCCCATCAGCTAGTGCTAGCCCGGTTCCACGGCCGGATTCGAGCCTACCTGGAACCGCTGGGACTCGCCGATACCGCGCTCTTCTCTCCCGCGGACATCTCCTGGGACCCGGCGACGCTGGTGCAGCCGGACCTGTTCGTCGTCG
>JBOHSA010000220.1:0-5690 GCA_050732995.1 Gemmatimonadales bacterium | reverse complement strand
GCGGGACACGGCCGGCCCGCAGCCGGCGGCCAGGACGAGCAGCCCGGTGACGAGCGATGCGGCGCTCACGCGCGCCGTGCGGTTGTTCGGATCGGCGGCAAGAGCGAGATTGACGCTCATGCGATGGCATCCCCTCTGTCTGCTCGGCCTGCTCGCCTGCGCCGGCTCCTCCCTCCCGGCGGGCGAGCCGAGCGTCCGCCCCGGGATCGAGGTGCTGCTGTCCGATTCCCTCCACCTGATTCGCGGCCGGCGCGTCGGGTTGCTCTCGAATCACACGGGCGTCGACCGCTCCGGGCGCCGCGACACCGACCTGCTACGCGCGGCCCACGGCGTCCGGCTGACCGTCTTGTTCAGTCCGGAGCACGGCTTCCGCGGGCTCGAGAACCGCCCCGGGCTGCCGGATGAAACCGACTCGACGACCGGCCTACCAATCTACAGCCTCTACAGTGGATCGCGCCCGCCGAACCTGGGCGGCCTCGACAGCCTCGAGGTGCTGCTGATCGACCTGCAGGACATCGGCGCCCGGTACTACACCTACGTCGCGTCCGCCGTCATGCTGACGCGTGAAGCCGCGCGGCGCGGCAAACGGGTGGTGATTCTCGACCGGCCCAATCCGATCGGCGGCGAGCTGGTGCAGGGGAATGTGCGCGAGGCCGCGGCCCCGGTCGAGCTGCTCGTCGGCATCCTCCCCGTGCCCATGCGGCACGGCATGACGCTGGGTGAGCTGGTCCGACTGGCCAACGACGTGTACGCCATCGGGGCCGACCTCACCGTAGTGCCCGCGGCGGGGTGGACCCGGGCCCGCTACTTCGACGCGACCGGGCTGCCGTGGGTGCAGCCGTCGCCCAACATGCCCGACCTCGAGAGCGCGCTGCACTATCCCGGCGTGTGTCTGTTCGAAGGGACCAATCTCTCCGTCGGGCGGGGCACCGCGTTCGCGTACCAGGTGATCGGGGCCCCGTGGCTCGACCCCGCCGTCCTGCTCGGCCAGCTGCGGGGCGCGGGACTGCGGGAGGCGCTGCATGGCGTCGACATCCAGGCGACCGAGTTCACCCCGATCGCCCCGACGGACGGCAAGTACGACGGCGTAACGCTGCGGGGCGTTCGCCTGCGCGTCGCGAACCGGGCGGCCTACGATCCGACTCGGACCGCGATCGCGCTCTTGGCCGCGATTCGGGCGGTGCACGGCGACTCGCTCCGGTTCCGGGACGCCGGGTTCGACCGCCTGGCGGCGGGCGCCGAGTTGCGGGCGGCGCTCGTGACCGGTCGCGGTCCCGGCGCGATCTGGGCGGCGTGGGAGCCCGCGCTCGCGCGCTTCCGCGAGCAGCGCGCCAAGTACTTGCTCTACTAGGAGTTTTACCCTTTCCGCCTCTTCCCGGCGCTATTACCTTCCCCGCGGCTATGAACGTCATCCCCCAGGCGGTGAAGGACGGCTTCGTGCGGGCGGTCGGTCCCGTCGCGCGCGCCTGCCTCCGGTGGGGGATCAGCCCCAATGCGATCACCACCGCCGGCGCGGTGGTCGTGGTCGGGTCGGCGATCGGATTCGGCATGGGACTCATCCAGCTGGCCGGTCTGCTGCTCCTCGTCTCGGGGTTGTTCGACATCCTCGACGGCCAGGTGGCGCGCCAGGGCCAGCGCATGACCGTCTTCGGCGCGTTCTACGATTCGACACTCGACCGCGTGGGCGAAGCGGCGCTGTTCAGCGGCATCGCGATCTACTTCCTGACGGGCGGGGTGCCGGGCGCGCGCCAGGCGTTGGCGGTGGGCGTGACGATCGCGGCGCTCGCCGCGTCGCTGCTCGTCTCCTACACCCGGGCGCGCGCCGAAGGCCTCGGGCTCGAGTGCACGGTCGGCCTCGCGGCCCGGGCGGAGCGCGTGCTGATGCTCGGCCTCCCCACCGCGGTGTTCGGTCCGGGGCGCGACGGCGCCCTGCTGTTCTGGATCGTCGTCGTGTTGGCGCTCGCCACTACGGTGACCGTGGTGCAGCGCGTGATTCATGTCGCTCGCGTCGCTGGAGACGCGCCGGCGGGGACGGTGCCGGCCGCCGGGCGGCGGCGCGACACCCTCCCCGGCCACGCGCCCGCGCTGCGGAAAGGACATTGATCGTGCCGCAAGAGGCTGGGCGGGAGATCCCGCCCGCGCAGGGCAAGCTGGGGGTCCTGCTGGTAGGGCTGGGCGCGGTGTCGACGACGTTCATCGCCGGCGTGGAAAACATTCGCCGCAACCGGGCGCTCCCCATCGGCTCCGTGTCCCAGATGGGCACCATCCGCCTGGGCAAGCGCACTGAGAAACGGGCCCCGCGCATCAAGGACTTCGTCCCGCTGGCGGACCTCGGGGATCTCGTCTTCGCCGCCTGGGACCCGATTCCGGACGACGCCTACACCGCGGCGACCAAAGCGGGCGTGCTCGAGCGCCACGACCACCTCGAGCCGATCGCCGATTTCCTCAAGGGGATCAAACCGCTACCCGCCGCTTTCGATCAGCACTACGTGAAGCGGCTGCAGGGAACGAACGTCAAGCGCGGCAAGACCAAGCGCGACCTGGCCGAGCAGCTGCGCGAGGACGTCCGGGCGTTCAAGCGCGCGTCGGGCGCCGCCCGCCTGGTGATGGTGTGGTGCGCGTCCACGGAGGTGTTTCTCACTGCCGGACCGGCCCACCAGAGCCTCCCCGCGTTCGAGAAGGCGATGGAGCAGAACGATCCCGCCATCGCGCCGTCGATGCTCTACGCCTATGCCGCGCTCATGGAAGGCGTCCCGTTCGCGAACGGGGCCCCGAACCTCACCGTGGACATCCCCGTGCTGGAGCGGCTGGCCGAGGAGCGGCAGCTTCCGATCGGCGGCAAGGACTTCAAGACCGGCCAGACCATGATGAAGACGGTGCTGGCCCCCGCGTTCAAGGCGCGCATGCTCGGGCTCGCCGGGTGGTATTCCACCAACATCCTCGGCAACCGGGACGGCGAGGTGCTCGACGATCCCGAGTCCTTCAAGACCAAGGAAGAGTCCAAGCTCGGGGTGCTGGAATACATCCTGCAGCCCGAGACGTACCCGGAGCTGTACGGCAAGATCTTCCACAAGGTCCGGATCAATTACTACCCGCCCCGGGGCGACAACAAGGAAGGCTGGGACAACATCGATATCTTCGGGTGGCTCGGCTACCCGATGCAGATCAAGGTCGATTTCCTGTGCCGGGACTCGATCCTCGCCGCGCCGATCGTGCTCGACCTGGCGCTGTTCTTCGACCTCGCGCAGCGGGCACGGCTCGCCGGAATCCAGGAGTGGCTCTCGTTCTACTTCAAGAGTCCCCAGACCGCCCCCGGCCTCTACCCCGAGCACGATCTCTTCATCCAGCAGACCAAGCTCAAGAACACGCTGCGCTGGATGATGGGTGAGCCGCAGATCACGCATCTCGGGGTCGAGTACTACGAGTACGGGGTGTCGTAGCCCCCGCCGGCCGCAGGAACTTCGTTCCCCCGAACCGCGGGACCGGGCCTCACCAGCCCCTCGAGCCCGCCGCACGCGCCTCCAAGGAGCGCTCGACTTGAAGACTGCCTGCCCCTCGATCCGATTCCCGGTGCTCGTCCTGCTGCTCACGGCCCTGGCGGCCCTTGCTCCGCGCGCGGCGCCGGCCCAAGCGGCAGCGGCGGCGGCGGCCCAGCACGCTCCCGGTGGCGAGGTCGCCCTCGTGCTCCCCGATCTAGGGCAGGCGACGTTCCTGGGCGGGATCGGGGGGCGGGCGCTGCTCTCCTGGGGCCTCGTGGTCTGCGCCCTGGGCCTGCTGTTCGGCCTCGCGATCTACCGCCAGCTCCGGGGCCTGCCCGTGCACCGGGCGATGCGTGAGATCTCCGAGCTCATCTACGAGACCTGCAAGACCTACCTGATCACGCAGGGCAAGTTCCTGCTCGTGCTCTGGGTCTTCATCGGGGCGATCGTGGCGATCTACTTCGGCACGCTCGCGCAGACCGTGGACCCGGGCGGGAGCGTCGTCCGGGGCTTCCCGCCGCTCAAAGTGGCGGTCATCCTGCTGTTCAGCCTGATCGGCATCGCGGGGAGCTACGGGGTCGCGTGGTTCGGGATCCGCGTGAACACCTTCGCCAATTCCCGCACGGCGTTCGCGAGCCTCACGGGGAAGCCCTATCCCTGCCACCAGATTCCCGTGAAGGCCGGGATGAGCATCGGGATGCTGCTCATCAGCGTGGAGCTGCTGCTGATGCTCTGCATCCTGCTCTTCATCCCGGGGGATTACGCCGGGCCGTGTTTCATCGGGTTCGCGATCGGCGAATCGCTCGGCGCCGCGGCGCTGCGGGTGGCGGGCGGGATCTTCACCAAGATCGCCGACATCGGCGCCGACCTCATGAAGATCGTCTTCAAGATCAAAGAGGACGACGCGCGCAACCCCGGCGTGATCGCCGACTGCACCGGTGACAACGCGGGCGACTCGGTGGGGCCGAGCGCCGACGGCTTCGAGACCTACGGGGTCACCGGCGTCGCGCTGATCTCCTTCATCCTGCTTGCGGTGCACGACCCCCTGATCAAGGTCCAGCTGCTCGTGTGGATCTTCGCCATGCGCGTCATGATGATCGTCGCCTCCGGCGGCTCGTACTTCGTGAACGCGGCCGTGACCCGGGCGCGGTACGAGAATGCGGAGAAGATGAACTTCGAAACGCCGCTCACCACCCTCGTCTGGCTGACGTCGCTCGTGTCGGTCGCGCTCACCTACGTCGTGTCCTGGCTGCTCATTCCGGACCTGGGCGGCGATCCGACGCTGTGGTGGAAGCTCTCGACCGTGATCACCTGCGGCACGCTCGCCGGAGCCATCATCCCCGAGCTGGTCAAGGTGTTCACCTCGACCGGATCGCGGCACGTGCGCGAGGTGGTGACCTCCTCGCGGGAAGGCGGGGCGTCCCTCAACATCCTATCCGGGTTCGTGGCGGGGAACTTCAGCGCCTACTGGCTGGGGATGGCGATGCTGGCGCTGATGACCATCGCGTTCGCCGTGAGCACCCTGGGACTCGGCGGCCTGATGGTGGCGCCGGCCGTCTTCGCCTTCGGGCTCGTGGCGTTCGGCTTTCTCGGCATGGGCCCGGTCACGATCGCCGTGGACTCCTACGGCCCCGTGACCGACAACGCCCAATCGGTCTACGAGCTGTCGACCATCGAGCAGCTGCCCGGCGCGCGCGACGAGATCCGGCGGGAGTTCGGCTTCGAGGTGAGCTTCGAGCGGGCGAAGCACAACCTGGAGGAGAACGACGGGGCGGGGAACACCTTCAAGGCCACCGCCAAGCCCGTGCTCATCGGGACGGCGGTGGTCGGCGCGACGACGATGATCTTCTCCATCATCGTCGCGCTCACCAACGGGCTGCAGCCGGAGCTCCTGTCGAACCTGTCGATCCTGCATCCGCCCTTCCTGCTGGGCCTCATGGCCGGCGGCGCGATGATCTACTGGTTCACGGGCGCTTCGACGCAGGCCGTCACGACCGGCGCGTACCGCGCGGTCGAGTTCATCAAGGCCAATATCCGGCTCGAAGGGACGACCCGGGCGTCGGTCAGCGACAGCAAGAAGGTCGTGGCGATCTGCACCCAGTACGCCCAGAAGGGGATGTTCAACATCTTCCTCACCGTCTTCTTCGCGACGCTCGCCTTCGCGTTCGTCGAGCCGTACTACTTCATCGGGTACCTGGTCTCGATCGCGCT
>JBOHSA010000219.1:0-3776 GCA_050732995.1 Gemmatimonadales bacterium | reverse complement strand
GGCGCGATCGGGGGCGAGGGGGGGGCGGGGGGAGGGGGGCGGGGCGCCGTCTTCCCAGCCGTCCCGACCCCCCCACCACGCGCGACTCCTGGCCCCTCCACCGAGAACACATTGCTGCAGACCGCGCAGCGCGCGCGCACCCCGCCAGCCGGAACCTTGGCGGGGTCCACCCGATACACTGTCTCGCACGACGTGCAGCTGACGTTCACCCGGCCAACCTCTCTCCCCCCGGGTTCAGCGGCCTCCGGCGTCGTCGCCGGGGTCCGGATCGTGGCGGCGGTCGACGACGAACACCGACCCCGCCTGGGTCTTCGCGTAGCTCTTCATCTCGGTGGCCAGCTCGCTCACCTGCGCGGGGTGGGCAAAGTGGCGGTGCTGGTTCGTGACGATGCCGATGGACAGCGTCATCAAGGGCACCCGGTGCAGCTGGCCGCGCCGGTCTTTCCCGAAGTAGTACCCCGCCCGACGATCCTGCTCGTTGTACTGGTAGGGGACCAGCGTGTCGAATACCGTCAGAATCTCGCTGCACACCTCCGCGATCGACTCGATCGGGATCACGAAGATGAAGTCGTCTCCCCCGATGTGCCCGATGAACCCCCGCTTGCCCAGCATGCCCTTCACCACGTCGTGCAGGATGCGGGACAGGATGTAAATGACCCGGTCACCATCGTGGTAACTGTAACGGTCGTTGTACTCCTTGAAGTGATCCAGGTCGGCGTAGCAGACGGCGAACAGCTCGCTGTCTTCCATCCGCCGGCGGATCTCGCGCTCGATCTCGGTGGTGCCCGGCAACCGGGTCGACGGATTGACGGCCACGTCCCGCTGCGTGCGGGTGATCAATCCGTCCAGCCGGCCCGCCTGCTCGGCGGGCTCGAACAGGGGGGTGATCACCTCGTCGGCGCCCGCTGTGAACCATTCCCGCACGCGCTCGGTGGCGTGCCGACCGGCGACCGCGGCGAGCGGGACGATGGCGGTATAGGGGTCCGCCTTGAGCCGGGTGCAGAGCTCGAGGCCCTTGGCTCCGGCGGCGTCGGCGTCGATGACGACGAGCGACGGCAGGGCCCGGAGCACCATCTCTTCCACGGCGGCCGCTTCCCGCACGGGGACGACCACCAGCCCCTTCCCGTCGACCCAGCGGGTCACAAAGTCAGGTATGGAACGATCCGCCGGCGAGTAGTAGAGAATCGTCGGGCGCGTTCGCACCTGGCTCCTCGCGTAAGGGTCGAGCGCGGCTAAACTTACGCCACCTGTCTTTGGGTGTCAATTGAAGTCGC
Source organism: Gemmatimonadales bacterium (assembly GCA_050732995.1). Lineage (GTDB taxonomy): Bacteria > Gemmatimonadota > Gemmatimonadetes > Gemmatimonadales > GWC2-71-9 > JBOHSA01. The sequence continues at coordinate 2,502 of JBOHSA010000219.1, read as the reverse complement.
GCGGCGCGGCGCTCGATGCGCTAAAAGGGGATGCGCACCTCCAAAACCGCCCGCCCTCCGGCCCCAAACACGGTGCGCAGGTAGGCCGGCCGACCGGCGGCGGCCGCGAGCCGGGATGAGATCAGCGCGTCGACCGCGCTGGCCACGTGGTTGGCCAGGAGGATCCCGATCTGGGTCTGGGCCCGGCGCAGGGCGCGATCGCTGCGGCGAATGGCCTCCCGGAACTCCTGGTGCTCGAGCGGCGCGTCCCGCCAGGACCATCGGTAGTCGGGTCCGACGGCGCGCTCCTGGTAGAACTGCAGTGCCCGCTGATACTCGGGCGAGGTAGGATCGGGCGGCCGGTCCGGATCGGGCCAGAACGTGCGCCGGGCGAGCAGCCAGACCGACCCGTTGTAGGTTGTCGGGTCGCTCTCGGGCGCGAACGCGACGCCCGAGTCGCCGTCGAACGCACCGCTCTCGGGGAACCGCTGCATCTGCTCGTAGTATTCGAACACCGTGTCGCGGCGCTCCGCCGTGAAACCGCGTCGCGCGATGACGTAGGCCAGCGCCCGGAATCGGTCGGCTTCCCGCTCCCCGGCGCGCTCCAACTGGACGTAGCGCAGCAGCGCGTACAACTCGGTGGCCAGATACACCGCACCGCGGTCCTGCCCCGCCAGAAGCTGCCCCGAGCCGGGGATCACGAGAGAGGCCACGGGGCGGGCGAGAATCTGGGACGGGGCCGACGCTGGTGTGGCGGGCGGCGCGACTTGCGCGCTGGCGCACCGCACGGCCGCACACCCCCCCCACCCGCAGAGGAGCGCCGCGCCGAGCCGGAGCCTCGCCGCCCGCTGGCGCATCGGGATCAAAACGCCACGTGGAAGGAAAAAAACGTGGGATTGGGAACGACCAGATCGGAGGCGGTGAGAAACGTGCGCGCCAGGTCCACGCCGATCGAGCCACTCGTCAGCCCCATGCCCACGCTCGGTCCGGACAGCCCGTCGCGGACGAAGGCGTACCCGCCACGCAACCGCACGAGCTCGCGGAAGCCGACGTCCAGGCCGACGCGCATCTCGGAGCCGCCTTGGTCGCCCCAGGGGCTGTCGACGTCCGCGGCGACGCGCAAGTCGAAGCGGTCGTCGCCGGTCGGCCCCCCGCCCCGGAACGGGCGAAGGGGGAGGCGGTACAGCGCGCCGACTACGAAGCGCGACGGCAGCGCATCCGCCTGGGCTTCGTTCTGTACCTGGAGCTTGAAGCCGACGTTGCGCAGCGCGACACCGACGCGCAGGCCCCCGCGCTCCACGCCGTTCCCACCACCCACGCCCAGCGTGAACTGGCCGCCCACGTCCAGCGCATGGGTCACGCCGCGGCCGTTCGGGAAATTGCGGCAGTCACCGCTGCAGTCGACGCGGAACTCGACCAGCTTGTAGCTGAGGCCGAGCACGAACGGGCCCGCGACCGCGGTGGCGTAGGAGGCTAGGAACTCCAGGTTCCGGGGAGAGACGCGCGCGATGGGGTTGCCGATCGAGTCGGTGGACTCGAGGTCCCCGTAATCCACGAGATAGAGCGCGCCACCGATGACGCCGATCGGCGGCGACGCGAAGTAGGCGGTCACGGCATGGCTCCGGCCGGCGACGAGCGTGGCGGTGTGGAGGGCGAACTCGCTCGCTTCCATGGTCGCCAGTCCGGCGGGGTTCCAGAACGCCGCTTCGCCGTGTCCCTGGAGTGCACTCGCCGCCTGTCCCATCCCCGCGGCCCGCGCGCCGACAGGGAACACGAGAAACAGGGCGCCCGTGTTGAGGGGCTCGCGCTGAGCGGTCAGGCGGTCGGGCGGACCGGCGGTCAGCCAGACCAGCGCGATGCCGAACGCCAGACCGCCTGACCGCCTGACCGTCGGTCCGTCAGAAGCTCTTCGCCTCATCGATCAACATGATGGGGATGTCGTCCTCGACCGCGTAGTTCAGCCGGCAGGCGTGGCACAGCAGCGCCTCCTGGGGCGCGGTGCGGTGCTCCAGCGGCCCCTTGCACTTGGGGCAGACGAGGATCTCGAGGAGGTCGGGCGCTAAGCTCATGACGTGACGTACCCCAGACGCTTGAGCGAGGGTTCGTGGCGGCGCCATTTCGGCAACACTTTGACGTGCAGATCGAGAAAGACGCGCTGGTCCAGCAGGGCTTCGATCTTGGCGCGCGCCGCGGCACCGAGCGCTTTGATCGTGCGGCCCGCCTGTCCGATGACGATGCCCTTCTGGCTGTCGCGCTCGACGTAGATGATCGCCCGAATGTATACCGGCTCGGTGCCTTCCCGGAACTCGTCGATCTCGCAGGCGACGCTGTAGGGCAGCTCCTCGTGGAGCTGCTCGAAGGCGGCCTCGCGGATGAACTCCGCCGCGAAGAAGCGCGTGGGCTGGGTGGCGAGCTCGTCGGGGTCGTAGTGAAACGGGCTTTCGGGCAGGTGGACGGCGAGCCCGTCGAGCAGCGTGTCGAGACCCTGGCCGCTCAGCGCGGAGCAAAGGACGGTCGAGGGCG
>JBOHSA010000218.1:0-8807 GCA_050732995.1 Gemmatimonadales bacterium | reverse complement strand
TGCTTCGATCGCTCCCGACGAACGCTCCCTGGCTGGCATACAACCCGATCGCGAGCGCGAGCACGGCGGTCGCGGCCCAGGCGAGCGGTGCCCGGAGCCGCTCGGCGAGCCGCGGGTGACGCAGCTGGTGCAGGGGGGGCGCCGCCCGCTCGGGACCGGGCGGCACGGCGCGGGCGAGCAGCTGGCCCGCGCGGGCGATCATCGTGCGCGCCTCCTCCAGTCGCGCCCGGCACGCCTCGCAGCCGGCGAGGTGGGATTCCAGGCGCGCCACCTCCAACGCCGACAGCTCGCCGTCCAGCAAGGCGTGCAGGACCCCGTCATCCGCGTGCGACATTCTCTCCCTCCCTTCCGGCCTCGTAGGCCTCCACCAGGCGGCGGCGGGCGCGCGCGAGCGTCGTGCCGACCGCCCCGCGAGCGAGTCCGGTCTGGGCTGCGACCTCGTCGTAGGAGAGCCCCGAGTCCCACAAGACCAGGACTTCCCGGTCGCGCGGCGTGAGCCGCTCCAGCGCCGTGCGCACATGCGCGCGATCGGCGGCTTCGTCGAGCTCGTCGTCCGGCGACCGGCTGGCGGTGGCCGGCTCACTCTCCAATAGGGTGAGATGCCGCCGCTCCCGGGCCGCCTTCCGCGCCTCGTCCCGCGCCAGGTTCGCCGCTACCACGAACAGCCACCCTCTCGCGTTCTCGGGTTTGTGGACCAGGGCCCGGGCGAACGCTTCCTGGGCCAGGTCCTCCGCGCGCTCGACATCCCAGACCTTGCGGTACAGGAACCGCACGAGCGCGCGGTAGGTGGTACGGTAGACGTCCGCCAGGTCATCGGCCATTTGGGTCAACGCGGAACGCGGAAGTCGGAACGCGGAACAGCGCTTCCATCTTCCGACCCGGAGCTCGCGTATCTGTTCCGCGTTCCGCGTTCCGCGTTCGTCCGATCACCGGAACTCCCGCACCAGCTGCTCGAGTTCTCCCGCCGCCCAGTGGTCCCGGCCGGCCGATTCAATCTTGACGCTGACCGTCCGGCCGGCTACGAGCACCGCGGGCTCGAGCGCGGCCGGCTTTACGAGCTCGGGCAGAGCCCGGAGCAGGGCGAAGTACGCCGCACTGAACGGCGCGACCGTCACGACCCGGTGTGATTCGGCGTGACGCAGATCCGTCCAGGTGCTGTCGCGCCACACGAACAGCCGGCCGCCCACCCGTTGCGTGACGGGGCCGTGCACCGCGCCCAGGCCCGCGTCCAGGTCCCGGCGGGTCGCCGCGCCATCGAGGACGGCCGTCCGGGAGAGCTCGTTCTCGCGGACCGACTGCGCCACGGCATCCGCCCCGGTTTGCTGAATGGGCGCCCCCGCCCCCCGGGCCAGTATCCGTTGTTCCTCGCGGCTCCGGGCCACGGCCGTCGGCTCTTGCACGAGATACGAGGTGTACTCCGTGAGGATCCCGTAGCGCAGGGCCAGCTCCTTCAACGCGTCCATCAGCTCGCGGTTCTGCCCGTGCAGGCGAATCTCCCGCGACAGCGCTCCCGCCTTCCGCGCCGCCCAGAGCGCCGGAATGTAGTCATTCCCCGGGGAGTCGCCGGTCGCAGGGGCCGTGGTTCTGAACCGCTCCTCCGCACCATTCCTCCGCCCCCGCACCGTCACGGCCCGTTCCCCGCTGCCTGCCGCCCGATATCTACCGAACACGACAAGCTCGTCGCCCGCGAATAAGTCGGGGAGGCTCCCCGGCTGCACATCGTACACCTCGAGGCCGTGGTCGGCGGACAGCGCCAGATCGGTGAGCACGGGGCTCGCGATCTTGGAGGCCAGCGAACCCACCGCCCGCTCGATGTCCCCGCCCGGCTGAATGTACTCGGTGGTACCCCGCGCCCGCTCGGTGAGCCGGTCGAGCAGATACGTATTCACGTCGTAGCCGATCCCGAAGGCGAACACCCGGAACCGGCCGCGGCCCTGCTCGGCCGCCCGCGCGATCCGCTCCGGATCGGTCTCGCCGGCCGTCGGCATCCCGTCGGTCAAAAAGACGACCACACCCAGCGCGCCGTCGGCGGGCGGACTCGCGAGGGCCTCGCCCAGGGCACCGGCGATGTTCGTGCCCCCATCGGTGCCGAGCGCGCGCACCCATTCCTGGGCGCGCTGGCGGTCGCCGGCGGTCGCCGGAGTCCAGCCGGCGTCGAAGCGGCGCACCCCGTTGGCGAAGGCCACGACCCGAAAGCGGTCGCCCTCGCGCAGCGTGCCGATGAGCTGGGCCAGCGCGGTCTTGGCCTGATCGAGCTTCTCACCCGACATCGAGCCGGAAACGTCGATCACCAGCGCCACATCACGCCGCACGGCCTCCGTCCTGGCCGCCGCGCCGGGCGCGAGGAGCAACATGAAAAAGCCGTCCTCGCCCGGAGGACGGTGGGTAAGCAACGACATTCCGACGAGCCCGCGCGCGAGCGGGAGCAGCAGCTCCACGTCGCCGCGCCCCGCCGAATCGGCCAGCCCCACTTCGAGTCGCCCGCCGTCCCGACGCGTAGTCAACCGGTGCGTCGGCGAATAGGGGTCGCCGAAGCGCGCGGCGCTGTCGACCTGCAGGCGGAAGCTCGTGGCCGCGGGGGCAGCCGATCCGCCCCCGCGGGCGCCGGGGTAGCGGAAGCGCCACGCATCGCCGGCGCGGTCGAGGACCTGGGTGTAGCGCAGTGTGATCTTGCGGGTCTCGCCGGCATTGATCGGGAAGACGCGCGCCCGGAGCAGCCCATGGCCGGCCAGCTCGATCAGCGCCGGGTCGCGCTTTTGCCGCACGATGCTCTCGTAAATCGCGCGCGCCTGCGCGGCGTCCATCGTCTCCCCCCGCAGCTCTTGATCCCCCTGCCACAGCGAGAAGTTGCTGAACACCGCCTCGCCCGGGAGGGGATAGAGGTAGTGTCCCTCGTCCATGACGGGTCCCGTATTGCGAAACCACTCTTCCACGGTGACGCGGGCCACGCGGCCGAGCACGGATACCTGAACGGAGCTCCGGATCCGCTCCACCCCTCCACGGGGTGGGACCAGTACCACCGGTCGATCGGGCTCGATCCACCCCTGGGCGACGACGGCCGGGGAAACAAGCGTGAACAAGACCAGGGAGAGCCCGGCCACACGCGAAGCGGACAACATGGGAACCATCCTGTGGGAGACGGTAGGAGAGACGGGGAGGCTGGGAGGATTTGCACACCGGCGGGCGGCCGATGGCGACCGGCTTTTGCTAACAGCTAACGCCTGAAAGCTTTAGCTCACAGCGCATTGGCTGGGGCCCGATTCGAGCCTCTCCGCTTCGGTGTCGGGGACCTCCACCAGGCCCAGATTCGCCAGTTTGATCGTGCGGTAGGCCTCCGGCGCCTGCGTCTGGTGGTCGGCCATCCAGCGCAGGAAGGTGCGATCGTCCTGCATCGAAGCCGCCCGGTTCGTCGCGGCGATGACGTCGAACCGCGCCGCTACGACGCGATCGGCCCGCCGCTCGGTTTCGACGCCGTAGTGAGCCGGGAGCACGAGCCAGTCCCCCGGCCACTCCCGGCGCGCGCGCTCGAGGCTGCGCCACAGCAGCTTCGCCCAGGCTTCCGCCTGGCCGCCCAGATCGGGCCGTCCCACGGACTGCACGAACAGGAAGTCGCCGGTCAGCGCGAGGCCGTCGTCGGAGCACAGGCTCACGCTGCCGAGGGTATGGCCGGGCACGTGCTGGACCGTCAGCGTCGCCCGGCCGACGACGATCTGATCGGCCTCGGTGAGCGGCTGGAAGCTCATGCGGCCCGGCGTGCCGTCGAACGGCGAGCGCGCGTCGTCGGGATGGATCCTATACGGGACCCGCCAGCGCTCCGCCGCCTGCCGGGCGCCGCTCAGGTAGTCCGCGTGCATGTGGGTGTCGATGACGGCGACGGGCCTGGCACGCAGCTCCGCCAGGAGCGCGTCGTAGCGCTCGATGTGCCGCCCGGGATCCACCACGACCGCCGCGCCGTCGCTGGCGAGCACGTAGCTCAGCGCGCCTTTCCCCGCGCGGTCGAGCTGGATCACGTGCTCGAGCGACGGCGTCGGGGGGAGCCGGCGGAGAACGTACACGGTTTCCCACGCCGCCATCCCTCCGGTCACCGAGAACGCCTGGAAGCCCCGCTCGCGCAGAAACGTGGTCGTCTGCCGGCTCGAGTTGCCGTGCTCGCAGATCACGGCCACCGGCCGGGTGGGGTCGAGCCCGAGGAGATCGACGGACGGCAGGGCGAAGATCTTCGAATTCGGCATGGCGCGGAACTCGAGGCCGGCACCGAACCGGAGATGGCTCTGCGCCACCTTGTCCGGCCCGCGCACGTCGAGCAGCTGGAGGTGCTCGCCCCCGTCGAGCCGCTGGGCCAGCTCGTCCGGAGAAATCTGCGGTGGAACAGTGGGCGTGTCCAACATGGTTCCCAAGTGTCGTGCGCCGTGCCGGAAAATGCAACGACCCCCATTGCCGGGGGCCGTTGGTCAATCGCTATCGGCCGAACGGCTGTCGCTACTTCAGCGGCATCGTGAGGCCGAACGTGACGCTGAACGTGTTGCTCGCACCATTGCCGGTGAGCGCCGTGTAGTCGGCGTTCGCTCCGATGGCGATGTAGCTCAGCTCCACCCGGCCCCCGAGAGCCCCCATCATGGGGAAGCGGTAGCCCCAGGCCAGGTTGGCGCCGGTGGTTGTGGCGGCGTCTGCGCCGGTGTTTCGACGGTACAAGAGATTGCCGCCGGCAGCCGCATACCAGTGATCATTCACGGAGTAGTTGAGGCGCGCCGAGACATGCGCCCCGGTCTGCGTGATCCCCCCGGACTGCGCCCGCAGGAGTTCCAGCCCCGGCTCGACTGCCCAGCGCTGGCCGACGGGGAAGGTCGCGAACACCGAGGTGGGAGCGGCGAGCCCGGCCGCGGCAAGCAGGTTCGTGAACCCCGGGAGCGCGAGCAATGCCGCGTCCCCTTCGGACACGAGGTGCACACGCGAATAGCCGCCCCGCAGTCCCAGCTCCGGACGCCAAGCACGGCCGGCGGGGGCACGGGCTGGGGCCCGGCGGGCGGCGCCACCGAGCGGTGTGGACAGGCCGAATTCCACCGCGTAGACGTTAGTGGGCGGCAGATCGTCGGTCTTTCCCCATGTCGTCCACTTGGCTTCGAGACGCCCGCTGAGCGCGGAGCTGAGGGTCAGACGGTAGCCTGCGGCGGCCTGGAGCCCGAACTGCTTTAGCGTACCGGATCCGAGGCTGCTGGTCAGGGTGTAGCTCGGTCCCAATGCGGCGTAGAACCGAGAGGACAGTGCATAATCGAGACGCAGGCCGACTGATACGGCCTCCAGCGCCGCGCCAATCCCGGTCGCGTCGGTAAGCTGAGCGTGCGCGAACGATGGCTCTACGGCGATCTTCGGAGAGACGGGAATGATGGCGAACAGGGCCGCCCCGGTTGGTAAGAGGGCGCCCGCCGACAACGTCGGAATGCCGAACACATCCGTGTGGTCGGATTGACCGGTACCAGCCTCCTTCGTCCGGGCGAAGCCGCCCTGGATGCCGATCTGCCGGGTCCACAGGTTCTGGGCCGGCGCGGCCGCGGCCACCACCGCCGTCAGCCCTAGGACTGTCAGTAGTCTCCGCACGTCTCGTCTCCGTGGTTGAGGTCGAAGCCGCCCGGGAGGGGGCGGCAAAAGCGACCCCAAGCTCGGAGAAAACGCCCCAGAGTCAAGTGTCGCAAATCACGGTGCCCCGGTGTCGCAAGTGAACCACATGGTGGGCAAGGAGTTACGGCTGGAGCCACCCGGCGCCGCCCCAGACCGGGACCGCGGCTTTGGGGCGACGCTACCGAGCCGGACCGGTCGCTCATGAGCGGGCCTCCCGTTTTGCGGGGCGCAGGATTATTGTGAACGCGTTCACAAGCCCACCGAAAACGACTCCGAGGAGAGGTGCGATGCGGTTGACCTGGATTGGCGCGCTGGCGGCGCTCGCGGCCGTGGCGTGCGGTGAGAAGAAGGCGGACGAGGCGCAGATGTCCCAGCCTGCGGGGACCCCCGCGGCGGCCGAGACCGTGGTGGAAGTGCGGATGACGGGCAACGGGACGAACCAGGCAGCGTTCGACCCCACGACGCTCACGATCGCGCCAGGTACGACGGTGCGGTTCATCAACGTGTCCGGCGGTCCGCACAACGTCGCGTTTTACGCCGATTCGATTGCGGCGGGCGCGGCGGACAAGCTGAACGCCGCCATGGCGAACCGGATGGACAACCTGTCGGGGCCGTTCCTGACCGCGCTGAACGAAACCTATGACGTGACGTTTGGGGCGGATGCGGTGAAGGGGAACTATCGGACCTATTGCCTGCCGCACGTGGCGCTCGGCATGGCGATGACGATCACGGTGCAGTAGTCCGCCGGCCACGCGCGGCTAGCCACGCGCGGCGTGCCGGCCTACCGACGGCCCCGGGCGAAGGTCGCCCGGGGCCGTTATCTTTCGCGCCCGAAAGCGAGTCCCTTGTCCGACGAACTGCTGGAGCGCCTGCGCCGGGCCCTGGCCCCGCGTTACGAAGTCGAGCGTGAGCTCGCGAGCGGCGGAATGGGCACGGTGTTCCTCGGGCGCGACGTCCCGCTCGACAAGCGCGTCGCGATCAAGGTCCTTCGGCCGGAGCTGGCGAGCGAGCGCTCCGTCGAACGCTTCCGCCGTGAAGCCCGCACGCTCGCCAATCTGCGCCATCCCAGCATCGTCACGGTGCATCACGCCGACGATGCCGACGGCCTTCCCTTTTACACCATGGACTACCTGGTCGGGGAGACGCTCGAGGACCGGTTGGCCCGGGACGGCTTGGCGCCGGGGGAGGTGATCCGGATGGCCCGGGATCTGCTCGGGGCCCTCGAAGTGGCGCATGCCCACGGCGTGGTGCACCGCGACATCAAGCCGAGCAACATCTTTCTCGAGGACGGTCAGGCGGTGCTGGTCGATTTCGGCATCGCGAAGTCACTCCGGGGCGACCAGACGCCGCTGACGCAGCCGGACGGGCGGGCGATCACGCCGGGCTGGGCGCCCCCCGAGCAGGCCACCGGCGGGAGCGTGACGCCGCGCACCGACCTCTACGCGCTCGGGATGGTGCTGTACCGGGCGCTGACGGGGCGGCACTGGGACATCTGGGCGCCGCCGGAGGGGCCGGATTGGTCGGGGGTCCCCACCGAGCTGGCCGGGCCGCTGAAGCGAGCCCTCGCGTACGACCCGGACCATCGCTGGCCCGACGCGGCCTCGTTCCGGCGCGCGCTGTCGCCGACGCCCGGCGGGCGGTGGATCCATGGCGCCGTCGGCGCCGCGACGGCCATCGCCGCGGCGCTGCTCGGCTGGGTCTTCTGGCCGGAGCCGCCGGCCGCCGGCGTGCCGATTCGGATCGAGGGCTTCGCCCTGAGCGGCGAGCTTGGCGCGGGCTTCGGGGATTCACTGACGACCGCCCTGGTCCGGAGCCTGGCCCGCTATCCCGATCTCCTCGTCCGGGGGCCGGGCGACCCGGCCTGGCGCGGCCGGCGGCCGAGGACCGTGCTGGGCGGCATGATCGCAGCGACGGGCGAGCAGCTGCGGGTCGAGGTCAGCGCTCGGGGCGGGCGGCCGCTCCGGGTGTTGCGGGCGGGGCCGGCGGTGCAGTGGCGGGCCCTGGTCGACAGCCTCGCCGATGGCGTGTTCGCGCAGCTGTTGGCGCTCGAGGCCCTGCCCGCCGCGGTGTTGCCGAAGACGCCACCCGGGATGGCGGCGTTCGTGGAGGCCGAGCGCCTGTTCACGCAGGCCCGGTGGGGCGAGGCGTACGCGGGCTATGGAGCGGCCGCAGCCCTGGACACGGCCTGTTGGATTTGCTACTGGCGCCACGACGAAGTGGGGCGGTGGCTCAGTCTCGCGCACGACACGGTCGAGGGGCGCCGGATCCGGGCGAACATCACGGCCTTTCCGCCGCATTACCAAACGTTGATCCGTGCGGAGCCGTTGCCGATCGCCGCGCGCCTCGAGGCGCTCCAGGAGCTGACGCGCCGGTCTCCCGAGTTCCTCTTCGGGCAGTTCCGCTACGCCGACGAGCTGCTGCATCGTGGGCCGCTCGTCGGGCGGCCGCGGCGCGCGGCCATCGCTCCGTTCCACGAGGTCGTGCGGCTGCGCAGCGACTTCGGTCCCGCGTGGGAGCATCTCGCCTGGGCGCATATCGCCGAGGGCGACTCGGCGGATGCCGCCCGTGCCCTGACCAATCTGCAGGCCCTGGGGCCACCCCAGGACCTCACGACGGCGGGCCTGCGCGGGCTGCTCCAGGTCGCCTTTGCCTGGCGGTTTCAGCGCCCCGACGACGCCCGCCAGGTCAGCCGCGCGGCGATCCAACAGGTCGAGCGCCTCGGTGTCACCGATCTCGATGCCGGCGCCCGGCTGCTGGCGCAATTCGAGGCGCCCCGGGGGGCCCTCGAATTCGGACGGCTCATCGTCTCGCGACCCGCGCTCGAACGCTCCGCGCTCCTCGCCCAGGCGTTGGGGCACCAGGGGCTCGGTCGCTCGGACTCGGCGCAGGCCATCCTCCGAGAACTTGTCGCCCGCTATCCGGAACCCGACCTCGAGCTTTTCGGCGAGGAAGTCGGGGCGCTCCAGCTCCTGAGCGACGGCGAGGCCGGGGACCCAGACGGGCGGCGCGCGGCGCTCGAGCGCACGCTGGCCGAGCGCGCGGCCTTGCAGGCGGCCACGGCGGACGGTCGCCGCCGCGCTGCGTGGCTGCTCAACCTGTTGACAGTAGGCGAGGCGCGCCCGGCCGGGGACGCCCGGATCCTCCGCGGGCTCCTGGACGACGAACCGGCCCCGCGCCGGCTCGGCCCGCTG
>JBOHSA010000217.1:0-22825 GCA_050732995.1 Gemmatimonadales bacterium | reverse complement strand
AACGGAACGCCCCCCCCCCCCCCTATCTTGTGGGCGAGCTCGGCGTAGCCATCGGCGAAGGGGGTCAGGTCATCGCCGCTCCGGTACTCGTAGAGCGGGGTCCCAGCCGCGCCATCGCTCCCCGCGCCTGCCTCGGCGGCGATCGTGTACGTCGAGTCCGTGCGGCGGTAGGTCAGGCCATCCCCGTCCATGCCCACCGCGCCGAGGTCGGGCGGCAGCCGCCCAAGCGACTGTCGGTAGGTCTCCACGGCCTGGACCGCCAGGTAGATCTTGAAGCGGACGCCCGCGTCCACCTGCGTGGCCGTGAACACGACCGGCCGCTCCCTCACGCGGAGGAGGTTCCAGCCGGTGAGCCCCAGGACGAGCGGGAGGCCGAGGACGATCACCCAGGCGCGGGAGCGTTCCCGCGGGCGACGGGCTTCCTGCTTGGCGTGCTTCACCTCCTCGACCTTTTGTTTGATGATGTCCGCGACGATCGCGGCGGCGAGGTCGGGCCGGGTCAGTCGATGGCCGCGGGGAGCGGGGGTGGCGGAACGCTGCTCGCTCATTGCTTCAGGAAGGCGGCCAGCGCGGCCCGGAAGTCCGGGGTTGTCCGGCTCACCGCGTTCACGTCCGCCGACAGACGGATGCCCTGCTCGAAGTCCATGCCGTCCAGCTGGTAGAATTGTTGCTTGGTGAACGCCAGCGCCGAGGCGCTGCTCGAGGCCAGCGAGCGCAACAGATCCGTCACCTGCTCCTCGCAATCCGAATCCTCGTACACGCGCGAGACGAGGCCGAGCGCGGCCGCCTCGCTGGCGGTCAGGATCCGCCCCGTCGTCGCGAGGTCGAACGCGACCTTCTCACCCACCGCGCGCTTGAGCATGTTCATCACGAGGGCCGGGACAAACCCACGCTGCACCTCCGGGTATCCAAACTGCGCGGATTCGGCCGCGACCACCAGGTCGCACGCCGTCGCCAGCCCGCAGCCCCCGGCGAGGGCGCGACCCTGGACCACGGCCACGATGGGCTTGGGCAGCCTGCGCATCCGGACGAAGATCGCACCGAAGTGCAGGGCTGCCTGACGGTTCCGCTCCACCGTCTGGTCGGCCGAGGCGAGCAGCTCGTGCAGGTCCATGCCGGCGCAGAAGTCCTTCCCCGCCCCGCGCAGCGCCACCACCCGCACCGCCGCGTCGAGGTCCGCCCGCTCGAGCAGCGCGTGGAGTCCCTCGATCATCGCGCTGTCGATGGCGTTCTTCTTGTCCGGCCGGTTGAGCGTGCCCGTCAGGACCCCGCCCTGCAGGCTCATGAGGACGCGGTCGTTCATCGGGCAGCCGGCACCGCGATTTCCATGCGGAGCAACGCGGTTGAAAACACCTTGCCCTGGGCGTCGGTCTTGAGCGACACGGTGCCGCCGCCGTCCAGCGCACCGTGCAGGAGGAAGTTCAAGGCGTGGAGGTTGCGTAGCTCGTAGCGCACGACCTTCCCCTTGAGCATCCCACGAAAATGCCGCGCCACGCGGGCGGCGGTCACCTGCCGCTCGAGCAGAGCATAATCCTGCGGCCGCCGCGCGATCAGGCCAACGTTCGCCGTGTCGCCCTTGTCGCCCGAGCGGGCGTGGGCGAGCTCCACGAGAGGCACTTGCCTGGACCGCCTGACCGCTCGACGGCCCGACCGCTTCACACGTCCACGAACTCGACGCACGGCTCCACCTCCCGCCGGTCGATCAGCGCCGGCCAGTAGGCCACGATCTCTTCCGGCTTGGGCCGCCCACCCGCGAAGCCGGTAACGCTGGGCGGGCCATTGAGGATCAGCGGGGCGATCTCGCGCGTGAACCGCTCGACCGGGGCCTGGTCCCGGGCCCGCACCCCGATCCGCAGCTGCACCTCGGGCGGATCCCCGGCCCCCGCCTCCCGTTCCGCCAATGGGCCGTGGGTGGCATTGGCGCCGATGAACTCCGTCAGGATCGCTTCGAACTCGAGCCCCAGGGCCTTGAGCCGCTGGCGCAGTACGCGATCCGCCAACTTCGCCTTTTTCAGCGCGTCCGGCCAGGCGTACACCAACGTCCCGACCGCCTTGTACCCGTAGAAGTAGGCTAGCGACACCTTGAGCTTGTCGGGCGCCGACCGGCCCTTCACGCCGGACACCCGCACGCGATCCCGGCCGGCTGGGGAGAGTCGGATCGTGGTGAAGTCCGCGATGCAGTCGGGCGTGATGTACGCGGTGGGATCGCCCATTTCGTACACCAGCTGCTCGGTGACTCCCGGGACCGAGATGCGCCCCCCGGTCCCGCGATGCTTGGTAATCTCGAAAGTGCCGTCGGGACGGGCCTCGACGATCGGATAGCCCACGTCGGCGAGGTTCGGGATGCGCTCCCAGCCCACGAGGCAGTTTCCGCCGCTGGCCTGGGCCCCGCACTCGATGATGTGGCCCGCCACGGTTCCCGCCGCGAGGCGGTTCCAGTCGTCCGGCCGCCAGCCGAACGCGTGGATCATCGGGGCGAGCGTCAGCCCGGTATCGGTCACGCGTCCGGAGATCACGATGTCGGCGCCGCCGCGCAGGGCCTCGACCACCGGCGCCGCGCCGAGGTAGGCGTTGGCGGCCAGCACCCGGTCGCGCACGTCCCGCAGCGGGCGGCCGGTATCGAGGTTCGTCAGCTCGTGGCCGCGCGCGAGCAGCCCGTCCAGCCGGCCGAGCAGATCGTCTCCGCCGACCACCCCGATGCGGAGCCGGCCCGCGAGCCCGAGCCGGCGCGCCGTCTCGGCCACCGCCTGCGCGCAGGCCCGGGGGTTCACGCCGCCCGCATTGGCCGTGACCTTGATGCGTCGCTCGGCGAGCACCGGCAGGATCCGCTCCATCAGCGGCACGAAGTCTTTGGCGTATCCCAGCGCCGGATCCCGCTGCCGCTGCTTCTGAAGGATGGACATCGTGACTTCGGCGAGGTAGTCCATCATGAGGTAGTCGATGGGCCCACCAGTCACCTGGCGATACGGCGCCTCGAGCCAGTCGCCCCAGAATCCTTGGCCGGCGGCGATCCGGATCATCGTCAGGGGCGGACCCGGCCGGCCACGCGGCGCAGGGCTGCCGCCCCGCCGGCGGCGGACTCCACCTTCACCTCGACGAGCGGCGCGAACCCCGGCGGCAGCTCCAGCCCGGATGCCTCCGGCAGCACGATCCGTGACCGGCCGCCCGGCACCACACTGAATGCCGGATTGGCCCCTCCCCCCCCGATCGGACGTCCGTCCGCCAGCAGGAGCCGGACGCGCACCGTCGCCCGCCACGGTGGCGTGCGGTCGGCCCGGGCGTAGGCGGGGAACAGCTCGACCGTGACGCGCCGGGTCGTCGCCCCGCCCGCCGCCGGAACGTCGAATGCCTGGCGGCCGAAGGCATAGTTGAGCGGGCCCTGACTCATCTGCTGGCCGTCCGCGTCGAACACCGTGACGGCGAAATCGGTGAATGCGTCCCACTGGTCGACAGGCATCTGGACGTCGATCTCGGCGCGCGCGGCCCAGGCTGGCAGGGCGACATCGAGCGTTTCCGGTGGGACGCCCCGGCCGCCGACGTCGAACGTGCGCTCCACGCCCACCAGGGCGAACGCAGCTCGCCCGCCCGCCGGACCGAGCCCGGCGTTCGCGGCCTCGAGCGCGCCGTCGCTTTCGTCCCCCCGGCCGATGGGGGCGAGTGCCACTGCTGCGAGCTCGGCCCGCACCGTGACGGCCGTCGCGCTCAGCGCCGGCGCGACGACATCCAGCTCGTAGACGCCCGGCACGAGATCGTCGCCGCGCACGAGCAGCACTGCGGTCCCTGGCTCCTCACCGCCGAGTGCCGCTTCGGCGCCGCCGCGGAAGGGCTGCCCGTTCGGCTCGAACAAGTGCACCGTGGCCTGCCGCCCGACGGAGTCGGGCAGCGACACCGTCACCGTAAGCGTCGCGCCCGGGACGCTCGCGCGGAGGAAGTAGCGCTGGACGCGCCCCGGGCCGATCACGCGGCGTTCGTCGTACAGCGGCTTCGCCCCGAGGTCGTACGGCACGACCACCGTGTTCACCAGGGTGAACAGGGGCCCGGCGAGGGTGTCGCTGGGGTTGAAGCCGGCGACCGTCCCGATGTGCACCCCCGGCGTGGCGAGGCTCGCGGCTCGCCACGATACCGCGATCTCGGTCAAGCGCGGATCCGCGATCACCACGTCGGGCGCGGCGAGCCAGGGGACGTCCGCGCGGAGCCGATACTGGGCGGCGCGCAGCCCGCCCGCGTGCCGGACCCGGAACAGCTCCAGCGTATCGCCGGGTCCCGTGAGGCCCGCACGACGGAACGCCGCTGCCTGCCCATTCGCGGTCCGCACGACGTAGCTCGAGCCCTGGTGGCCGGCGACGAGCCAGCGATACGCGGCCTCGAGTTGCGGCTGGCCCGCTCCCTGGTCGATGGGACTCGCTCCCAGGAAGGGTTTGGCCGCGGCACGCAGCGCCTGGAGGACGTCGGCCGCGGTCACCCGGCGTCCTTCCTGGGCCATCGCCGAGACGAGGCAGGCGGCCAGCCCGGCGGCGTGCGGCGCCGCCATGCTCGTGCCGAGCTTGATCTCCTCGCCCGTGTCCCAGCGGGGGACGGCGGAGAAGGCGACGCCCGGCACGGCCAGGTCCGGCTTGGTCAGCTCCCCGCCGCGGGCGCTCCAGGGCCCGAGCACGTCGGCGGCGGGCGGCACGCCGCGCTGCGGCGGACGCGCGAACGGCCCGGGGAGCACGGCGCCCACGGACAGCGCGAGGTCGGCGGAGCCGGGGAATCCGACCGTCGACAGCCCTGGGCCGTCGTTGCCGGCCGCCACTGTGAACACCACCGACGGATGCGCCGTCAGGAACGCGTTGACCAGCGAGTCGATGACGGCGTGCCCCTCCCGCTCGTTGCCCACGCCGAAGCTGAGGTTGATGACGAGCGGCAGGTTGCGCTGGGCGGCGAATCGGGCGGCGTATTCCATTGCCCGCCCCATACTGCCGTGCACCGACACCCCGCCGCGCGCGTTGTTGGCGATCTTCAGCCCGATGAGCTGCGCGCCCGGGGCCACGCCGTGAAACCCGGCGACGTTGAACAGGTTGTGCCCCGCGGCGATGCCCGCGACATGGGTGCCGTGACCCGACGTATCGAAGGTCAGGTCCAGGATCGGGGCGCCCTGCACTTCGGCGAAGTTCGCCGCGAGGGTGAGCGGCTTCGCTCCCAGCGCGATTGTTTCCCGACCCTGCCGGTAGTCGTGCAAGGGCATCTCGTCCTCGAACGTGCCGTTCAGGTTCGAGTCGAGAAACACCACCCAGCCGTCGGTCGCGCGGACCACGATCAGGGGAAACGCATCGGTGTTGGTGCCGTTGCCGTTGACGTCGGCGGCCGGCGGCTTGCCCAGCGGCAGCTCACGGAAGAGGCCGGTGTACCACGGCGCGGCCCCGCCGGAGGCCAGGCGGCCGATGCGGCCCGCGCCCGCGAGTTTCTGCCCGCCGACCGTGATGGTGCCGTCCGCCGATGGCGCGATGGCGACCAGCGCCACGCGCCCTTCGCCCGAGAAGTCACGTAGGTCGAGCAGTTTGGGCGCGCCGGTCGTCGTGGTAATCAGGCCGGCCGCAGCCGCGTCGATGCCGCTGTCGAGGATCGCGATCAGCACGCCCCGGCCGTCGTACGTCGGATGCGCGACGAGGAACTGGTCCGCGCCCGTGCTCCGGAGCGGCATCAGCCCCGCCATGAGGGCGATCGCGGGCGGCAGCGCCGGCTCGGGCGCCGCCCCGTCGACCACGCCACGGGCGGTCGCGTCGCGCGGGGCGGTGGGGGCCGGAGTCGGCGCGGGCGCCCCGGTTCGGGACGGCGTGCTGCGTGCTCCGGCGCAGGCCGCGAGCACGAGGAGCACCCCAACCCGCGCGGTCATGGACAGCCCGGCAGCACAAAGGGCCCGATGTGCGGGCCGGTGAATTCCGCCGCGGTCTCCAACAGGAATCCGAGCACCGCTCGGGTCTCTTCGGGCGGCAGCAGGGCGTCCACGAAGCCCCGGGCGGCGGCGAACTTCGCATCGAGCTGGTGCTCGTAGTCCGCGCGCATCGCCTCGACCGCGGGCGCCACCTCCGCCGTGCCGGCGGCGTCGCCGTACACCGCCTGCACGGCCGACTCGCCTTCCATCACGCCCATGCGGCCGGTCGGCCAGGAGACGATGAAATCGGGATCGAACCCTTGCCCTGCCATGGCGTAGTAGCCCGCGCCGGACGCGTGGTTCACGGTGAGCACGAGCTTGGGCACCGTGGCCGTCGCCATCGCCTCGACGAAGCGCGCGCCGGCCCGGATGATCCCGGAATGCTCCGCGGCGGTGCCGACCATGAAACCGGAGACGTCCTGCACGAACAGCAGCGGCAGCCGCTCGCGGTCGGCGTTTTCGATGAAATACGCGACCTTGTCGGCGCTTTCAGTGTAGACGATCCCGCCGATCTTGGGGGGCTCGCCTTTCTGGCCCTTGATGATCCCGCGCGAGTTGGCGATCAGCGCCACCGGCCGCCCTGCGACGGCGCCGTGCCCGCAGAGCATCTCCGGAGCGATGTCGGGTTGGAACTCATCCAGGCGACCGTCGTCGAGCAGGCACTCGAGCACCGCCCGGACGTCGTAGCTCATCCGATGGTCCGCGGGGAGCAGGTCGTACAGGTCATTCGGGTCACGCTGCGGCGCACGCGCCGGAGGCGTGGGGTGTGGCGGATGGGGAAGCCGGGCGACGTACTCCCGGACGCGCGCCAGACACTGCGCATCGTCTTTGGCCCGATAGTGCGCGACGGCGCTGACGGCGGTGTGGGTTTGCGCGCCGCCCAAGGCCTCCCCGTCCACGACTTGGCCCGTGGCGCCCTTGACGAGGTTCGGACCGCCCAGACCCATGAACGACGTGCCCTCGACCATGAAGATCACGTCGGACAGGGCCGGGAGATACGCGCCCCCCGCGATGCATGGGCCCATCACGGCGGCGATCTGGGGGACGCGCAGATACCGCCGCATGATCGAGTTGTAATAGAAGATGCGCGCGGCGCCGTACTGGCCGGGAAACACGCCCCCCTGGTACGGGAGGTTCACGCCCGCGGAGTCCACGAGGTAGACGATCGGGATCCGCTGGCGCATGGCGATCTCCTGGGCGCGGAGGATCTTCTTGATCGTCTCCGGCCACCACGACCCGGCCTTGACCGTGGCGTCGTTCGCGACCACGACCGCCGGGCGCTCCGCCACCCGCCCCAGTCCCGTCACCACGCCCGCCGCCGGCGCCTGGCCGTCGTACTGGTCGTACGCCACGAGCAGCCCGACCTCGAACCACGGGCTTCCCGGGTCGAGCAGGCGGGCGACGCGCTCGCGGGCGGTGAGCTTGCCCTGCTCGTGCTGGCGGCGGACCTTTTCGGGCCCGCCACCCTGCTCCAGGCGCGCCCGCAGGTCGCGGTATTCCGCCGTGAGGGTCTTGAGCCGACTCATGGGCGCCTGTGGAATGACTCAGGCCGCCACATGCTCGGCCGCCCAGGCCTCGATGTACTTGATGAGCTCGGCGGTGGGCGTGCCGGGACCGAAGAGCTTGCCGATCCCCTGCCGCTCGAGGGCCGTCATGTCCTCGGGGGGAATGATCCCGCCCCCCGTGATCAGGACGTCACTCCGACCGGCCTGGTCGAGCAGCTGCTTGACGCGCGGGAACAGGGTGAGGTGGGCGCCGGACAGAATCGAGAGGCCGACGACGTCGACGTCCTCCTGCAGCGCGGCTTGGGCGATCATCTCCGGGGTCTGGTGCAGGCCAGTGTAGATCACCTCCATCCCGGCGTCGCGCAGCGCCGCCGCGACGACCTTGGCGCCGCGGTCGTGCCCATCGAGCCCGGGCTTCGCCACCAGGACCCGAATGGGCCGCTTGCGGGAACGGGGCATCAGCGGCGAAACCGCAGCAGCGCGGCCAGGCCGTCGACCGCCCGGCGGGCCTTCGGATCGTACAGGACGTCCACCTGGGCCCGTTGGCGCAGCGCCTCTTCCACGGCGTCGTCGATGCGCGGGTCGTCGTGGTGGCCATCCGCGAGCAGGGTGCGTACCTGGCCGCGGTTCAGCGCCTTGAGCGTCGGCTCGATGCCGTTCACCCCCCACCCGGTGGCGAGGCCCTCGCGGACCGCTTCGGCGTGGGCCCGCTCCCAGGCCCGTTGCCGCTCGTCGCGCAGGGCGAGCGCGGCCTCGCGCACCTCGGCCGCGGTCACTCTCTTGGGATTGAGCCGCACGACGCCGAGCAGCAGGTCGTGCAGGTAGGTGTGGAGGTGGGGCACCACCGCGGCGGCATCGACGCCCACCCCCGCCAGGACGAGTCCCGCCAGCGGCCGCTGGGAGTGGATCTGGAACACCTGATCCGCCACGCGCGCGTAATGCCGGTGCTTCTCCTCCCGGATCCGCATGTGGTAGTTGTGCTCGCCAGCCCCGCCAGCCGCCACCCCGCCGCGCATCGCCTGGCGCTCGCCGTGGAAGCGCCCGCCCCGCGTGGACGGCGCCGCGGCCAGGCCCGGCAGCTCGGTCACCTCGAACGCCGTCACCACAAAGAACCGCGCCCCCGTCCGGTCGCATGCCGCGACCAGGATCGTGCCGAACTCCTCCTCCAGCGCGACCAACTCCCGGATCAGGGGCGTCGCTTCCACGGCGAGGCGGGAGCGGTGCACCTGGGACAGCGCCAGCGCCTCAAACAGGCCCACCGGCCCGCAGGCGAACACGGCGATCCCGCGCGTCGGCGGCAACCGGCTCGGCTCCTCGAAGAAGCGCCGCACCCGCTCCAGGTCGGCGGCGACGGCCTCGCGGGTTTCCCGCTCGAGCGGCTGCCGCGCCAGCTCGGCCGCGACCTCCTTGACCCGGTTCTTCATCTTAATGAGGTACTTGCCGCGGGTCTTGTCCCGCGGCTCGAGCTTCAAGTAGCAGGTCACCACGCGATACGGGCCCGGCTCGATGCGCGACAGGCGCTGGATGGCCTCGCGCACGGCATCCACCGTGGGCACGATCGGGAGAGCGGCCATGGCCTAGAAGAAGACCGGCTCGCGATACGCGCCGTAGACGCGCTCCAGCGCGTGCCGGATCTCGTACAGGGTACAGTAGGCGCGGGCGCAATCGAGCATCGGCCCGATCACGTTCCGGTCGGTTTGAGCGGCCTGACTCAGCGCCTCCAGACGCTGGGCGACGAGGGCGTTGTCGCGCTCCACGCGGAGCCGCGCCAGGCGGCGTTTCTGCGACTCCTCCGCATCGTTCGAGATCTTGAGGACCTCGACGGGGTGGTCGTCCTCCGCCACGTACTCGTTCACGCCCACGATGGTCTGCTGCCGCTCCTCCACGGCGCGTTGAAACTCCGAGGCGGACCGCGCGATCTGTCGTTGAAACCAGCCCATCTCGATGCCCCGGACGACGCCGCCGAGCGACTGGATTTCCGCGAACAGCGCTTCGGCTTCCCGCTCCAGCTGGTCGGTGAGCGCTTCCACGTAGTACGAGCCGCCGAGCGGATCGATCACTTCGGCCAGGCCGGTCTCGTGCGCCAGGATCTGCTGGGTTCGTAGCGCTACCTGCACCGCCTGCTCGGTCGGCAGGGCGAGCGTCTCGTCGAGCGAATTGGTGTGGAGCGACTGGGTGCCGCCCAGCACGGCGGCGAGCGCTTGGTAGGCCACGCGCACGATGTTGTTCATCGGCTGCTGGGCCGTAAGCGTCACCCCGGCCGTCTGGCAGTGGAACCGCATCATCCAGGAGCGGGGGTCGGTCGCGCCGTAGCGCTCCTTCATGTGTCGGGCCCAGATGCGCCGGGCCGCCCGCAGCTTCGCGATCTCCTCGAAAAAGTCGTTGTGGATGTCCCAAAAGAAGGACAGGCGGGGGGCGAAGTCATCCACGGCGAGGCCCCGGGCCAGGCCGCGCTCCACGTACGTGAAGCCGTTGGCCAGCGTGAACGCCAGCTCCTGGGCCGCGGTGGCGCCCGCCTCGCGGATGTGGTAGCCCGAAATGGAGATCGTGTTCCAGCGCGGGGCATGGCGCGCCGCCCATTCGAACACGTCGACGATGATCTTGAGCGCGGGCTCCACCGGGTAGACCCAGGCGTGCTGCGCCATGTACTCCTTCAGGATGTCGTTCTGGATCGTCCCGCGGAGCCGGTCGCCCGACACGCCCTGCTGCTCGGCCGCCGCCACGTAGAAGCAGAACAGCAACGCCGCCGGGCCGTTGATGGTCATGGACGTCGACACCTGGTCGAGCGGAATCCCGCGGAACAGGTCTTCCATGTCCGCCAGGCTCGAAATCGCCACGCCGCATTTCCCGACCTCCCCTTCGGCGCGCGGGTGGTCGGAGTCGTAGCCCATGAGGGTGGGAAAGTCGAACGCCACGGACAGCCCGGTCTGTCCGTGCGCCAGGAGGAACTTGTAGCGACGGTTGGTGTCCTCAGCCGAGCCGAAGCCGGAGAACTGCCGCATGGTCCACAGCCGGCCCCGGTACATCGTCGCGTGGATGCCGCGCGTGAAGGGATAGGCACCCGGCTCGCCGAGCTGGGTGGCGGGATCGAACCCGGGGAGGTCCTCCGGAGCGTAGACCGGACGCTTTGCGATGCCGCTCATCGCCGCGTGCCTCCCTCCTCCCGCCGTCCGCCGGCGCGGACGTGGCTCACGATCTCCGCCGCCGCCTCGTAGGGGCTGCGCCGTCCGTCCGCCACCGCGTCGAGCCGCTGCGCCAGCAGCTCCTCGGCGCGGGTTTCTTCCCAGATCCACTGGCGCAGCGTGCGGTTCACCACCGCCCGGGTGCGCGCCGCCAGCCGTTCGCGGCGCCGCGCCGCGAGCGTGCCGCCGCGCTCGAGTTGGGCGTAGTGCGCGTCGAGCGCTCCGGCCAGCTCTTCGATGCCCTCGCCCCGCGACGCCACCGTCATGATCACCGGGGCCTCCCAGGCACCACCCTGGCCCGTCTTCCCCCGTCCCTCCCCGTCCTTCCCCGCCCGGGGCTCGGGGGGGGAGGGGGGGGAGGGGGGGGAGGGGAGGAGCCGGTGATGGGGCGCGATGTGCCGGAACGCGTTCCCCCGGCGGATTCCCAGCATCACTTCAACCTCGGACTTGAGCTTGTCCGCGCCGGGCCGATCGCTCTTGTTGACGACGTACACATCGGCGATCTCCATCACGCCCGCTTTGAGCGTCTGGAGGCCGTCGCCCGATTCCGGGACCAGGACCAGGACGGTGGTTTGCGCGGTGCGGGCGATGTCGAGCTCGGTCTGGCCGACCCCCACCGTCTCGATCAGGATCCGGTCGAAGCCGTAGGCGTCCAGGACGTCGGCCACTTCCTCCGTGGTCGTGGCCAGCCCGCCGACCGACCCGCGGGTCGCCATCGAGCGGATGAAGACGCCGGGGTCGAGGCTCACCGATTCCATGCGGATGCGGTCGCCGAGCAAGGCGCCGCCGCTGAACGGACTGGTGGGGTCGACCGCCACGACGGCGACCGTCAGGCCCTGCGCCCGGAAGCGCTGAATGAGCCGCTCGGTGAGCGTGCTCTTGCCGGCCCCGGGCGGGCCGGTCACGCCGATCCGCCGCGCGCGACCGGCGCCCCGATGGATGTGGGACAGCACCCGCTCGAACCCGTCGCGCTGGTTCTCGACCAGGCTGATGGCGCGGGCGAGGGCGGCGGGGTCGCGGCGCTCCAGGCCGTCGAGCAAGCGGTCGGGCATCATCTGCGCCGAAAGATACGTCGGGGCGCGCGAGGCGTCAGCCGTCGGGCGGCTCACGCGGGTTCCTCCGGGCGCTCGAGCGACACGGCCCGGACCGGGCCCGGCCGCACTGCGACGCGTTCCAGCCGCGTGGCCGAGGCCGCGAGGATGTCGAACTCGAGCCCGCGGAGCAGGAAGCGCTCGCCCGGCTTCGGAATCCGCCCGAGGCGCTGCGTCAGCAGCCCGCCCACCGTTTCAACCCCCCGGACGCCGAGCGTGAGGCCGAACGCCTCCTCCAGCCGGCTGGCCGCGGCGCTCCCTTCGAGCTCCACGATGCGCGCCGGCCCGGCCGTGGGCGACGTCTCCTGCGGCTCGCCGAACACCTCGTGCACGAGGTTCTTGAGCAGATCCTCGAAGGTCACGAGACCCGCCGTCCCCCCGAACTCGTCGAGCACGACGGCCAGGTGCCCCCGGCCCCGCTGCATCTCGAGCATGAGATCGGCGGCGCGGGTCGTGCCGGGCACGGTCGACACGGGGCGCACGGGGATCGGAGCCTCGGCTTCGAGCTTCAGCAGGTCGAACGTGTGCGCGACGCCGACGACGTCATCGAGCGACCCGCGGTACACCGGGTAGCGGCTATAGCCCGATTGTGTGAACACGTGCGCCGCTTCGGCGGCCAGCATCCCCTCGGGGAGGGCCACGATCGACGTGCGCGGCGTCATCAGCTCGCGGACCGGGCGGTCGGCGAACGCGAGCACGCCCGACACGACCTCGATCTCGTCGGATGAGGCGAGGGCGTCTGTGTCGGCGCTGGAGAGCACGGCGGCCAGGGCAGTGCGCGTCGACGGCTCGTGGCGCGGGATGAACGGAGCCAGAGCCGCCCCCGCGCGCTGCACCCAGGGGACCGCGCGCCCCACGATCGGCTCGGCCCAGCGCCGTCCCACCACTCGGGGTCCGATGTAGGCCGCGATCACGAACAGCGGGACGATCACCGTCACGACAAACACGCCGAGAAACGTGGCCGTCGTTTCCGCGAAGAGCGCGGGGATCGCGGCGGCGGCGCCGATCACCCCGAGCGTCGTCAGCGCGTTGGCAGTCGCGATCACTTGGCCCGGATTCTCCAACAAGCGCGCCGCCGCCCCGCCCCCCGCCCCGCGGAGCTTGTAGGACACCCACCGGGTGAGCTCCAGCTGGCTCACGGCGGCCGTCGCGACGCCCACGGTCGCGGCCACCCCCGCGATGGCCAGCCCAAGCACGAGCGCGAGCAGGGCGCGGATCATCGCTTCTCGAAGTAGACGCGGGTGACGCGGCGGCGGTCGACCCGTTCGACCACGACGCGAAAGCCGTCCAGCGTGAGCTCCTCCCCGGCGCGCGGCACGCGCCCGAGCGCCGAGTAGATCAGCCCGCCCACGGTCGAAACGTCCGGATGCGTGAAGCTCGCGCCCAGCGCCTGGGACAACTCGTCCAGGCCCACGCGGCCGTCTACCCAGTAGCGGTCGCCGTCCTGGCGGATCGCGGGGGGCGCCTCGGTATCGTGCTCGTCCCGGATCTCGCCGACGATCTCTTCGAGGATGTCCTCGCGGGTGATCAGGCCCGACGTCCCGCCGAACTCGTCCACCACGATGGCCAGGTGAGCGGGGCCGCGTTGGAAATCGCGCAGCTGGCGGTCGAGCGTCTTGGTCTCGGGCACGAACGCGGCCGGGCGCACCAGATCCTGCCAGCGCCCCACTCTTTCGCCCCCCCCGCCTCCCCCTCCCTCGGCGCCCCCAGCCAGGCCGACGGCCACGGGGACCAGATCCTTCGCGAACACGACGCCGACGATGTTGTCCGGGGTGCCGTCGCACACCGGGAGCCGCGCGTGCTCGGACTGCCGAAAGGCGGCGAGCACGTCCTCCACGGAAGCCGCGACATCCACCGCCGCCATGTCGAGCCGCGGCGTCATCACCTCGTCCACCGTGGCGTCGGCGAGCGTGAAGACGCCGAGCAGCATGTCGCGCTGGGCCACGCCGAGCTCGGGCTGAAGGGGCCGAGGGGTCGAGATCAGCGCGTGCAGGCCCCGATCCACCCAGGCGAGCAGCCAGAGCAGGGGAGCGAACGGGGCGAGGGTGCGCCGGGCCACCGGGAGCGTCAGGTCCGCCAACTCGGGCGCGATGCGCGCGACCGCTCGGGGGCACGCGTCACCCACCACGAACACGAGCAGGACCGCGATGCCCAGCGTCGCGAGGCCTTGGAGCAGCGGCCGCTGCCACCACCCCAGGGCGTGCGCGGTCGTCACGGTCGAGAGCACGAGCAGCGCAAGCCGCGCCACGTGCAGGGCCCGGTGCAGCCCCACGCGGCTCCCGCGCCCGACGGTGGCCGGCGGGGCGTCCCCCAGGGTGTGCATCGCCTCCCCCACCGCCGCCTCTTCGCTCAGGGCGAGGAGCCCGGCCCACAGGGCGGCGACGAGCGCGGCGGCGAGGCCGGTGAACAGCAGCGCGGTTTCGGTCACCATCACCGGGCTCGGTTCGCCAGGCGGTGCACGTACCGCTCCTGGCGGCGCCACATGGCACAACGAGTGCGGCCGGGGCCCTCGGGATGGTCATAGCCCAGGACATGCAGGGTCCCGTGCACCACGAGGCGGATCATTTCGTCCTGCACGGTACCCGCTGCCCGCCTGCCGCTGCCCACGCTCTGGCGCGCCGCATCCGGACAGATGTACACGTCGCCCACCACCCGCCCGTCGGGCTGGGGGAGCGCGAACGCGATGACGTCGGTGAGGCCGTGCCGGCCGGTCGCGCGGCGGCTGAGCCGCCGCATGGCCCGACCGGGCAGCAGCGTCAGGTCCACGCGCACGTGCTTCCCCCGCGCGCCTTCCCACGCCAGCACCTGCCGGGCGGCGCGGGCGAGCCGCCGCTCAGAGCCCGGTGCTGCCGGACGGGGACGGCTGCCAGCCCGCCGAGATGCCGCCACTGGACTCCGGGTAATCGATGCGGTGATGGTGCATTCCCGAGAGGACGCGGATGAACTCCTCTTTCACCTGCTCGATCTGCTGCAGGGTCATCGGCGCGTCATCGAGCTGCCCGGCGGTGACCTTGGCCTTGACGATGTGGTCGATCGCTTCCTCGATCTTGGTCGGGGTGAGGTCCTCGAGCACGCGGAGGGCCGCCTCGACCGAGTCCGCGAGCATCGTGATGGCGGTCTCGACCGAGCGGGGCTTGGGCCCGGGGTAGCGGTAGTCGGCGCTCTGCGCGCTCCCATCCCCCTGCTTCCGGGCGCGGTCGAGGAAGTAGGTGATCTCGGTCGTGCCGTGGTGCTCGGGGATGAACGCGGTGACGATCTCCGGCAGCCCCGCCTGGCGCGCGAGGGCGAGGCCATCGGTGACGTGGGCCTTGATGATTGTCGCGGACTGCGCCGCGCGCAGCCGGTCGTGCGGGTTGCCTCCGATGGTCTGGTTCTCGACGAAGTACTGTGGATTCTTCAGCTTACCGACGTCGTGGTAGTAGCAGCCGACGCGGCCGAGCAGGCCGTTGGCGCCGATGCGATTGCAGGCCGCTTCCACCAGGTTCGCCATCGCGATGCTGTGGGCGTAGGTCCCCGGGGCCTCCAGCGACAGGCGCCGCAGCAGCGGGCGGCTCGGGTCGGACAGCTCGAGCAGCGTGAGGTCGGTCGTGATCTCCGTCAGCTTCTCCGCGGGCGGGAGGAGCGCGAACGTAAGCGAAGCCGACACGAGGCCGTTGGCGACGCCCAGCAGGGCGCGGAGGCCGATGTCGCCCGGGCCCCACCCGCCCGCCAGGCCGAGCGCGACCGAGGCCGCGAAGTAGCCGGCGCCCACCACCAGCACCGCGCTGTACAGATGGCTGCGCCGGCGCAGCGTGCGGACCGAGAGCGCCGCCGTCACACCCCCCGCCAAACAAAGGAACAGGGCCGGCGTGTCCTGAAATACCGGCTGCAGTCCGATCAGCACCGCCAGGATCATGGCGGCGATCATCGAGACCCGCCCGTTGAACAGCACGGTAATCATGATCGCCATGAACGGCAGCGGGATCAGCTCGGGGTGCTGGGCTTGGAGGTGGGCCACGGCCGCGGCGCCCAGAATCGTCACCGCGAACAGGCATCCGACGAGCGCCACCTCCCGGTTCCGGCGGTAGGTCTCGCGGCGGTAGAACAGCATCAGCACCCAGAAGACGCTCAGGATCAGGGCGTCCCGCAGGGTCCCGCCCAGGGCGACGCGCGCGGATCCGCCCGAGGCGGCCCCGCGGCGCACGAGCTCCTGGTGCAGGCCCACCAGGCGCTCGTTCGCCTCGGTCGTCACCACCGCGTGCGCGGCGACGATCCGCTCCCCCGCCCGGACGAAGTATTTCGCCGGCTCGACGCTGCGGCGCAGCTCGTTGCGGCGGCGCTCGGTTTCCAACCGGTCGAACACCAGCGTGGGCCGGAAGAAGTGCCCCGCCAGCTTGAGATAGAGCGCGTCGGCCACGCTCGAGCCGGGGTCCGGGTGCAAGGTCTTCGCGCGGGCGAGGTACTGCTGGTAAGTGAGCACGCGGTCGCGGGCCTGGGGAAACTCCCCACCGCGGCGCCGGATGATTAGCTCGCGGGACTGCTCGACCTGCAGCACGCCGGCGGCCGTGACCCCGACGGCGACCGTGCCCTCGAACAGCTTGGTGAGCGCGGCTTCGAGGTCGCGGCGCTTCCCGCTCCGGCTGAGGTAGGAGGCCTCGGCGTTCGTCAGGGCGATGGCGAACTCGGCCGCGACCGGCACAATGGCCGGGGTCCCCTGGTTGGCCACCACGTCCACCGCGTCGAAAAACGCGTGCAGCGCCGTCGCGGCGCTGTCGTACACGCGCTGGCGGAACTGGTAGATCGGCTTCGCGGAGGCGGCGAGCTCGTCGGCCTCGCGTTGGAGCTCGTCGTCGGACTTGTTCACCACGAAGTCGAACGGTGCCACGATGTCGCGGTCGGCCACCGCGCCCACCTCGAGCAGCGGGGCGATCTCGGTGACGCTGGACGGGAACGCGAGATGGGACAGGACAGCCAGGCCGAGCACCCAGACCCAGCGCGCGCCGTGATGGCGCACCTGTTCCTGCGTCGGCAGTCTCATGTCAGCCCTGGGCGTCCTCCACATAGGCGCGGATGATGTCCCGGACCAGGCGATGCCGCACCACGTCGGTGTCGGCGAGGTAGCAGAACCCGATGCCCTCGATGCCCGGCAGAATCCGCTCGATCTGCAGCAGGCCGCTGTCTTCGCGGTTCGCCAAATCGATCTGGGTCTTGTCGCCGGTGATGACGGCGCGCGAGTTCACCCCCAGCCGCGTGAGGAACATCTTCATCTGCATCCCCGTCGCGTTCTGGGCTTCGTCGAGGATCACGAATGCGTCCGCGAGCGTCCGGCCCCGCATATAGGCGAGCGGGGCGATCTCGATCGTCCGGCTCTCGAGGGCCTTCTGGACCCGGTCGCGCGGCATCATGTCCTCCAGCGCGTCGTACAGCGGCCGCAGGTAGGGGTCGACCTTTTCCTGGAGATCGCCAGGCAGGAAGCCCAGGCTCTCCCCGGCTTCCACCGCCGGCCGGGCGAGAATGATGCGTCGCACCCGCTTGCGCGCCAGGGCGTCCACCGCGGCCGCCACCGCCAGGTAGGTCTTGCCGGTGCCGGCGGGGCCGATCCCCACGACGATGTCGTGCTGCGCGATCGCCCGGAGGTAATCGCCCTGGCCCGCCGTCTTGGGCTGAATCACGCGGCGCAGCCCGGGGAGGATGATCCGGAGGTCGCCGTTGGGACCGATCGCGCCCGCTCCCCCTCCCCCTCCCGGCCCCTCTTCCGTTACGATCCGCTCCACGTCGTGTACGTCCAGCTGTTCGCCCATGCGGGCGAGGTCGACGAGGGCTTGCACAATCGGCGCTGCGTGCTCGACGGCTGCTGGAGCGCCCGCGAGCGCGAGGCTGTCGCCGCGGAGCGACACGCGCACTCCGAGCCGCCGCGCGAGCTCGACGAGGTTGCCGTCGTTGACGCCCGCGAGCGCCAGCGGATCCACGCCTTCGACCGACAGGCGGTGGGTGATGTCGCCGCTCACGGCCGGACCTCAAGGTGCAGCGCCGCGATGTCCTCGGGTCGGGCCGGGGCGGGGGCGCCTTCGAACAGCGCCCGGGCGGCGGTGGTCTTGGGAAACGCGATCACGTCGCGCAGCGACGCGGCCCCCGCGAGCAGCATCACCACCCGGTCGAACCCGATGGCGAACCCGCCGTGTGGCGGCGCCCCCGCCGCGAGCCCGGCGAGCAGGAAGCCGAACCGCGCCTCGAGCGCAGGACCGGTGAGCCCGAGATGCGCGAAGATCCGCCGCTGGACCGCCGGATCGATGATCCGAATCGAGCCCGAGCCCAGCTCGTGACCGTTGTACACGACGTCGTAGTGCAACGCCCGGCAGCTGAGCGGATCGCCATCCAGCTTGGCGACATCGTCGGGATGCGGTGCCGTGAACGGATGATGCGCGAAGTCCGGCTTCCCGGTCTCTGGGTCCGGTTCGAACAGAGGAAAGTCCACCACCCAGGCGAAGGCGTGGGCCATCTTGGGCACGGGGGCGAGCCGGCGAATGACCTCCTGCCGAACGCGATCCAGCACCGGCGAGGTCACATGATCCGGGCCTGCGGTCATCAGCGCCGCGTCGCCGTCCCCGACCCCGAGCCGCCCCAGCGCCTCCGTCGAAAAGTGCTTGCCGACCGAGCCCGAGACCTGCTCCCCCTGACGCTTGACCCAGGCCAGGCCCGCGGCGCCGAGCTGCTTGGCGGCCTCCGCCATCTGATCGACGTCTTTGCGCGACAGGGCGCCGCCTCCCTTCACCGCGAGGCCGCGCACCCGCGCGCCGTTCTTCAGGGGTCGCTCGAAGAACGGCACGCCGAGCGGCCGCACCTCCGGCGTCCAATCGGCGATGGCGAGATCGTAGCGCAGGTCGGGCTTGTCCGTGCCGTAGCGCTCCATTGCGTCACGGTGCCCCAGGCGCGGGAATGGCCGCGGGATCGCGTGACCGGCCTCGTCCCACAACGCGACGAGCACCGCCTCGACGAATCCGTAGACGTCCCCCGCCCCGACGAACGAGGCCTCGAGGTCGATCTGGGTGAATTCCGGTTGCCGGTCGTTGCGCAGGTCTTCGTCGCGGAAGCACCGCGCGATCTGGAAGTAGCGGTCGAACCCCGCGACCATCAGAAGCTGCTTGTAGATCTGCGGCGACTGCGGCAGGGCGTAGAACTCCCCCGCTTGCAGCCGGGAGGGGACCAGATAGTCGCGCGCGCCTTCCGGGGTCGGCTTGGTGAGGATCGGTGTTTCGATCTCGACGAACTCGAGCTCGGACAGCGTGCGCCGCGCGCGCTGCAGCAGGCGATGACGCAGGAGCAGGTTGGCTTGCAGCTCGGGCCGGCGCAAGTCGAGGTGCCGGTGCTTGAGCCGCAACTCCTCGGACGGGAGCTCGTCGGTCTTGCCCCGCGCCACCGGGATCGCGGGGGTCACCGCGGGTCCCGCGACCTCGAGCGCGGTCGCGGCGACCTCGATCGCGCCCGTCGCGAGCTCGGGATTCCGCATGGCCGCCGGACGCGCCACCACCTCCCCCTCCACCACCACCACCGTTTCGCTCCCGAGCGCCCCGGCCCGGCCCAGCACCTCCGCGCTCGACCAGTCCGGGCCGAACGCGACCTGCACGATGCCTGCCCGGTCGCGGAGATCCACGAAGACGAGGCCGCCCAGGTCTCGCCGCCGATGCACCCAGCCACCGAGCCGGACTCGCTGTCCGACATGCTCCGCCCGTAGCGCCCCGCAGCGATGCGTGCGCCAACTGGTCCCGCTCACGTCGGCTATGTGCCCCCCTCCCCCCCCTCCGCGGCGCGGAGTGAGCGGTAGAATTCGTCCGGCGTCCGGGCGCCGAGCAGCTTGGCTCGCACGGGCTCGCGCCGCACCAGACGCGATATGCGGCTCAACGCCTTCACGTGGGCCCCCGCCTGCGACTCGGGCCCCGCCAAGAGAAAAAAGAGCCGCACCGGCTCCCCGTCGATAGTCTCGTACGGCACGGGCGCGAAGGCGACCCCGGCCACCACACCCAGGCTCGCGAGCGCCGGCGTCTTCCCGTGTGGCACCGCGACGCCATACCCGATGCCGGTGGGGAACTGCTTTTCGCGCTCCAGGATGGCGCTCAAGATCTCTTCGGCTTGCCACCCGTCATCGGCCAAAAGCAGCGCGACCAATTCCCGGAGGACCCCCTCCTTGTCGGTCGCCTGAAGGGGGACCCGGATTCGGGCGGGGCTTAGTAGGTCCGAGATGCGCACGCGGGCGTATAAGTGGTCTAAACGCTTGAATCTAGTTAAGTTGAGTCAACCGCGCTACATGGATGCCTGCGACCCATCATGCAACGCTTTGTCTGGGCCCTGCTTGCAACTCTCCCCGCGAGGGCGGCCGGCCAGGACGCTGCCGCCGCCCAGTTGTGGCGCCTGGCAGCGACGACGGTGCCGGTTCCTCCTGCTCTGGCGACCGGGAGCACGGCCGTCTGGTGGAACCCCGCCCAAGTCGGGGACGACGCCCGGCTCAGCCTCGGCCTGGACCTGCTCCAGATGGCCAGCGTGATCGGCGCCTCCGGGTTCCTCGCCGCGATGCAGGTTCCGCTCGCGCGGCTGGGACGGGTCGGGCTGATCTACGGTCGAATGGAGCTCAGCGACCTGGTTCGCACCTCGGTCAGCCCGGATCCCGATCCGGGTTCCATTCCGTTCCATACGCAAGCGATCGGACTCAGCTGGGCGCGGTCCGTCGTGGGCGGGGGAAGCCGGGGCTCCGGGGTGCTCGTGGGCGCAACGCTGGCCCATCACGACACGCGACTCGACCTGGCACGATCGCAGCGGTGGACGCTCGACGTGGGCGTCGAGCATCGGGTCGCGGACGGCGTGCGGATCGCCGCCGCCACCCACTTCTTTTCCGGACTGCACACAGACAATGCCGAGCAGGATTTCTACACGGGTGTGGAGGGCCGCTTCTGGCGCCGGCCCCTGTGGAAGGGCGGGGTCCCGGCGGAGGTCTTGGGCCGGGTCGGCCTCACCCTGGGCGCTGGCTTGGGCTCGGACCTCCTGACCGGAGTGGGATTGGAGCTGGGCGACGGGTTCGGGATGAGTTTTCTCGTCGCGCGGGAGGGTGGCTACGGGGACGCGGAGTATCGCCCGATCGCAGGCCTGCGGGTCGGTATCGGGCGCTACCGACTGAGTTTCTCGCGCGACGCGGGCGTGAACGGGATCGGGTCCGCCTATCGCGTGGGGATCGAGGCCCGCCGCCGGTGAACGATGTACTCAGCCTCGCCCCGTCCGAGGCACGCGCCGCGCTCGGTGCGTGGTTCACGGCGCGCAGGGAGCCCGCGTATCGGGTGAACCAGATCCTGCCCCGTCTGTGGCGGCATCCAGTATCCGGCTGGGATGTGGCCACCGATCTTCCCGTGGCCCTCCGGACCGCCCTGGGGCAGGCGTTCCCGCTCGGCCGGATCGCGGTGGAAACCCGTCAAGTCTCGCTGGACGGGACCGAGAAATTCCTGTGGAAGCTCTCCGACGGCGAGCTCATCGAGTCGGTGCTGATCCCCGAGGGAAAGCGCCGGACGCTGTGCATCTCGTCGCAGGTCGGCTGCGCGCTGGGGTGCGTATTCTGCGCCACGGGGCGGATGGGCTTTCGCCGCCACCTCTCCGCAGCGGAGATCGCCGGTCAGGTCCGCGAGCTCGTGCTGATCGATCCCGCGAAGCAGCCGACGAACGTCGTGTTCATGGGCATGGGGGAGCCGCTCCTCAACTGGGAGGCGGTGGACGTCGCGCTGTCCATCCTGAACCACCCGGACGGCTGCGGGATCGGCGCGCGGCACATCACGCTCTCGACGGTGGGCATCTTGCCCAATCTGGCGAAGTTCGCCGCCCGCCCCGAGCAGTTCCGGCTGGCGTGGTCGCTGCACGCGCCGACGCCGGCGCTCCGGCGCGAGCTGATGCCGATCGAGAAGAAGTACGACCTGCCCCAGGTGCTCGCCGCGCTGCAACAGTTCCGCCGGCGCGTGACTCTGGAGTACGTGTTGATCGGCGGCCGGAACGATTCGCTCGAGGCCGCCGAAGCGCTGGCCGGAATCGCGGCCCCGCTGGGCGCGCTGGTCAATCTCCTGCCGCTGCACCCGGGGGGCGCGCCGGAGCTCGCCCCGAGCCCGCGCGCCCGCATGCTCGAGTTCCAGCGTCGCCTGAAGGCCCGCGGGGTCGCCGCCGTCCTGCGGCGCAGCCGCGGCCTCGACATCAGTGCCGCGTGCGGGCAGTTACGGGTGGAAATCCAGGCGCGGCGCAAAGTCCGCCCCGAGGAGCACGCTCACGTCGACTAGGCGGGCGCTGTCGGGCGCGAGCGCCACGCGCCCCGTGCCGAGCGCCGCCCGGACTCGTTCCCCCACCGCCGCCCGTCCGCGCCGCACCATGATCCGCGTCGAGTCGAGAGTCCCCTCTTCGGGGGGGGCGTTCCCGTAGAAGACCACGTCGATCCCCGCCCGCCGCAACACCCGGGTGCCCGCGCGGGCGAGACCGGCTTGACCGCTCGCGTTGAGCACCTCCACCGCGATCCGGTTTTCGCCTTCACCCGGGATCGGGAAGGCGGGCTTGGGGTCGCCGCCGCAGGCCAGCGCGAGCACGACCACGGACAGCCCCGCGGGCCGCGTCATGGGAGGCCTTTGAGGGCCGGCCGTCCGACTAAGCCGTTCCAGAACGCCACCGTCTCCGGGGGCAGGGGCCACCCCGATCGCAAGACCCACCCGAGCCGCCGCCGGGCCACCTCCCGGAGCACCGCGTCCCGCTCCTGCGGCACCCGGGCGGCGAGCGTCCGGCGCTCGGCGTGGTCGAAGTCGCGTCCGGCCTCGAGGAAATCGGCGAGGTAGAGCATCCGACCCACGTCGTCCCACCCGGCGTAGCCGATGGTGTGGTAGCGGGCCGCGTCGAGCACCCCCTGGTCCGTTTCGCCTTCTCGGGCGACGCGCTCGGCGGCCGCGGGCCCGTGGGCGAGCGGGTCGGGGAGCGGCGCGTCGCGCAGCGCATCGTGCAGGTAGGCCGCCTTGAGCCAGCGTGCGTGCTCGGCGGGCGGCACGGCCATGGCCTCCGCCCACTCGGACAGCAGCGCCGCGACGCGCTCGATGTGCGCGCGCCGCGCCGGCGTCACCTGGGCCCAGCCGGGCAGCGCCATCAGCCCCCCCC
>JBOHSA010000216.1:0-24436 GCA_050732995.1 Gemmatimonadales bacterium | reverse complement strand
ACGAGCGGACCGGCGCAGCAGAGAGCCGAGCCGACGGCCGCGACAATACTCCCCGCTGCGGCGAGGACGGTCTTACCGACGGGCGACGCCATGGTCCTCCAGTGCCTCGAGAATGGGACAATCGGCTGTGGGCAACCGCGCCGCACACGCCGCGGTCAGGCGGTCCAGGTCAATCCCGTCGGCGTGCTTGAGAGCGAAATATCAACCCTGTACCTAAGTACAAGGTCAAGGGGGCCCGTCGGCGATCCGGTTGACGAACGCGTAATACGCCCTGACGGCGCAGATGTTGTGGATTCCCGATCGTCGAACCCAGCGCAAGGCGGAATGGTACGAAAGCGTTCCGAGATCTCCCGCGCGATCAGTCCCACGGATCGATGGCAGGTCGTTCAACCGGGCGCCGCGCCGACATAATCCACGCCGTCGTCCACGAGCAGCCTTGCGATGGCTGGCGCCGTTTCTGTCACCAGAGCCATCCTGGTGGTGCTGCTTGCCCCACCAGGACGCGAGGCCTTCGCCTTACGACTTCCGCTGGATTGACGCGATCTGAATCGCGTTCGCACCGCCGGCCGGAAACACAAGCCCGGTCACGGTCACCTCTTGCTCGGCGAACTCCTTGAGGCGCGCGTTCTGCCCGTCACCGGGCATCGCTGCGGACGTGGGGAGGTACAGCTTCCCGTCGCTGCCGAGGATGGCGAGCGGAATGCCCTTGTCGGCACAGACCTGGGCGCACATTCGGTGGCTGTCGCCCGTGAGGCCCTGCCCGAACCGACACGACACGTCTACCACAGTGCCCGAGAAGGTGCGCTGGGTACCCTTCGGTTGCTGCGTCCCCGCCATACCCTGGGCCGCGGCGGTGCCCGCGCCAGCCAGGCTGAGCCCGACGGCGATGGCGGTGATGGAGTGCATGCGATTCAACATACGAACCTCCTTCTGGTGTTACGTGGAGATGAGCAGGCGCAATTGTTCGGTCAGCGCCTGCGGGGGTCTGGGCAGCCTGTCGCGTTGTCTCGCAAGGGCTTCCAGGAAGGCAAACTCGAACCGGTACTGGGGATAGCACCGTGCGCACTCGGACAGGTGCGCGGCGATCTCCTTCATCCGCTCAGGTAGGAGCTCGCCGTCCAGATATTCCCACAGCTGCTGGATCACTTCCCCGCACGAGACCATCGGTTCGATCCGTTCAGCTCGGCAAATCCCCGGCGGGGGCGATTAGTTCCCTGGAACTTCGAGGGCGTGCTACGGATTCCTTGAAGACGCCATTTGGTGAGGTATGTCCGTGCGGGATTCCGCGGTTACGGAACGCTGGGCCTTGGCCGTCCTCCGCGTGTCGCTCGGCGTGTTCCTGCTGCTCTGGGGGGTCGAGAAGTTCGTGATCCCCGACGTGACGGTGCGGATCTGGGCCGCGTTCTACGACGTGGGGTTGGCCGCCACGCTCGTGCCGCTCGTGGGTGCCCTCGAGAGCGCGCTCGCCCTCGCCATCAGCGTCGGGCTTTGGCGGCGGGCGACCTACGGCCTGGGGTTGCTGCTCCACGCCGTGTCGGTGCTTGCGACCTGGCGCCAGTTGATTGACCCGTGGGGCCTCCGCTCCGGCGGATCCCCGAATCACCTCTTCCTGGCCGGGGTCCCTGTACTGGCCGGGTTCGTGGCGCTGTACCTGATGCGTACACGTGACGCCTGGACCCTGGACGAGTGGTTGTTGCGCAGGAGGAAGCCATGAAGTGGGAAGACTGTCCACACTTGAGGCGTGACTCAACCTCACGCAGAGGAGGCCTGTGAACGGATCGTATCGGGTAGCGCTCGTCGCGGCGCTCGTCGTCGCGTGCTCCGGCGATGGCACCGGAGCGGCGGCGTGCGGGAGCGGCGGGACCGCGGCATCGGTGCGCGTGTGCGACAACTTCTTCGCGCCGGCGGCGTCCCCAATCAGCGCAAGCGCCAGCGTCAGCTGGACGTGGCGCGGGGGGAACCCGCACAACGTCACGTTCGAGGACGGGCAGGGCTCGTCGGCGACCCAGACTTCGGGCACGCACAACCGTAGCTTCACCGGCGCCGGGTCCTTCCGGTACCGCTGCACCGTTCATTCGTCTGACTTCAACAGCGGGATGGTCGGCTCCGTGACGGTGCAGTGATACGCCCCGGCATGCAGTGGCAGTCGCGGACTTCCGCGCACCAATGAACAGTGTGAAGTGGCGGGCGCGCCCGCGTTTCAGTCGTCGAGGCGAGCAGCGCGTCCACCGCCGGGCCCGCGTTCAATCGCACTTTGCCGGATTAGCGCACGATACAGGCCAAACTAAAGCCAACAGGGGGAGACGAATGGCACGCATGAACTATGGACGTGCGGTCGCGGCTGGAGCGGTCGGCACCGCCGCCATCACGATGTTGATGCTGGGCGCGCCGCTCATGGGCATGCCCAAGATGCCGATCGGTGAGATGCTGGGAAGCTTCCTCCATATCGGCTCTGCCGCCGGATGGGCGATGCACGTCGTCATCGGGCTGGGGCTCGCGTTGATCTACGCGGGGTGGGTCGCCGCGCGGTTACCCGGCGCGCCGGCGCTGCGCGGCGCGATCTACGGCTTCGGAGTATTCCTCGTCGCCCAGATCGTCGTGACCCCGATGATGGGTGGCGGGGTGTTCTCCGGGGGCAACATGCCGATGATCATTGGTAGCCTGATGGGGCACCTCGTGTACGGGGCGCTCGTCGGTTTGATCTATCGAGAGCCGGCGGGACTCGCGGAGCTCTCGCGGGTTTAAGGATCAGCCGACCACGGACCGGGGACGGCGCATCGTGAGCCACGCGTCGAGCGCCCAGGCATCGCGGTCGCGCAACAGGTAGAGCGCGATGAGAGCGCCGCAGACCGGCAGCCCCGCAAGAACGGTTGCCCATGGGTCGCGCAGCTGGCCCCACAGGAGCAGCACGGACCCCACGTGTACAAGAAGCGCCGCTCCGTAGCTCCAGCGCCGCCCCACGCCAAGCACGATGAATGCGGCGAGAACTCCCTCAAGCGTTGTCACGACGCTCAACAGCCCCGACGAGACGGCCGCCGTTTCCGCTGAGACGGCCAGCTTTCCGATTCCGAGAAAGAGGAATCCACCGAGGGAGGCGCGCAGGAGGACCAGCGCCCAGCGCTCGGTGCGCGCACGCGATCCCATCGCCGGACCGCGCGGCGGGAGCGGTGCGGCGGCCCTCGGAGTGTGCCGACGCTGTTCGACTGCCGCTCCCGCTCGGTCCCCAGGGTGGCCCCGGGCCCCGGATGCGTTACCCAGCACGACCCCCGCCACTTTCTCGACGAGCGCGGCCGAGGGACCGGGACCTTGTGCGCGCTGGCGCGCCACAGCCGCCAGGAAAGCGTACTCGAAACGGTACTGGGGGTAGCAGCGCGCACACTCTGCCAGATGATCGGCGATAGCGGCAGCCCGCTCGACCGGGAGCTCGCCGTCGAGATAGTCCCATAGTTCGGTGATGACTTCCTGGCAGGAGATCATCATGGCTGCGGCTCCGCGCGCTGCGGGGGGGGGATCAGGCCGGCGTCCATCGCATACGCCAAGAGATCCTGCTGAAGCAGGCGTCGGCCCCGAAACAAGCGCGACCTGACGGTTCCGACGGGGATCGCGAGAATCGCGGCCACCGCCGCGTACGACTGGTCCTCAATGTCCACGAGCGCAACGACCGCACGGTACTCTTCGGGGAGCTTGTCCAGGGCCTTACGCACGGCGGCATCCAACTCCGTCCGCTCAAACACCGCCCCGGTCGGATCGGAGGCGGCCACGGTGCCGTGCACGGCGGCTGCGCCCATCGCTTCCAATTCCGCGTCGTCGGTGGCGACCTCGCGTGCGTCCCGCATGGCTCCCTTCACGAACACGTTCCGGCAAATGGTGAACAGCCACGCGCGGCAGTTCGTACCGGCTGTGTATTGGTCCCGATGGGCAAGGGCTCGCACGTAGGTCTCCTGGACGAGATCCTCGGCGGCGGAGACCTCACGGGCTAGCCGCAGCGCAAAGCGGTGCATCGCCTCGATGGAGTCGAGCAGCTCCTGCTCGAACGCGGGAGCGTCCGTCTCCGGCGGCGGCTTCAGGGGCCTGATGACCGAATCCTCGGGTGGCGTGGTGGGTTCCCTCCGCGCTTGGGCGACGCGTGCGTGAAGGAACGCTGCTGAGCGCCCCTCCGGATTCCCACCGGGAACTTAATCCCCCTGCGCAGGATTGGCCCGACAGCCTGGATCCCCTGGAACAGCATCGCAGTCGGAGGTCGGCATGACGGTACTCGCGGAGCGCACCCCTCTTTACGTTCCCGAACTCCACTGGTTCGAGGACGACGGCCTCACCTACGCGGTGGACGCCGCGGCACCGAACTGGATCGTCGTTGAGCCAACCGGCCGACAGCTCATGGAGACCATCACCCGTGGCCAGGGACCAACAACGTTCAGCGAGCTGGTGGCGCGGCACGTAGGCGACCGGCAGGTGGAACCGGGAAGGGCCTGGGTCCACGCGCACGATTTCCTCCGCGCGCTCGACCGCGCCGGCATGCTCTCCGACAAGCCGTTCGTCAGGGCGCCCTATCCTGGCCGAGCGGCGGTCGTATCGCCGCGAGGCCTCCGTGAGCTGTGGCTGCAGATCAACAACGCCTGCAACCTGTCGTGCGCGCACTGCCTCGTGTCCTCAGGGCCCGGGAAGGAGACCGGGCTGCCCATCGAGAGACTTCGGGCGATCGTCGACCGGGCGGTGGAGATCGGGCTCGAGCGACTCTACATCACGGGCGGCGAGCCGTTCGTGCGCAAGGACATCTTCACATTGATTCGGCACGCGACCGAGACGCGCGGTCTCGAGGTCATCCTCCTCAGCAACGCCACGGTTTTCCGAGGGCCGATCCGTAGGGAGCTCGGCACGCTCGACCGCTCCCGGGTGCGTTTCCAGGTGTCGGTCGACGGCGCTACGCCTGGGACGAACGATCCGGTTCGCGGCCCGGGCACGTTTGCGACGGCGCTCGACGGCGCCCGCCTGCTCGCCGACCTGGGGTACGACGTGGCGCTCACGACCGTGACCACGAGGCGGAACCTCGCCGAGCTTCCCGCTCTCCCCGGCATCGCGAAGGCGGCGGGCGCGAAGAGCCATCACTTGATGTGGGCCCACAAGCGGGGTCGGGCGGCGGCGAGCCTGAACGGTTTCTTCCCCGCGATCCCCGATCTCCTCGCTGCGGTGCAACACACGGCGGACGCCGCCGACGCAGTAGGCGTGGCGCTCGACAACGTCGAGGCGGTGAAGCGCCGCGTGAACGGCGTCCCGGGCGTGAAGTACGACTTCGGCAACGGCGGCTGGGACTCGCTGTGCGTCAACTTCGACGGCAAGGCCTATCCCACCGCAGCCCTCGCGAACGAGCCGGGATTGTACTGTGGCGACGCGACCCGGCAGGATCTGGCCGAGATCCTCGATCGCTCACCGGTGGTGCGCCGGCTGCGCGCGGCCAGCGTGGCCGACAAGCCGGCGATGGCGGCCGATCCGTTCCGCTTCCTCACGGGCGGGGGCGACTGGGAGCACGCCTGGTCCTTCTCGGAGGGCGACCCTCTCGCTCCCGATCCCTACTACCCGATACAGCTCGCCCTCGTGCGGCGGGTGATGACGACCCTGGGCAGGGAGAAGCGCGCCCGGGCGAATCGTCGCTCGGGCTACGATGCGCCGCTCGTGCTGCACGCGATGGGCGAGGGGGCGATCGCCTGCGGCACGGCGGACGGCGCGCTCGCCGAGCAACGGGTGCTGACGCTGCACTCGAACTGCGTGCTGTCGTTCGACGTGGACAAGCCCCGCGCGAAGGTGCGGGAGTACTACGCCGCGGCCGCCGAGCAGCCTAAGGCGGATCTGTGCTGCCCGACCAAGTACGATGCGGGGGCGGTCGCCCACATCCCGCAGGACGTGCTGGACCGGTTTTATGGGTGCGGGTCGCCGATGCTGAGCGCGAACATCCAGCCGGGCGAAACGGTCGTGGACCTGGGCTCCGGGGCGGGGATCGACGTGTTCATCGCGGCCAAGCTCGTGGGCCCGACCGGGCGGGCGATCGGCGTGGACATGACCGACGCGATGCTCGCGGTAGCGAGCGAGAACAGACCGAAGGTCGCGTCGGCCCTGGGCTACGACGTCGCGGAATTTCGCACAGGCTACCTCGAGAAGATCCCCGTCGACTCGAAGACCGTCGACCTCATTACGTCGAACTGTGTGGTCAACCTCTCCCCCGACAAGCCGCGGGTGTTCGAGGAGATGTGGCGGATCTTGAAGGACCACGGGCGGGTCGTGGTCTCCGACATCGTGAGCGAGCGGGACGTGCCGCCGCACCTCAAGGTGAATGCCGAGCTGTGGGGCGAATGTCTCGTGGGCGCGCTCACCGAGGAGCAGTTCCTCGCCGGGCTCGAGCGAGCCGGCTTCTACGGGCTCACGGTCCTAAAGAAGGACTATTGGAAGGACGTCGAAGGCTACCCCTTCTACTCCGTCACGGTGCAGGGCCTCAAGTACGAGAAGACCGTGGGCTGCGTTTACAAGGGCCACCGCGCTGTGTACCTCGGGCCCGGAAAGGCGTTCGTTGACGAGGAAGGCCACCTGTTCCCTCGCAACGAGCCCTACGAGGTGTGCACCGACACGGCGGCCAAGCTCGCCCGGCCGCCGTACCAGACGATGTTCGCGATCCTCGAGCCCGGCGAGGAGCGCGCGGGCTATTCCTGCTGCGGGCCCGAGGGAGGGTGCTGCTGATGGCGGTGACGCTGCTGATTCTCTTGACCTTGGGTGTCGCGTTCGCCAACGGCGCGAACGACGTGTCGAAAGGCATCGCGACGCTCGTCGGTTCGGGCGTCTCGGACTACCGCCGGGCGGTCCTCTGGGGGACGGTGTGGACCGTGCTGGGGGGGATCACCGCCGCGTTCGCCTCGCGAGGACTGGTGACGGTGTTCTCCGGCAAGGGGCTCCTGATGGTGAATCCCACGGGCCATGCCTTCCTCATGGCAATCGCCGTTGGCGTGATCGGCTGGCTGGCCGTCGCGACCCGCACGGGGCTGCCGGTCTCGACCACGCATGCGCTGGTGGGCGGCCTGGTGGGCGCGGGGATCGCGGCACAGGGCGTGGCGGGCGTGCAGTGGTCCGCCGTGGCGACCAAGGCCGCGATCCCGCTCGCGGTGTCGCCGGTTATTGCTCTGGCGCTCATGATCGCCAGCTATCCCCTGATCGGCCTCGCGTTCCGGCGCTTCAACCGGTACTGCGTGTGCGTGGAGCGCGAGGAACCCGTGATCGTCGCCGCCGGATCTGCCGCCGCGCTCGCCGCTGGGCCATCGCTCCGCGTGGTGGCCGGGGACGACTGCCCGAGCTCGGTCGTAGCGCGGATCAACGCGATGGACTCGATGCACTGGCTGACGTCGGGCGCGACGAGCTTCTTCCGGGGCATGAACGACACGCCGAAGATCCTGGCGCTAGGCGTCATAGCGGCCGCGGCCACGGGGCTCACCCCCGAGGGGCTGTTCGTGCTGGTCGCGCTCGCGATGGGTCTCGGGAGCTACGTCGCCGGCCGGCGGGTCACTGAGACGCTGGCGGGGAAGATCACGGCGATCGAGCACGATGACGGCTTCGCGGCGAATCTCGTGACGTCGGCGCTCGTCGGCATCGCCTCGTTCTACGCGCTTCCGGTCTCCACGACGCACGTCTCGACGGGTGCCATTACGGGCGTCGGCGTGCGGAAGCGCGACCTGCGCTGGCGGATGGTGCGCGACCTGCTACTCGCCTGGGTGGTCACGCTGCCGGTCGCGGGGCTCATCGCCGGTATCACGTACGTCGGCATCACTCGCCTCTGGTAGGCGGGTGCGCGCCCCGATGCCGATACGCGGGCACCCGCTCGGGATCCTGACCCGTGCCTGACACGACCCACGACGTGATCGTCATGGGAGGCGGCACCGCGGGGCTCGTGACGGCGGTCGGCGTCGCCGCGCTGGGAGCTCGCGTGGCCCTCGTCGAGCAAGAGCGCCTGGGAGGCGATTGCCTCTGGACCGGATGCGTACCGTCCAAGGCGCTCATCGCCGCCGCCCGGAAACGGCGCCTCACAGGTCGGGGGGGCTGGGAAGAGGCCGCGGCCTGGATGCGGGAAGCGCGCACTCGCGTCGCTCATCACGACGACCCCGAACGGTTTCGTGCGATGGGTGTGGACGTAGTCTTTTCCTGCGCACGACTCGCCGGGGCCGGAGCGGTGGAGGTCGAGGACCGTATGCTGCGATCCAAGCGGATCGTCATCGCTACCGGGTCGCTCCCCACGGCGCCGCCGGTACCCGGCCTCGCGGAGGCGGGCTACCTCACGCACCTCACCGTGTTCGACCAGGGGACGCTGCCACCGAGCATCACCATTCTCGGCGGCGGCCCGATCGGCCTCGAGTTCGCGCAGACGTACGCGCGCCTGGGCGCGAAGGTCACCGTTCTCGAGCTCCTGCCCGAAGTGCTGCCCAACGAAGACGTGGAAGTGGGCCGCTACGTCCGCGAGCGGCTCCAGGAGGAGGGCATCGTCGTGCGGACCTCGTTTCGGGCGGCGACTGTCGCCCAGGAG
The DNA here is from genome assembly GCA_050732995.1 of Gemmatimonadales bacterium. Lineage (GTDB taxonomy): Bacteria > Gemmatimonadota > Gemmatimonadetes > Gemmatimonadales > GWC2-71-9 > JBOHSA01. The sequence continues at coordinate 15,882 of JBOHSA010000216.1, read as the reverse complement.
GGCGCGGCGAAGGTGGTGTACAGCGTCGATGGGGAGAAGGTCGCCGCCGACGAGCTGTTCGTGGCGACCGGCCGGCGACCCAACACCGCCGATCTCGAGGCAGAGCGGGCTGGAGTCGCGCTCGAGCGGGGCGCTGTGCGCGTCAACGCGCGCCTCGAGACGACGCAGCGAGGCATCTGGGCGGCCGGCGACGTGACCGGTGGCCTCCAGTTCACGCACGTCGCCGACTACATGGCGAGGATCGTCGTGCAGAACGCTCTCAGTCCATTCAAGGCGAAGGCGAGCTATCGGGTCGTGCCCTGGGTGACCTACACGGATCCCGAGGTCGCGCGAGTGGGCCTGACGGAGGCGGAAGCCATGGCTCAGGGCGAGCGGGTGGAGGTGTACCGGTCCGACTTTGCCGACCTTGATCGGGCGATCGTGGACGGCGCCACCGCCGGCTTCGCGAAGATCGTCACGCGCCGTAATGGCCGCATTCTCGGCGCGACGATCGTCGGGCGGGGGGCGGGGGAGCTGATCATGGAGATCGTGCTCGCCATGCGCTTCGGGGTCCCGCTGCAGAAGCTCGACGGCGTGATCCACCCCTACCCCACCATGAGCGAGATCGTCAAACGGACCGCGGGCAAATGGTATCGCCAGCGCTACGGCGACACGAATCGCGGACGCCTGCTCCGGCGGTTGATCCGGTGGTGGCTGTGACCCCGCGCGCTCGGTCCGTAACGAAACTCCTCCTGCTAGTGGCCGTCGCCGGGCTCGGTGGGTGGTTGGCGGCTCGGTCGTTCACGACGCCGCAGGATCTCGCCGCGCGGCTGTCGGCGATTCGCGATTCCGCGTGGGCGCCGGTCCTGTTCGTGGTGGGGTACGCCGTCCTCGCGACGGTCGACTTCTCCGGACTCGCGCTGACACTCGCGGGCGGCATCGTCTTCGGGTTTTGGTGGGGTGCGGTCCTCAATACGTTGGGCGCCAACCTGGGAGCGAGCGGTGCCTACTGGCTCGCCCGCGCGCTCGGCCGAGACGGCATCCGGGCGTTCCTGGGTAATCGGATGGCCGTTGTGGATCGGCTCGCCGAAGCCCAAGGGTTTGTCTGGTTGCTGCGACTGAGATTGATTCCTGTCGTCCCGTTCAACCTGTTGAACTTCGCGGCCGGGGCGACCGCCATGACATGGCGCACGTTCGCAGCCGCGACCGCCCTCGGTATCCTGCCGGGCACAGTCGTGTACACGTGGTTCGCGGATTCGGTGGCGGCCGGGGTCAGAGAAGCGTCTCGCGGCGCGCTGCTGCGGGTGGCGGTCGCGGGTGCCGTACTCGTTCTCCTGACCTTCGTCCCGTGGGTCGTGCGCCGTCTGCGGCGGAGCGACGCCCGATGAGTCTTGCCGTGGTCATCCCGACCCTGAATGAGGTGCAGGCGCTGCCGTTACTGATCACCGACTTGGACGCGCTCGAGGCGGTCGGGTCGCTGGAGATCGTCGTTTCCGACGGAGGATCGAGCGACGGCACGATCGGGTTCGCCCTCAGCGTGGGGGCGCGCCTCGTTCGCGCTCCCCGGGGACGGGCTCGTCAGCTCAACGCGGGCGCGCGTGCTGCCCGTGGAGATTGGCTGCTGTTTCTCCACGCCGACTCGCGCCTCGATGAGCGGGCGCGTCGCGTCCTCCGGAGCGCGATCGCCGCACCCGCTCGATTCGAGGCGGCAGTGTTCCGGTTCGCGGTCGACCTCCCGCCGTTCTGGCGGCGCTTCATCGAAGCCGGCCAAGCAGTCCGGGAAACCCTCTCGGGCCTAGCCTACGGCGACCAGGGACTGCTGATCCGTCGCGACCTCTTCGAGTCCGTCGGCGGGTACCCGGACCTTCCGGTCATGGAGGATGTCGCCATGATTCGCGCGCTTCGCCGCCGGACGCGCGTCGCGCGGCTGCCGGCGGCGCTGGTCACATCCGGACGTCGCTATCGAACGGGCGGCGTCCTGCGCACGTGGCTCACGCACACGGCGCTCATTTCGCTGTTTGCCGTCGGTGTGTCCCCGGCGCGACTGGCGCAGTGGCGGGACGGTGCGTAGGCCCGCTCGTCCGAACGTCCTCGGCGTCTTCGTCAAGGCGCCCGTCGCGGGCCGGGTGAAGACCCGTCTCGCCGCGGAGATCGGGCCCCTCCGGGCCACGGCGCTATACCGGCGCCTCGGCAGCCAGGTCGTGCGGGCACTCGCCGGCGAGGAATTTGAGACGGTCGTGTGGTACGCGCCCCGCCGCGATGGACGGCTCGTCCGCGCGTGGCTCAAGGGGCTGGGCGTATCCCGGTTTCGCGCGCAGTCGGGCGGCGACCTGGGCAATCGCCTGCGCGGCGCGTTCGCCACGCACTTCTGCGAGGGCGCACGTCGCGTCGTCGTCATCGGATCGGACTGCCCGGGGGTCGACCGGCGAGTGATCGAGGAAGCATTCGCGGCGCTGGACGCGCACGACGTCGTACTCGGGCCGGCGCGGGACGGTGGCTATTACCTGATCGGCATGAAGGCGCTCCACGAGCTGCTGTTTCGTGGAATCCACTGGTCGTCCCGATCTGTGCTGGCCGAGACGCAGACCGTCGTGGGGGCGTTGGGATTGTCCTGCTTCTCCCTGCGCCCGTTGCGAGACGTGGATACTGTCACGGACGCGCGGGCTCTCGGGCTCATGGAGGACTCATGTCGGCAAAGTGCCTAACCTGCCTGGTCGTCCTCTCCATCCTTGCGCCCGGGGCCGTGCTGGACGGCCAGGCCGCGCGCCCGAGCCAGCGCGGGACGGTGTCGCAGATGATCGCCACGACGGCGGTCACGGTCGTCTACAATCGACCGAGCGCGCGCGGCCGGCGCTTGTTCGGCGGCGTGGTGCCGTACGGACGGATCTGGAACCCGGGCGCGGATGAAGCCACGACTCTGACCGTCAGCAAGGACGTCCGCGTCGCCGGGCAGCCGCTCGCGGCCGGCAGGTACAGCCTCTGGATGATCCCGGCGGAGAACGGGAGTTGGACGGTGATCTTCAGCAAAGCGGCGAACGTGTTCCACGTTCCCTATCCCGAGGGCCAGGATGCGCTGCGCGTCCAGATCGAGGCCCAGCGGGGAGGCTTCATGGAGACGCTTGCCTTCTACTTTCCAGTCGTGCAGCGGGACGGCGCCGTTCTCAATTTTCATTGGGGAGAGACGGTGGTGCCGATCCCGATTTTGCGCTGAGTCGCTAGTCCTACGAGGGGGTGGCCCGTGGTTGATCCAACGGAGCAAGGGGTGGTCACGGTCCGCGGCGGCGCGGAGGGTTTCGCACAGGAAATCACCGCCGGGCGCCACCGGCTGATCGCCGACGAGCCGACGGCGGCCGGTGGCAGCGACCGCGGGCCCGGCCCTTACGAGTTGCTGCTGGCGGCGCTCGGCGCCTGTACGTCCATGACCATCGCGCTGTATGCGCGACGGAAGGGGTGGCCGCTGACTGGTGTGACGGTGCGCCTCCGCCACTCGAGGATCCACGCGGATGACTGCGCCGAGTGTGAGACGAAACAGGGGATGCTCGATCGCATCGAGCGCGAGGTCGGCGTCGCGGGCGAGCTCACGGAGGAGCAGCGTAGCAAAGCACTCGAGATCGCCAACAAGTGTCCGGTCCATCGGACGCTCACGTCGGAGATCAACATTCGGACGACCCTCGTGTGAGCAATGTCGATTAAGTGTGCCCCGATTGTGCCCCAACCATTGACAAACACCAGCCACCATCGACCTTTTCGGTTGCTGGTGGCCGGAAAGGAACTGACGGCGTGATCGTCAGTTAGCGCGGATCGTCGTCGATGCGATCCTCAGTATCCCGATCTGAAAATCCGCGTGTCGGCAGTTCGATTCTGCCCCTGGCCATGTGTGGACCGCCCTCGCCCTCGCCTATCACCTGGCGAGCCGCCTCGCGTACGTGGGGTACGTCGGCTTCGCCCTGAAACGGGAGGAGCGGCAGGCGTATTTCGCCTGCCGCTACGGCGTGGAGCCGGGCTTCCGGCGGTTCCGACGTCTCGCGGCCGTCGTGATGGCCAACGACGCCCTCAGCTTCATCCTCGTGTGCGTGGTCACCCGCCAGTCGCTCCGGCTGGGCGTAGCCCCGTTCGTGCCCATCATCGGCGGGGCGTTGCTCGTGCTCCTCGGCGTTTGGGTCAAGCTCTGGGCGGCCGCGCGGTTGGGCGCCAAGGCCTACTACTGGTACAACTTCTTCGCCCCCGACGCGGCGGGCGCCCCGACCCGCTCCGGACCCTACCGCTACGTGAAGAACCCCATGTACACGCTGGGCTATCTCCACTCCTACGGCGTGGCCCTCGCCCTAGGCTCGTGGCCCGGCCTGGTCGCGGCCGTGTTCGACCAGGCCGCGATCCTGGCGTTCTACCGCTGGGTCGAGAAACCGCACTTCGAGAAGCTCACCGGCGCCGACCGGGTGCCTCCGGAGCAGCGGGTCGCGCTCAGACGCCGGGTTTGACCTTGCTCCTCAGCCACGTCTCGAGCTGCGAGCGCCCACCCCCCGACGCCCACATGAACAGCCAGATGAAGCAGTAGAGCACCGGGAGTTCGCCGCGGTTTTCCCACGGCCATAGACTGCCCCGCGCCGCCACGTGCCGCCAGAAAAACACGACGGCCATCTCTCCCCCCACGAGAAACGCGACGTAGCGCGTGAACAAGCCCAGCGCGAGCGCGAGGCCGCCGAAGAACTCGAGAATGCCCGCGACGCCCACCGGCCAGAACGCGGTGAAGGGCGCATCTGCGCCGAACCAGCCGAACAGCTTCTGCCCTCCATGCGTCATGAACAGGAACCCGGCCATGATGCGCAGGGCGACGAGCGTCAGGTCGTAGTACTTCTCACCGAATTTGCCGGACACGGGCACCTCCCGGATGGGGTGGGGTAATCGGGCAATCCCTCGCATACGCTATGGTCCGTCACGGCGTTGCACTAGGACCGCGCGACCACCAGGGAGGCCGGCGGCGGCGTGTATCGCGTCGTCTCGAGCTGACGGCGGTTTGCCCGCGAGAATCGGATAGCCTGGAACCACCCCCCCGTGGCATCTTGCCCGCGGGAGGTCATCCATGCACAAACTGGCGGTAAGGCGGACGACCCGGGCGGGAATCACGCGCCGGGCACCGCAGGCGGACCCCGGCGTCCGGTATTCGCTGGCCGATTCCCCCGCCGGCCGGCTGCTCGTGGCCGCGACCGAGCGCGGGATCTGCGCGGTCAAGCTCGGCGAGGCGGACCCGGAGCTCGAGGCGGCGCTGCGGCGCGAGTGCCCCGGCGCCGCACGCGCCGAGTTGGTGGGAGCCGGGGGCCCACTCGCCCGGTGGGTCGACGCGATCGTGGGGCGGTTGGCCGGCGCCGGGGGGCCGGGTCGGGTGCCCGTGGATCTGCGCGGGGGTGGCACTCCCTTCCAGCGTCGCGTCTGGGCCGCGCTCGAGACGATTCCCTACGGCAGCACGCGCAGCTATGCGGACGTGGCGCGGGCCATCGGCCAGCCGGGCGCCGTCCGCGCGGTGGCGCAGGCCTGCGCCGCGAACCCCGTGGCGCTCGTCATCCCGTGTCACCGCGTGGTGGGGCGCAACGGGGCACTCGGCGGCTACCGCTGGGGAGCCAGGCGCAAGGCAGTCCTGCTGGAGCGGGAGCGAGCGACGGTGCTCCGGGCCGAGCAGCGGGTGCTGGCCGAGTGGCTGGCGACGCTGCCCGACGAAGCGGAATCGACCCCTGCTCGGCCGGGGGAGAGCGTCACCGGGGCGGCGACGCTCCCGCCGGGCCGCGACCTCGCCGGTCGCTACGAGATCCAGGCGATCGTGGGTGCCGGGGGCATGGGCGTGGTGTACCGGGCGCTCGACCGGGAGCTCGGCGAGATCGTCGCTCTGAAGCTGCTGCGGGATCGCGCCGATCCCACGGCACTGGCGCGCTTCCGGCGCGAGCTGCGCCTGGCGCGCCGGGTGTCCCATCCGAACGTCGTGCGCGTGCACGACCTCGGGGAGGCGGGCGCGGATGAGGGCGGCGGCCGCTTCATTACCATGGAATACGTCGCGGGGCCGAGTCTGGGGGCGGCCCTGGCGCAGGGCGGGCCGCTCCCGATCCCGGCGGCGGTCGCGCTCGGCAAGCAGCTCGCGCGGGCGCTCGCCGTCGTGCACGCAGAGGGCGTGATCCACCGCGACCTCAAGCCGCAGAACGTGCTGCTCGCCGCCGACGGCGAGGCCAAGCTCGCCGACTTCGGGATCGCAAAACCGGCCCGCGGGGACGACGGTCGCGATGGGCCCGACGGCGCGACCGGGACGCTGCCCTACATGGCGCCCGAGCAACTGCTTGGCGAGCCGCCCGATCGCCGAACGGACGTGTACGCGTTGGGGGTCGTGCTCTACGAGGCGCTGACGGGCGTGCCGCCGTTTCCGTCGCCGTCGCCCGAGGTGCTGGTGGCGCGATCGCTCGCGGGCGCCGCCCCCGCGCCCCGCGACATCCGCCCGGCGATCCCGCGAGCGCTGTCCGCCGTGCTGCTGCGCGCGATCGCGGGCCGGCGGGAGGCGCGCCCGGAGAGCGCCGCGGAGCTGCACGACGCGCTGGCCGACGCGGAGCGGCTGCTCGAGGCTTGACGGCCGGCGGGGGGGCCCCCCACCTTCTCCGCGTGCGCATCATCGGACTCGCGGCGGCGGTGATTTGGCTCGCCGGCTCGTGAGCGCACACCCACCGGGAGACACCCTAGGTGCAGCAGGTCAAGGGATCGGTGCTCAAGGCGCGCATGAGCTTCGTCGAGGAACACTTCGGGGCGGACGGAGCGGAGCGGGTGCTCGCGGCGCCGCCCGCAGGGCTCAGGCGGTCGCTTGCCGGACCCCCGCGTCACCCCCCCCTCCTTGCGGGTCCCGAAAACCGAGCGCAACATTTGCCGGCGACGGTCGTCACCGTATGCCGCTACCGGATCACACGGAGGCTCCGTGCTTACCCGTCTCTCGCTCCTCTCGTTCGCACTGCTGGTCCTCCCGCCGGACGACGCGCCGGCCCAACAGCGCCCCATCACCGGAAGGGTCACCCATGGCGTGACCGGCGAAGGCCTCGCCGGGGCCACCGTGGCGGTCGTCGGCACGCCCGTGACCGCGGTGACGACGGGCGACGGCTCGTTCGTGCTGTCGGCGCCCGAGGGCAGCATCACCCTGGTCGTGCGTCACATCGGCTATAAGCGCCGCCAGGTGGTCGTGCCGGCTGGCGGGTCGTCGGCGGCGGTGACGCTCGAGCCGGACGTGTTCAACCTCGAGGCCGTCGTCATCACTGGGCAGGCGACGGCGCTGGAGCGGCGGAACCTGCCCAACGCCATCGCGACGGTGGATGGAGCGGAGCTGGGGCGCGTCGCGGCGCCGACGATCGAGCTCGCGCTGGCGGGACGGGTGGTGGGGGCCAACATCCAGACCAACTCCGGGGCCCCGGGCGGCGGTGTCCAGATCGCGCTGCGGGGCACGACCTCGGTGTTCGGGGCGGCCACGCCGCTGTACGTGGTGGACGGCGTGATCGTCAGCGACGTCGCGATCCCCAACAATCAGGAAGTGGTGACGATCTCGAACCGCGGGTCCAACCCGTCGCCCCTGCAGCAGGATCAGGTCAATCGCATCGCCGATCTGAGCCCCGACGACATCGCGAACGTCGAGATCCTCAAGGGGGCGTCGGCCTCGGCGATCTACGGCGCCAAGGCGTCCAACGGCGTCGTCATCGTCAGCACGCACCGCGGCCGGCCGGGCGCGCCGCGGTTCAGCGTCCGGCAGCGGTTCGGCGTGTTCGACCTGTCGAAGAAACTGGGCTCGCGCGTGTTCGCGGACTCGATCGAGGCCCGAGACCTGCGCTTGGGCTACGGCGCCGGGGCGGCGGTGTTTTTCCGCAACGACGCGACCAACCCGAACTTCGGGATGCCCGACTTCCAGCCCGGCCGCGTCTTCGACCAGGAAGAGCTGCTCTCGGGCCGGCACGATCTGTCGTTCGAGACGGCGCTCAGCGTGAGCGGCGGCAGCGAGGACACGCGCTACTACGTGGGCGGCCTGGTGAAGAACGACGAGGGAATCGAGCTCGGCACCGGTTACAAGAAGCAGTCGCTGCGCCTCAATCTGGACCAGCGCATCAGCTCCAAGCTGAGCCTCAGCTTCAACACCAACATGGTGCACTCCCTCGCGCAGCGCGGTCTGAACAACAACGACAACGCGGGCGTGAGCTACTACATGGCGCTGCAGTTCATTCCGAGCTTTGTCGACCTGCGCCGCAAGCCGGACGGGACGTTCGGCAAGACGAACAGCCCGATCAACTTCATCCAGAGCAACCCGATTCAGACGGCGTCGCTGATGACCAGCGATGAGGATGTCTGGCGGTTTCTGGGCGGCGTCCGGGCGACCTATCAGCTCCTCAGCCGCGAGCGCCACGATCTCCGCCTGGTGGCCCACGGCGGGCTCGACTGGTTCGGGCAGAAGAACACGCTGTTGTTCCCGCCCGAGCTGCAGTTCGAGCCGCTGGACGGGGAGCCGGGCAGCTCCCTGCTGTCGAACGCGGACAACCTGAGCACGAACTACAACTTCAACCTGGTGCATACCTACCGCCCGGGCGCGTATCTGGCGACGACGTCGGTCGGATTCCAGGAAGAGGACTACGACCTCAACATCGGCCGCATCGTCAGCCGGAACCTGATCCCCGGCCAGGGGAACGTGAACGCCGGCACGACCGTGAGCGTGGCGCAGCGCCGCGAGAAGGTGCGGGATTTCGGGTTCTACGCGCAGGAAGAGCTGTTGCTCCAGGAGGAGCGCCTGCTGGTCACCTTCGGCGCGCGCGCGGACCGCTCGAGCAACAACGGCGACCAGAAGCAATACCAATGGTATCCCAAGGCGGCGGCATCGTATCGGTTCATTGCGCCGGTCGGCCAGGTGGACGAGTTGAAGGTCCGCGTCGCCTACGGCCAGACGGGCAACCGGCCGAGCTACGGACAGCGGTTCACGTCGCTCGACGCCACGCAGAACATCGGCGGCCTCGCCGGCCTGACGCTGACCGGCGCCGCGGGCAGCCCGGACATCAAGCCCGAGCGGCAAACCGAGGTCGAGGGTGGCATCGACGCGATTCTCGCCGACGGGAAGGCGACCGTGGAGATCACGCTGTACCAGAAGAGCGTGTCCGACCTGCTGTTGCCCCGGACGGTCGCGCCATCCACGGGGTTCACGACCCAGTTCGAGAACGGGGGCAAGCTGCGCAACCGCGGCGTCGAGATCGCCGTGGGGGTGTCGCCCCTGAATCGGCCCGACGTGCAGTGGGTGGCGCGCGCCATGTACTGGCGTAACCGCAGCGTGGTGATCGAGCTGCCGGGGGGCGATACGACGGGCTTCCGGGTCGGCGGGTTCGGCTGCTCCGACGGCTGCTTCTTCCTCAAGCCGGGTTACTCGGCCACGTCGATTTTCGGCAACGTCGACACGCTGGCGAACGGCCAATGCTGCAAGATTGCCAAGATCGGCGATGCCATGCCAGACTTCAAGTTTTCGCTCTCGAACGAGATCACCCGAGGGGCGTTGAGCCTCTCGATGCTGTGGGACTGGCAGAAGGGTGCCAACGTCGTGAACCTGACCCGGCTGCTCTACGACCTCGGGAAGGTCACGCCCGACTACGCGGAGGAGGTCGATTCGGCGGCGGCCCTCCGGCGCGGGTGTTTCGCCGCCGTGGACACACTGGGCACGAGCAGCAAGCCGGGCGTCGCCCTCGAAGGTGAGTGCCGGCTGACGGCCTACGGCGAGAAAACGGCCGTCTACACCGAGAGCGCGACGTTCCTCAAGCTCAGGGAGATCACGCTGAGCTGGACGGTGCCCCGGAGCATCGTCGACCGTCTCTGGGCCGGGGCGCGCGACGTCCGGCTGAGCGTCAGCGGGCGCAACCTCGTCGTGATCACCGACTACAAGGGCATGGACCCGGAGGTGAGCAACTTCGGCAGCCAGCCGGTGCAGCGGAACATCGACGTGGCGCCCTATCCGCGGAGCCGCAGCTTCTGGTTCTCCATCAGCGCGGGGTTCTGATCATGACCTCCCGACTCCCGGCCCTTTCGTTCCGCTTTGCGAGGAGCAGGCATATGACGAAGCTCCCGTCCCTCGCCGTCGTCCTGGGCACGGTGCTCCTGGCGTCGTGCCGCGACCCGAACATTCCCGACCTGAACAACCCCGGCCTCGACGACCTCGAGTCCAATCCGACCCGGCTCAAGGTGGTGACCGCCGCGCAGGGGCTCCTGGTCGGCGCCCGGCTCAACATCGCCGAGTTCAACGGCTACGTCTCAGAGCTGGGCGTGTTCGGGCGCGAGTCCTACATCTTCGACCCCGGCGACAACCGGTTCGAGAGCGAGCTGCTGGTCGGGCCGCTCGACCCCGGCGGCCCGCGCTTCGGCGGGAACCTGTGGATCAGCCGCTACACGAGCATCCGCGCCACCAACATCATCCTCAACGCCCTGGACAACGCGGCGCTGACGGACATGCCGACCGCGGAGAAGGAGGCGACGCGCGGGTTCGCGCAGACCCTCCAGGCCCTCGACTTCCTGCTGGTGATCAACACCCGGGACAGCCTGGGAGCGCCGATCGACGTGAACCGGCCGCTCGGAGCCACGCTCGCCCCGTTCGCGACCCGGACGCAGGTGTTCGATCACATCATCAACCTGCTCGATTCGGCCGACACCCACCTCGGCGCGGGAGGCGCGGTCTTCCCGTTCCAGCTGAGTCGCGGGTTCTCGGACTTCGGGACGTTCAACACCCCCACGGCCTTCCGCCAGTTCAACCGCGCCCTCAAGACGCGCGTGCAGGTGTACCGCGGCGCCATCGAAGCGTGCGCCGCGTGCTTCACCAACGCGCGGACGATGCTCACCACCGCAGGCCAGACCTTCATCGACACTATCCTGACCGCCGACACCGCGGGGCTGTTCAACCGGGGCGTGTATCACAGCTTCAGCACCGGCTCGGGCGATCTACAAAACGGGCTGTTCGACCCGACACCGGCCAAACTGTACGTCCATCCGGACTTGCTCGCGTCCGCCGAGACCCAGGCCGTGGGCGGCCAACCGGACCGGCGGTACCTGGCCAAGGTGGTCGCGGTGGCGAACCGGGTGTACGGCCAGCACAGCTCGAACCTCGCCTTCCGGCGCTACGCGAGCAATGTCGCGTCCCTGCCGATCATCCGGAACGAGGAGCTGATCCTGCTGCGCGCCGAAGCCAACGTCGGGCTGAGCAACCTCGTCGAGGCGGCGCGCGACATCAATTTCATCCGAGTGAACTCGGGTGGCCTGCTGGCGATCGCGAGCCTCGGCGTGCAGACCCAGGACAGCGTGCGCCGCGTGCTCGTCAAACAGAAGCGTTATTCGCTGCTGTTCGAGGGCGGCCACAGCTGGCTCGACGCGCGTCACTACCGCCGCGCCGTGGCGAACCTCGGACTGCCCAACCAAACGGGCGACCAGGTGTTCCGCGTGATGCCGGTCCCGCTGGACGAGTGCCTGCCCCGGCCGCCCGCCCCGGATCCGCTGGCCTGCCCGTAACGGGACGCGCCCCCGAACACGCCACCGCCGGACGACGCAGCGCCGTCCGGCGTTTGGTTTGCCGACCGGCCCTCGGTCCGATCAGGTCTCCGTGTAGATCTTCGCCCCCACCACTGCGGCGACCGGAAACAGGACCAGCGCCACGAGCGTGCCGATGACGAACATCCGCTGGGGCATGAGGCCCATCGGCGCCTCACCGATGGCGTGCAGCAGCGCGATCAGTACCCACATGATCAGGCCGGCGTAGACCGCGGTCCGCGGGCCGGGCCCGAAGCGGGGCCGGATCGCGGCGTACAGATACACCAGCGCGATCCCGTACAGGAAGTCGAGCACGACGAACAGGGGAATGAGCGAGTCCACCGGTCCCTTGCCGAGCGCTTGCATCGCGGCGGCGAGGTCATCTTCGAGCACGACGCCGTACACCAGGAAGTCCACGACGTTCAACACCACCCCCGCCAACAACCCGCCCAGTACCACCCGCTGCAGGTTGATCTTGCCCATCCGTCGCCTCCGGTCAAAGTAAGGCTGCCGTGGGGAATCCGAGACCCAGGGTAGGGCAGTCGCCGGCAGCCGTCAAGATCAGGGGACCGCCAGCAGGGCGACCAACCCCCCCATGCCGTCCGACACCACCGCCACCCCGCCCGGCACGACCCATTCTTTCCCGTCGACCAGGAGGTTGAACTGGTAGGTGCCGGAGGGGAGATCCAGCGTTCCCTCCCAGATCCCCTCGCTCACGGCCCGCAGTGGGACCGGCCGCCACCCGGTCCAGTCTCCGGCGATCGCGACCGAGCCGGCGCCGTCCATCCGGAAGCGGATGACGAGCGTATCACCCCGGCGCTGCGGCACGAGAGGAGACGCGGGCACCGGGCCCGCCGTGTGGGGGGGGGGGGGCGAGTCTGAAGCGCCCGCGGGGTCCGATGGACGCGCACCCCGGCGCTCACATACCCGGCGCGCGGGAACCCCTGGTAGGGGTCGGCCAGGAAGCCGCCGGCGGCGGCTTCCACGGCGACGTGCGGGGTGACGAATAGCTGGAGGAAGGCGCTGGCCCCTGCCTTCGACCCGTATTCCCCGCTGAGCCGCGCGATGCCCCAGACCGAGCCCACGATGCGCCCGCGGTCGACCGTGGCGCCACCGGTCAGGTCGGTGAACCAGCCACCGAGAAAACGCTGCGGTTCCGCGCTGGCGGTGTATTGGACGGCCCGACCGCCCGGCTGCCACCACGTCCGCAGGCGGAGCCGCAACGCCGTGACGGCCTCGGCGCGCTCGATGTCGCCGAACGACGGGCCCGCGCCGACCGCGATCCCCCAGCGATCCGCCGGCCACAGCGCTTCGATGGTCCCATGCCCCGCCAGCGTCCAGTCCCCGTCCGAGCGGTCGCTGCCGACGAGGCTGGCGCCGACCGCGAGCTCCAACCGGCCGGGTCCCGTCGGCGCCGACGCCCACAGTTCGGCACGCCCCTGGGTAGCGACGACCCCCTTGGGCAGCGTGGAGAGCGAGCCGCCCGCCCCTACAAAGAGTCGGCCGCCCAGGACCTGGATCGCGGGCGAGAGGGTGGCCGCGCTGAAGCTCGAGCCGCCGGCATAGCGCACCGTCCCCACGCCCCCGCCGAGCGATGCCTGGATCTGGGCGGCGGCCCGGGGGGGGGGAGCGGCGAAGAGTAGCGACAGGATCGCGGGAACGGCGAGGGGCCGCATCGGCCCACAAACATATACGAAAACAACGAGGGGCACGGCGTGCCGTGCCCCCCGGGTCAACCCTACGCCCGCCGCCGGTTAGGGCCGGCGCCGATTGCCCGACTGGCCTGGGGTCTCGGGCTTGTGGGACGGCGAGGCAGGCACCGCCGGCGTGGCGGGTGTCGCCGGCGTCGCGGGAGTCGCGGCGCCGCCGCCCGAGGACGGCGTGGCCGGATTCGCCCGCGTCGCGGGCACGGCCGGAGTGGCCGGCGTAACCGGGCGGTTATCGAGACCGACCGCGGTGCCGCGGACGTGCGTGGCGCGCCGCTCCATCGCCTGCGCCACCTTGGACTTGGCAGTATCGGAGGCGTGCTCGTTGGGGATTGACGGCGTCTGCGCTGCCAACACCGCCGGGAGCACGAGGGTCGGACCGATACCAAAGATCCTATTGAACATGTGTTTTCCTTCTCCTTGAATTGGTCCCGATCGTATCCGCCACCCGAGGGACCCGGGCAGTGATCAGGTCCCGAGCCCGATTCCGCGTGATCGCGGAGATCCAGGCGGGGACGGTTTCGTGTTGGCGGTCGAAGCGGCCGGCCGAGCGCCACGCCTCGAGAAAGGCCTCCCCCACCACATGCTCGGCGTCCACCGCGTTGAAAACCAGTGAGTAGGCCAAAGCATAGGCTGTCGTACCGTGCCGAGCGCGGAGTTCGGCCAGGGCGACAGGATCGGCCGCAGCCATCCGCTCCACCAGAGCATAGTCAGGGATCATGTCTGGAGCCGTCACAGCGTAAAGATGTCGGAGGGGTCACCGAGGTAACGCAACACCCCCCCACTCCCCCACCCCCCCGCCCCCCCACTCCCCGCACCCCCTCCCAATGTTACTTTCGCCCACCGGACGGACTCTTTAGGGCGGTTGCCGGACCCCCGGCTGGCGCCTAGCATCCCGACGGACGAGCCAGGGAGGCAGTGGGTTGACGGACGGGGAAGTGGTGCGGGCCGTGCTGGCCGGGGACACTGAGCGCTACGGCGAGCTGGTGCGCCGCTACCGGGACCGGTATGCACGCTACGCGACCCGGATGCTCGGGTCGCTGGACGTCGCCGAGGATGCATTGCAGGACGCATTCGTCCGGGCGTACGATCAGCTGGCGCAGTGCCGCGATCCGGACAATTTCGCGGGTTGGTTCTTTCTCATCCTGCGGAACCGGTGCTTTGCCGAGCGCCGGCACCGCGCGCGGGAGGGACCGGCGCCGTTCGACATCGTGGCGGCGACTGTGCCGGCCCCCGGGCGGTCCGACGGCGCGGTGGAGCAGTTGGAGCAACGGCAGGCGCTGCAGCGGGCCTTGCTCGAGTTGACGCCGGAACAGCGCGAAGTATTCGTGCTGAAGCACGTGGAAGAGCTGTCGTACGAGGAGATCGCGGCCCGGGTGGGCGCGTCGGTCGCCTCGCTCAAGATGCGGATGCACCGAGCCTATGACCGGCTGCGGGCGCAGCTGCAAGGCAGGGTATGAGGTCGATGGAGTACCATCCGTTGGTCAAGCGAGTCCTGGACGGCGAGCTCGAGCTAGCCGCGCTGCCGGTCGAGCTGCGAGCCGAGGCGGCAGAGGCCGTTCGTCTACTCGGAGCCGTGGATCGGGCACCGGTGGCGCTGGCGGCGGACTTCGAGGCCCGGGTTATGGCGGCGGTGCGCCGCCGGGCCGCGTCGGGGAGCGGCGCCTGGGCGTGGCTGACGCAGCCGCGTGAGATCCGCATGCGCGTGCGACCCTGGATCGTCGGCCCTGCGTTGGCGGCCGCCGCCGCCGCGGTGCTACTCCTGGGTCGGTCGCTGGGGGAAGGGGGGCTAGCACCGGCAGGCGCGACGCTCCCCGCCAAACCCGAGAGCGTATTCGTCAAGTTCGTGCTGTACGCCCCCGACGCCGAGCGCGTCGCGGTCGCCGGCACGTTCAATGAATGGAGTGAGACGGCCACGCCGCTCGTGCGGACCCCGGGGCCGGTCGCGGGCGTGTGGACCACGACCATCGCTCTGCCGCCGGGCCAGCATCAGTACGCGTTCGTGTTAGACGGGCGGCGATGGATCGCCGACCCGGCCGCCCCCGCGGTCGACGACGGCTTCGGAGTCGGCCGGCGCAACAGCGTGCTGGCAGTGACGGGCCGCGGGGAGAGGCTGTGAGGGTCCTGCTCGCCTTGTTGCTCGTCGTGCCCGGGTCTCTCCTGGCGCAGGCGGATGTCGCGACTCGCCTGGCGGGGCGCGTGCCGCCGTCCGTGGCCGCGGCGGTACAGGAGCTCGCCGCGACGACGCGCGTGCGCGGCCTCCCGGTCGAGCCGCTGATCCAGAAGGCGATCGAGGGCGCAGCCAAAGGCGTCGCGCCTGAGCGCGTGATCGCCGCGGTCCGCGCCCTCGCGGGGCGGCTCGATGTCGCCGCGTCGGCGCTGCGCGCGGCGAATATCCCGGCGCCCGATGCCCCCGCGGTCGAAGCGGGCGCATTCGCGCTCAACGCCGGCCTCAGCGACCCGCAGCTCACGGCGCTGGCCCTCGCGACCCCGCCGCCCCATGACCTCGCCGCGACCCTGCGCGTCGCCGGGACACTCGCGGCAATGGGCGTACCCGCCGCGCAGACGGTCGAGCTGGTCACGCAGATCATCCAGGCGGGCCGCCCGCCGACGGACGTGCTCGACCTCCCGGCGCAGGTGCAGGCAGGGG
>JBOHSA010000215.1:0-3566 GCA_050732995.1 Gemmatimonadales bacterium | reverse complement strand
GGTGCTGCACTCGAGCGCGAATGATCCCCCCGAGCTGTATCTCCAGCCGAGCCGGGCCGGTGCCCCGGCTCCGCCGATGCGCCCCGTGACCGAGAGCACGACGCCGGAGTTCCGGCGCTTCGCCTGGGTCAAGCCGGAGATCGTCATGATTCCCGCGGCGGACGGGGCGCGCGTGCCGGCCCGGCTGTACCGGCCCCTGAGCGTCGCGTCGAACCGCGCGGCGGTGATCCTCGTGCACGGCGCGGGCTACCTCCAGAACGTGCACAAGTGGTGGTCCACGTACTACCGGGAGTACATGTTCCACCACCTGCTGGCCGCGCGCGGCTACACCGTGCTCGACCTCGACTACCGCGGCAGTGCGGGGCAGGGGCGCGACTGGCGCACCGCGATCTACCGGCACATGGGCGGGAAGGACCTGGAGGATCAAGTCGACGGCGCCCGGTGGCTCGTCAAGGAGCTGGGCGTCGACTCGGCGCGGGTCGGCATCTACGGCGGCAGCTACGGCGGGTTCATCACCCTGATGGCGATGTTCACCCGGCCCGGTGTGTTCGCGGCCGGCGCGGCGCTGCGACCGGTGACCGACTGGGCGCACTACAACCACCCTTACACGGCGCGGATCCTCAACGAGCCGCAGGGCGATACCCTGGCCTACCGGCGCTCGTCACCGATCTATCACGCCGAGGGGTTGCGGGGGCGGCTCCTGATCTGCCACGGGATGGTGGACGACAACGTGCATTTCCACGATACGGTGCGCCTGGTGCAGCGCCTGATCGAGCTGGGGAAGGACAATTGGGAGGCGGCGATGTATCCGGTCGAGCCGCACGGCTTCCGGCGCAACGACAGCTGGACGGACGAGTATCGCCGAATCTTCAAGCTGTTTGAAGAGACCTTGGGACGGTAAATTCGACCAGTCGCCTGCGACGGGGTCGTATGGGAAACCTGGAACGTTTGCGTCGTTTTGCGCTTTGGGCGGCCGGCGCCGGCGGGGTGGCGCTCGCGAGTTGCAAGGGCACGGAGCCGTCTCGCCGCACACCGACAACGGTGGTGGTCAGCCAGCCGGCGGTGACCCTCGCTTCGATCGGCGCCACCGCCCCGCTGACGGCGGCGGTGCTCGATCAGCGCGGCGATACGATTAGGAGCGCCACGGTCACCTGGTCGTCGAATAACACCGGTGTCGCCCTCGTGAGCCCGACCGGGCTCGTGACCGCGGCCGGCAACGGCACCACCCAGGTCGTCGCGACCTCGGGGCCGATCACCGGGGCGGTCATGGTTACGGTGGCGCAGGTGCCGATCGCGCTGCTGAAGGTCGGCGGCGACTTCCAGAGCGCAGCGG
Organism: Gemmatimonadales bacterium; assembly: GCA_050732995.1. Lineage (GTDB taxonomy): Bacteria > Gemmatimonadota > Gemmatimonadetes > Gemmatimonadales > GWC2-71-9 > JBOHSA01. Next base: position 2,233 of record JBOHSA010000215.1, on the reverse strand, counting down.
TCGGCTCGAAGCTGGCCCAACCGCTCAGCGCGCAGGTGCTCGATGGCCGCGGGAATCCCATCGCCGGCGTGGCGGTGGACTTTGCCGTGGCCTCGGGCGGCGGCAGCCTCGCGAACCCGAGCGGCCCGTCGAACGCGAGCGGACTCTCCACCGTCGAGTGGACGATCGGGACGAGCACTCAGGTGGTGCATCAGGTGACGGCCGCCGTGCCCGGGACCGCGGTCGTACAGACGTTTGTCGCCCTCCCGTTCGCGGGACCGCCGGATTCGGTTGCCGTGCACGCCGGGGACGGACAGCAGGCGGCGATCGGCACCCGGGTCGCGATCGCGCCGGCGGTACGCGTGTTCGATGTCCACGAGAATCCCGTCGTCGGCGTCACGGTCACGTTCGCCGTCGCGTCGGGTGGCGGCAGCACGCAGGGCGCGACGGCCCAAACGGCCGGCACCGGAGTGGCGGTTATGGGCAGTTGGGCGCTCGGCGCTGAAGGCGAAAACACCCTGACCGCGACCGTGCCCGGATCGGGAATCGCCGGGAACCCCGTCACCTTCACGGCGACCGGGGTCGTGGCGGGGTCGCCGGCGTCGGTCGTCGTCAGCACGGGCGATAATCAAACGGGGCTCGTCGGCTTCGCGCTCAATGTGGCGCCCGCGGTGCTCGTGCGCGACGCGAACGGGTTCGCCGTCGCGAACGCGCAAGTCGGCTTCGCCGTCGCGAGCGGTGGGGGGAGCGTGAGCGGCGGCGCGCCCACTACCGACGTGAACGGCGTCGCCACGGTCGGCGGCTGGACGGTGCAGCTCGGCACGAATACGCTCACCGCCACCGTGCCCGGGGCGGGGATCACGGGCAACCCGGCCACCTTCGCCGCCACCGGGGTGAACAGCGCCTACCATATCGACGTCCGGTATCTCGTTCCCGTGTCGGCCGCGCGGGCCCAGGTATTCGACAGCGCCGTGGCGAAATGGCAGCGGTTGATCTACGGGGACGTGCCGGACGACCTGCTGACCATCTCGAGCGGCATGTGCGGTGCCAATGCGCCGCCGTTCAACGAGACGGTCGACGACGTGATCATTCTAGTGACGCTCGATTCGATCGACGGGCCCGGCCAGATCCTTGGCTCGGCCGGCCCCTGCTGGATCCGTGACATCGGAGCCCTCCCGATTTTGGGGCTGATGCGGTTCGACACCGCCGACATGGCCATGCTCGAGAGTCGCGGGCAATTCACCGAGGTGATCCTCCACGAAATGGGTCACGTGCTCGGATTCGGGACGATCTGGGGCGTCTTGAATCTGCGGACGGGTGGCGGGGGTTCCGATCCGCACTTCACGGGCGCGGCTGCCCTCGCGGCGTTCGACCAGGTAGGCGGGGTGGACTACGCCGGGGGAGCCAAGGTGCCGCTCGAGAACACCGGGGGTCCGGGCACCCGCGACAGCCACTGGCGTGAGTCGGTGTTCCGCACCGAGCTGATGACCGGGTTCCTCAACTCCTCCGTCCCGAACTCGCTGAGCCTCGTGACGGTGACTTCGATGGCGGACGAAGGCTACACGGTGAACCATGCGGGGGCCGATCCCTACGTAGTGCCCACCGCCGCGCTGCGCGCGCCGGGCCCGCCGGGACCGGGGCTGCTGCTCCTGAAGGATGATATCCTCCGCTTGCCGATCTACATGGTCGACCGAACGGGGCGAGTGACGGGAGTGTACCGGAACTACTAGACGCGTAGGCGCACAGACGCGCAGCGGGTTCTAGGGGGTGAGCCAGCTGGGACGAACTGTCCTGCTCCCTGCCTCCTGTAGACCGCTGGGCGTCTACGCGTCTGTGCGTCTGTCTGTGCATCTGCCAACTTCCTCTGCTAGTTTGTAGCCAACAAGGGGCGGTAGCTCAGCTGGGAGAGCACCTGGTTTGCAACCAGGGGGTCGTGGGTTCGAATCCCATCCGCTCCATCGTTTGAACCCAAGGTCCTGTCGCGACTTCCGCGATGGGGCCGTTTTCGTCCCCTGCCGGTGGTGTGAGTAATGGTGTGAGTTTCTTGTGCGCTAACGACTCACCACCCGGTGCGTCGGGTGCAGCACCACCTGCCGTACGGTTTCCGCGTCTGCCTGCTGGTAGGAGCTGAGTACGGTCCGCTCAGTCCGCCACCCACCGGCAAACGTCACATCCTTGATCGGGTAGCCCTTCCGCTCCGTCGCCCACTTCCGGCGCAGGGAGTGCCACATCGCCCCTTGTTGGCGCGTGAGGC
>JBOHSA010000214.1:0-19535 GCA_050732995.1 Gemmatimonadales bacterium | reverse complement strand
CGCGTGGGCCGGCCGCGACGCGTGGCCCTGGCGCCGGCCGCTCACCGCGCCGCCCATCGTCGTCTCGTCGCCCTACGACGAGTCCCAGCACCGCCTCGCCCGCAACGAAACGCTGTCCGACGTGCTGGCGCGCGCCGGGATCACGGGACGGGACTACACGACCCTGCTCGCCGCCGTGACCGCGCTCAACGTCCGGAAGCTCCCGGCGGGGCTCGTGTTCCACTTCCGCAAACTGAAGCACGACTCGATCGCCCACCGGGTGATGGTCCGCCCTGAGGCCGATCGGCGGGTGTGGCTCACCCGCGCCGGAGGCGACACCGGTTGGGTGCAGCGCGAGGAGCGCATCCCGTGGACGGTCACGCCGCTCCGCGTCACGGGCCAAATCGCCTCCTCGCTGTACGACGCCCTCGATGCCGCCGTGGCCGACAGCCTGCTCCCGCTCGTCCAGCGCCGGGCGCTCGCCTGGGCGATCGCCGACGTGTACGACTGGGAAGTGGACTTCAACCGCGACATCCGGCCGGGCGACCGGTTCGACGTCCTGATCGAGCGGCTCGAGTCGCCGGAGGGCGAGCGCCGCTTCGGCCGCATCCTCGCGGCGCGCGTCGACGTCGCCCGGACGCCGAGCTACGCGTTCTACTTCGATCCCGAGGCCGGCGGCCGCGGGTTTTACGACGAACGGGGCCGCTCGTTGCGCCGGGCGTTCCTGCGCACGCCGCTCGAGTTCCGGCGCGTCTCTAGCCGGTTCGGCGGGCGCTTCCATCCCCTCCTGAAGCAATGGCGCTCGCATGAGGGCACCGACTACAGCGCGGGGTACGGCACGCCCGTCCGCGCCACGGCCGATGGCATGGTGACCAAAGCGGGGCGCGACGGCGGCTACGGCAACCTCGTCGAGATCCGGCACGTCAACGGCATCCGGACCCGCTACGGGCACTTGTCGGGCTTCGCCCAGGGCATTCTCGTCGGCGCGCGCGTGAGGCAAGGCCAGTGGGTCGGCTACGTCGGGTCGACCGGGCTCTCCACCGGGCCACACCTGCATTACGAGTTCATCGTGAACGGCCGCCCGACGAATCCCCAGCGCCGCGACGCCGGCCCGGCGCAAAAGGTGCCGGACCGGCTGAAAGCCGCCTTCGACAGTCTGCGAGTCCGGCTGCTCGCGCAGCTCGAGTCCCGGGCGCTCCAGCCCGCGGTGGCTGCCCGCGACGATTAACTTCCCCCACAATCGTGGAACTCTATCCTGCCGTTGATGTACAGGGCGGGCGCGTCGCGCGCGCCTCCCCCCCAGCCGACGACCCCCTCGCCCTCGCCCGGGAGTTCGCCCGCCAAGGCGCCCGGTGGCTGCACTTCGTGGACCTGGATCGCGCCTACGACCGGGGCGAGAACCGGAGCCTGGCCAAGCGATTCCTCGCGGCCCCCGGGATTCGGGTGCAGGTGGGCGGCGGCCTGCGCACCGCGGCGGCGATCGAGGAGATGTTGGCGTGGGGCGCCGCGCGGGTCGTCATGGGCCCCAGCGCGGCGGCCGATCCGGGCCTGGTGGAGCGCCTCCTCCGCCGGCACGGGCCGGATCGGCTCGCGGTCGGCATCGACGTGCGCGCCGGCCGGCTCGCTCCTCGCGGCTCGACCGAGCCGAGCGACCTCACGCCGCTGGAGCTCGCCCGGCGGGTGGCGGCGCGGGGCGCGCGCACGGTCATCTATGCCGACGTGACGCGAGATGGCACCCTCGCCGGCCCCGACCTGGAGGGGGCTCGCGCGATCGCCGAGCTGGGCCTTGACGTGGTCGCGAGCGGCGGCGTCGGGTCGCTCGACGACCTGCGGCGCGCGCGTGCGGCCGGCCTCGCCGGCGCGATCGTGGGCCGCGCCTTGTACGAAGGCCGGTTCTCCCTCACCGAGGCCCTGGCGTGCGTGGCGTGAGCCCGAGCGGCGGGCTCCTGGCGCTGCGGGCCGTAGGCAGCGCCGCGCTCGTGCTCCTCCTGTGGAACCCCGTCGTCCTCCGACCCGCCGCGCACACCGCGCCGCCGCTCGTGCTGCTCGACGCGTCGCTCAGCATGAGCGACCACTGGGGCCGGGCGCTCGACACCGCCCGGGCGCTGGCGCAGGGCGGCGTCGTCTGGCGCTTCGGCGCGCGGGTCGCCGCGTTCGATACGCTCGCCCCCACGGACGGCGCGAGCCGGCTGGGCCCGGCGCTTGAGGCGGCGGCCGCCCGCGGCGGCGAAGTGGTTGTCGTGACCGACGGCCTGCTCGACGACCTCCCAAGCCTGCCCGCCGACCTCGTGCGCCGGCCCCGCATCGTGCTCCTCGCACGCCCGTCGCTGTTCGACGCGTTCGTCGCGACCGTCGACGGTCCACGCCGCGTCGGCGGCACCGATACGGTCCGGCTCCGGGTGAGCTACGGAACCGCCGGGACGAGGGGACCGGGACGCGGGATGCGAAGCGCGACGCTGACGTTGAGCGCCGGCGGACGACGTCTCCTCTCCCGGCGTGTGTCCCTCCCGGACAGCGGTGTCGTGACGACCGAGCTCCCATTCCCCGCTTCCCGTCTCCCGCTTCCCGGGTGGAACGCACTGGAGGTCCGATTGGAGGCGGCGGGGGATGACGAGCCCCGCGATGACGCCCGGCTCGTCGCGCTCGAGGCGAGTCCGCAGCCCGCGGCGGTGCTCCTCGCGTCACCGCCCGACTGGGAATCGCGGTTTCTTGCGCGCACGCTGGAGGACGTTGCGCGCGTACCGCTCAAGGTGTTCGTTCAGCCGGAGCCGGAGTCCGGACGGTGGCGAGACGGCACCACGCTCGCCGCCGTGCCCCCGGCGGATGTGGCGCGGGCGGTCGAGGCCGCTCGGCTGGTCGTGCTGCTCGGCGCGCGTGACCGCCTCGATCGCTTCAGATCCCCCCCCTCTCCCCCCGCGTCGGGCGCAGCGGTGCTCGCTTGGCCCGCGGCGGACGGCGTCCCCGGTGATTGGTACGTTCAACCACCCTCGACCTCTCCGCTCTCCGCGGCAGGACTGGATGGCCTCGCGTGGGACTCGTTGCCGCCGGCAACCAGCGTGGCGGAGACGCCTCCCGTGGGCGCGCCCGTGGTCGCGCTCACGGCCCGCCTCGCCCGGCGTGGTGCCTCCCGAGCCGCGATTGTGCTGCACGACAGCGCGGGAACGCGCGAGGCGACCATTCTCGCCCACGGCCTCTGGCGTTGGCAGTTCCGCGGCGGGTCGAGCGGCGTCGCCTACCGCATGCTCATCGCCGCCCTCGCCGACTGGCTGCTGGCGGAGGGAGCAGGGAGCACGGAGCCGGCCGTACCAGACTCACGCGTCGTGCCCAACGGCATGCCGCTAGCGTGGCGCTGGAGTGGCGGTGGGAGCCCGCGGAACCTGCAGGTTCGCCTTCGGGGATCGATCGGAGAGCAGGTCGACACCTTGCGGTTCGATGCGGGTGGTCGGGCCGAGCAGCGACTACCGCCGGGCGTGTATCGCTATCGCTTGGAGGGCGGCCGCGAGGAAGGCGTGGTCGCCGTGGAGCGGTACTCGGACGAATGGCGGCCGGCGGTGCCGCGTCTGTCCACTCAGGCCGGGACACCCGCCGGCCGATCGGTCGCGGTCGGATTCCGGGACCGATGGTGGCTCTACGTGCTCGCCATCGCAGCGCTCACGGCCGAGTGGGCCTGGCGCCGGCGCCAGGGGCTGCCGTAGTGGCGCTGTGGCGCCGGCTGGCCGAGGTGCTCACCGGTCGGCGGCGCGATCCGGCCGTGCGCGCCGATGCCGAGCGCGTGCTACTCGAGTCGGATCTCGGGGTCACCGCGGTCGAGGAGATCCTCGACCGGCTCGAGGGCGTGCCCGACGAGCAGCTGCCGGTCGCCCTCGAGGAGGCGGAGTGCGTGCTCCTGGCGCCGGCGCACCCCAGTCCACCCGGCGCCCTGGCGCGGGCCCAGGTCCCGCCCACGGTGATGCTGATCCTCGGCGTGAACGGCGTCGGTAAGACCACGACGATTGCCAAGCTCGCGTGGCGCCTGCAACGCGAGGGCCGGAGCGTCCTGGCATCCTGTGCGTGACGGGGAGCGGGGACCGAGCGACGGCCGACCGCGCGGCCGTGGCGTTCGACGCGCTCGCGGCCGTCCGCGCCCGCGGCAGCGACACGGTGCTCGTGGACACCGCCGGCCGGCTGCACACCGATGCGCGGTTGGTCGAGGAGCTGAAAAAGGTCGTTCGGGTCGTGGGACAGCGGCATCCGGGCGGCGATGCGCCGCACGAGTCCTTGCTCGTGCTCGACGCGACAATCGGCCAGAACGCCGTGGCGCAGGCGCGGGAGTTCGCGGCGGCGGTGCCGCTCACCGGCCTGATCGTCACGAAGCTCGACGGCACGGCCAGGGGCGGAAGCGTGGTCGCCTGCGACGTGCCGTGACCACCCCGATCCGGTTCCTGGGCACCGGCGAAGGACTGGACGATCTCGAAGCGTTCGACGCCACGGCCTACGCGCGCCGGCTCGTGGCCGGATAGCGCGCGGGCGGGAAGGGAGGGGACCGGCGTGACGCTGGAGCTGACGACATCCGTCAAGTATCTGAAGGGCGTCGGCCCGAAACGGGCCGAGGCGCTGGCGCGGCTGGGCATTCGGACCGTGGGAGACCTGTTGTACCACGCGCCGCACCGCTATCTCGACGCGACCTCGGTGACGCCACTCGCCCGCGCCCGGATCGGCACGGAGGTCGCGGCCGTGGGGCGCGTCGTGAGCACGGGCATTCTGCCCACGCGCCGCGGCTTGCGCGTGTTCCGTGCCGTCCTCCGGGACGACAGCGGCCTCCTGGAGGCGGCCTGGCCCGGCCAGCCGTTTCTCGAGCGTCAGATCAAGAAGGGCCAGCTGCTGCTCGTGACGGGGCCGGTGCGCTACTACCACGGGCGGCAGCTCGCCCCGCGCGAGTTTATCGTGCTGGCGGAGGAGGGCGAGGACGGCCCGGACCGGGGGATGGTGCTCCCGGTCTACCCCGCCACCGAAGGGCTGACGCACAAGCAGATTCGCGGGCTGATCCAGCAGCACATCGATCCGTTGGTGGCCCTGGCGCGGGATCCGCACCCGCGGGCCTTGCGCGACGCCGTCGGGATCCCGCCGTTGGGCGAGGCGCTCGCGGCGGTGCATCGGCCCGCCACCGTTGCCGCGGCGGAAGTGGGGCGCCGGCGCCTCGCGTTCGACGAGCTGTTCGACCAGCAGCTGGTGCAGGCGCGCGCCCGGTTCCTCGCCAAGCGCGCCCGGGCGGGGATCCGGTTCGAGCTGCAGCGCGAGCTCACCACCCGATTGAAGCAGCACCTCCCGTTCGAGCTGACCGCCGACCAGCGCCGCGCCGTGCGCGAGATCGCCGACGACATGACCGCGCCGCTCCGGATGCACCGGTTGCTGATGGGCGACGTAGGGACGGGCAAGACGGTGGTCGCCCTGTTCGCCCTGCTGCTCGCCGTCGAGAACGACTACCAGGCGGCGATCATGGCGCCGACCGAGCTCCTCGCTGAGCAGCACCACGCCACGCTCACGCGGCTGCTTGAGGCGCTGGAGCTTCGGCCGGAGCTCCTGATCGGCCGCCTCTCCGCCGCCGAGAAGGGCGCCGCGCGGGAGCGGATCGCCCGCGGCGCTTCCCGCTTGATCATCGGGACGCACGCCTTGATCCAGGAAGCGGTGCAGTTCCGGCGCCTGGGACTCGTCGTGATCGACGAGCAGCATCGCTTCGGGGTGGAGCAGCGGGCGGCGCTGGTGGAAAAGGGCGATGCGCCGGACGTCCTCCTGCTCACCGCCACGCCGATCCCGCGCTCTCTCGCCCTCACCTTGTACGGCGATCTCGACGTCACGCAGATCCGCGAGCGACCGCCCGGGCGCGGCAGCGTGAAAACCGCGCTCCGCACCGAGGCGGCCCGGGCGAAGATCTACGGGTTCATCCGCCAGGAATGCGCGGCGGGTCGGCAGGTGTACGTCATCTACCCGGTCATCGCCGAGTCGGAGCGCGCCGACCTGAAGGCCGCGACGACCATGGCGGAAACCCTGGCCAAGGTCTTCAAGGACCTGCGGGTGGGGTTGGTGCACGGCCGGCTGAAGGCCGAGGTGCGCGACGCGACGATGCGCGCGTTCCGGGACGGGACGGTGCACGTCCTCGTGGCGACGACCGTGATCGAGGTGGGGATCGACGTGCCCAACGCCACCGTGATGCTGATCGAGCACGCCGAGCGATTCGGCCTGGCGCAGCTGCACCAGCTCCGCGGCCGTGTGGGGCGGGGGGAGGCGCCGAGTCACTGCATCCTGCTCTCGGACGCTCCGGAAGCCGCGACGCGGCTGCAGGCGTTCGCGGAAACGACCGATGGGTTCAAGATCGCCGAGCTGGACTTGCGGGAGCGGGGGATGGGCGAGCTCACCGGCGCGCGGCAGTCGGGCGGCGTGCCGCTGCGCTACGCGGACCTCGAGCGCGACCTGCCGCTGCTCGAAGACGCCCGCCGCGCGGCGGGCCGGATCATCGAGCGCGATCCGGCCCTCGCGAGCCCCGAGCACGCGGCCTATCGCGAGCGGATCGTCGCGCGCTACGAGCGGGGGTTCGAGCTCTTCCGGGTGGGGTGAGCGAGCCCCGCGCTCACGGGACGGGCGTCGGCCTCGGCTCGAGTTTGGCCGCCCACAACCCGCTGTTGAAGTCCGTGAACAGGATGTGTCCCTTCCATGGCATGGCGTTCATAACGAACGAGGCGTTCGCCGTGTACCCCTGCGGGTCGAACGGCTTGAACACCGCGATCTCCCGCCGCTGATCCGCCAGGTTGCCGACCAGCTCGCCGGACACGTCCACCACCCGCAGCCCCCCGTCGTAGTAAGCCTGATACATCACGTCGTCCTCGACGATGATGTCGTGGGACCCGAATTCTTCCTGGTGGTACTTCGCCACATTCTTCGGGTTCTTGGGGTCGGTGAAGTCGATGATGTGGGTGTAGCCGGCCGACGTCTGCGGCACCCCGCCCTTGTCGTTGATGTTCTGCAGATAGCTCGTCCCCTCCCAGACGCGCCCCTGCCGCGACATGATCTCGTCGCCCAGAAACAGGTACACCTTGCCGGTGGACTTCTGGTAATACGGGTAGATCTCGTGCGTCGCCCCGCTGGTCGTGGGATAGGTGGCGATGAGCTTCGGCGCCGTGATCGACCCGCCCCACGTGCCGTTGCCCATGTCCACGGCCACGACGCCCGTCCCCCACTCGGACGAATACGCGACGCCGTCGTAGACCCACACGTCGTGCACGCGCGAGTCGGGATGGTCATACTCGCTGACGTATTTCGGCCGGTAGATGTCCTTCACGTCGATGATCACATACTTGTCGCCGCCCGAGATGGCGAACAGGTATTCGTTGGTGGCGAACAAGTTGTGCACGCCGCCGGTGAGCTGCTCGTCGAAGGTCGCGGCGATCTTGGGGTGCGCGGGCGTCGCGAGGTCCAGGATCACGACGCCGTTCACCCGATTCGACGCGCCCTCGCGCGACAGGACGCCGTAGCGGCCGTCGGGCGAGACGGTCACGTCGTTGATCACCCGGGCGTCGACCTTGATGGAGTCGGTGCGCCGGAGACTCGACAGATCCGTGATGTCGACGACGTAGGCCCAGCCGTCGCCGCCCCAGGTCCCGACGAGGGCGTAGTCGCGCCCGTCCTTCCCGGTCCAGGGCCAGAGGTCCGACGTGTGCACGTGGGTGATCGCGCCGCGCCCGACGACGCTGACGCGCCGCCGTACGTCGCGCGGCAGCGCCTCGATCACCGCCCGGCCGGTGGCCGGGCCCGCCGAGGCCAGCAGGGTGTAGCGCCCCGGCACCTCGCCGGCGAACAACCCACGATCGATGACCCCCGTGGCGCCCGGCGCGGCGATGGTGTCGTCCGGCGTGTAGGTGTAGCTCCAGGTGATCGGCACGTCGGTCACCGGCGCGCCGTTCGCCCGCCGCGCCGTCGCCTTGAGATGCACCACGTCGCCGGTGCGCACGCTGGTCTCGCTCAGCTCGATCGCGACGCTCGCCACCGGATTCGCGACGACGGTGTGGCGCACGGTCGCGGTCACGCCCTCGGCCGCAGCGGCGACTGCGACCGTCCCGGGCCGGCGCGCCGTCACGGCGCCGTAGCGGTCCACGGTCGCGATCGCCTCGTTCGAGCTCGACCAGCGCCAGGCCACCTCGGTGCCCGGCCGCTCGCTGCCGTCCGCATGCAGTGCCCGCGCGCGATGCGGGAGCGTCACGCCGGTGTAGAGCCGCCCGGGGTCCGCGGTCAGCTCGACCTTCCTGATCGCGGGCCACGTCACGATCACGGGGATCGTGAGCCGGACCGGCTCCCCGTCGGCACCCGCGACCGGGACGGCCGCGGCCACGATCTCGTACGTGCCGGCCCGTAACGCCTTCACCTGACCGTCCGCCACGACCAGCGCGCGCCGGGGCCCGCCCACGCGCACGGGCGCGTCGGGGATCACGGTGCCTTGCGCATCGTACGCCGTCACCCGAAGCGGGACCGTCTCGCCCGCTTTGAGCGTGAGGCTCGTCGGCTCGGCCATGAGCCGGGCGACGGCGCGCGGGGGTGGGGCGGCGGCGGGCGCCGGCTCCTGCGCCGCGAATGGAGCGCCGCCCAGGGCAGGGGCGGCGAGCGCCGCGAGCGCTATGGCGGTGGCGCTGGCGATCCGAGAGGTGTGCATTAGCTTCACGAACGGCTCCGTCGGTCAAGGCGTCGGCTGATTATGATCCTCGCTCCGCTCCTCCGCAAGCGCGTGCCGGTCGCGCTCCAGGCCACGGTTCTGCTCCTCTGTCCCGTGGCCGCGGCAGCGGCGCAACGGGCGGCGGGGGCGGCCGCGCCGGCCCCTGTTCCCAAAGCGACGCACACCTATTGGGTGTATGTCGGCGCCGAGTCGGCCGACTTGCTGCACCGCATCCGGTTCGGACCGGACGGCGCGACCGTCGAGCGGACCATTCCCGTGGGTGAGTCGCCAACGGAGCTGGAAGGCCCGCACGGCCTGCAGATCTCCCGTGACGGCAAGTTCCTGCATCTGACCACGGGGCACGGGTCGCCCGACGGCAAATACTGGAAGTACGCGCTCGGTCCGGACACGCTCGCCGGCCCCGGGATCTTCCTCGGGTATTTCCCCGCATCGATCGACGTCACGCCGGACGGCCTGTATGCGTTCGTCGTGAACTTCAACCTGCACGGAGCGATGGTCCCGTCGTCCGTGTCCGTGGTCTACACCCCGACCAACACGGAGGTGGCACGCACCGAGACCTGCACCATGCCGCACGGCAGCCGCATCGATCCGAGCGGCGCGCGGCAGTATTCGACGTGCATGATGGACGATCAGCTCGTGGAGATCGATACCCGCACGTTCGCTGTCGCCCGGCGGTTCGGGCTGGCGAAAGGGAAGGAAGGGCCGCTGGTCGTTCAGGCGTCCGCCGACACGCCGCACGCGGCGCACGGCCCCCCGCGCACCATGCCGCCCGCGAGCTGCTCCCCTACCTGGGCCCAGCCGTCCACCGACGGGCGCAAGATCTACGTGGCGTGCAATCGCGCCGACGAGATCGTCGAGATCGACCGCGACGCTTGGAGTATCACCCGGCGCTTCAAGACGGGGCGGGGCCCCTACAACCTCGCCGTCACGCCCGACGGGCGCCTGCTCGTCGCGTCGCTGAAACAGGGCGGCGGCGTGCAGCTCTTCGACCTCGCCAGCGGCGCGACCGTCCTTCAGGCGAAGAGCTCGACCACCGTGACGCACGGGATCGTCATCACGCCCGACTCGCGCTACGCGTTCGTGAGCAACGAAGGCGTGGGCGCCGCCCCGGGCAAGGTGGACGTGTACGACCTCCGGGCGCTCGCGCGGGTCGCGTCGGTGGATGTGGGGCAGCAGGCAGGAGGCGTCGCGTTCTGGAAGATGGAGCCGGCGCGCTAGGCCGCCGACACGCGGCGGCCAGCCTCCTGCGAGTCCGCTTGCTGTCGCCCCGGCCCGGGTTACCTTCCCCCCCTTCAGGCCCATCAGCCACGATCATGTCGTTGCTCCCGAGGTGGTCTCGGGCGACGAAGCGGGATCGACTATCGGGTGCTGGTGAGCAAGGAGCCGGAGCGGCACGGGTTCAAGCGGCTCTGGCACTCGGCGGCGGGCGTGCCGTGGCTGTACAATTCGGAGACGCTGACCTGGATCAGCTACGACGATCCCCGGTCGGTCCGGCTCAAGGCCGAGTATGTGCGTGAGCGAGGACTGGGGGGCGTGATGTTCTGGGAGCTCGGCGGCGACGACGGCACGTTGCTCCGCGCGATCCACGAAGGACTCTCCACCCCTGCGACACGCTAGAACCTCAGCCGGACTCCCAATCGCGCCCTTCCGGTTTCCGACTCGGCGGAAACCTCCAGCGGCGCGAACGGGATGTTCTCCGGCCCGTCGTCCCCGCGCCGCCGATCGAGAATGAACAGCCCCACCGTCACGAGGAGCGCGGCCTGGCCGGCGAGGAGCCGGGTCCGCGCTCGCCGGTCGAACGCCACGGCGGCCTGATACCGCGACTCGGCCTCGGCGCTGGGATACCGCCCGTCAGACCCCACCACGCACTCGGCGCTGTTCGAGCGGCACAACGCCACCAACCGGTCCCAGTGGCGATCCGAGCGGCGATGCTCGGCGGCGCCCAATGCCGTGAGCGCGACGGCGGCCGCGGCCGTGGCCCACTTGCCGTAGTGTACTGTCCCACGACCCCAGGACGCCGAATTCCGCGAGGCCGCCGCCTGCCCGCCGTGCAACGTGGCGTCGGGGTTTCGTGGCACCGCCTCTTGGGCCGCCACCGGAGTCACCAGCACAGCGGCTGCCAGCCACGCCGATATCTGTTTCATCGGTACGCGTGAATATCGCCCCGGCCCGCGACCACGACCAGCTGCCGGTCGCGGACGATCGGGGGCTGTTCGATGGGGCCGTCCACCCGCGCCCGCCAGCGCACGCTCCCGGTGCCGGGGTCCACGAGCAGGATCTCGCCGCTTACACTGCCCACGAGCACCCCGGAGGCCGTCGGCGTGGGTCCGGCGGTGGCGACCACGTCCAGCGGATGGACGCGCGCCGCCGACGGCGTCGCGAGCGGGATCACCCAGAGCCCGCCGCTGCGGGCGAGAACGTAGAGGGTGTCCCGGGCCAGGGCGGGCGCGCCGAGCACGGCGTCGCCCGCCGGCTGATCCCACCGCAGCTCGAAGCCCGGGAGCGACACCTCGAGCACGTGGCCGCCGGTCGTGCCGAGGAACAGGCGGGTGCCCTCGGTCGCGGGCGTGCCGAGGATCGCACCGGGCGTGGCCCGCCGGCTGCGGATCTGCCCCGTCTCGCGGTCCAGGAGATAGAGGGAGTCGCTCGTGGTGGCGACGACGATTCCGTGCGGAGTCGGCACGGGAGCCGCACGGATCGCGGCGCCACCGGGCAACGCGCGCCGCCAGAGCACCCGACCCTCCTCGGTGTCGAGCCGGTATACGACGCCCGTCTCGGTCCCGGCGTAGAGCGCGTCACCCTCGAGCGCCGGCGGGGCCGTTATGCTGCCGGCGGAGGTGGCCCAGACCGTTCGGCCGTCCTGCAGCCGCAGCGCGTACACCCGGCCGTCGGGCTGCTCGGTGGCGACGTAGATCCGGTCGCCGTCGAGCAGGGGACCCGCGTGGATCGTGCCCCGCAGGCGTTGGCGCCAGATCGTTTCGCCCGACGCGCGGTCGAACAGCAGGACGTGCCGCTCGGCGGTGCCGACCACCAGGACCGTCTCCCCGAGCGCGGGGGCGCCGCGCACGGCCCGCCCCGCGTCCACGTGCCACAGGGGCTGCGGGTCGGCGTTGAGCGTCTCATCGGCCGAGGCGTCGTGCCGCGGCCCGCCGAGATACAGCGGCCATCCGGTTTCCTGGCGTACGGGGCCGGGCCGGCCGACCGCCGCGCAGGCGATCGCGTTGACAGTCCAGAGGGCCGCCGCTAACATGCCGCGCCTATGCCCGAACCGCGTCGCATCGAGGCCCTGCCGTCGCTCGTGGGACGGGACGTCGCCGTCCGCGGCTGGGTCATGACCACTCGCTCGAGCGGCAAGATCGCTTTCGTCGTCCTGCGGGACGGGACGGGCTATCTGCAAGCCGTCCTCTCCAAGAAGGAGGTCCCCGACGCGACGTGGGACGCGTTCGGCCGCCTCACGCAAGAAACGTCGATCGAGGTGAGCGGGACGGTGCGGGCGGATGCGCGCGCCCCGGGCGGTGTAGAGCTGCAGGCCGTGAACCTCGTGATTCTCGGGCTCAGCGTTGACTTCCCGATCACGCCGAAGGAGCACGGCACCGCCTTCCTGTTCGAGCACCGGCATCTGTGGCTGCGCAGCCGGCGCCAGGTGGCCATCGCGCGCGTGCGGCACGAAGTGATCCAGGCCATCCGCGACTTTTTCTATGAGCGTGGCTTTGTCCTGGTCGATACGCCGATCCTCACCGGCGCGATCGGCGAGCACGCGGGCACGCTGTTTGCGACCGACTATTTCGACCTCGGCAAAGCCTATCTCGCCCAGACGGGCCAGTTGTACGTCGAAGCGGCGGCGGCCGCGCTGGGGAAAGTGTACTGCTTCGGCCCCACCTTCCGCGCCGAGAAGTCCAAGACCCGGCGCCACCTCACCGAATTCTGGATGGTGGAGCCGGAAGTGGCCTGGAACGACTCGAACGACAATATGACGCTCCAGGAGGAGTTCGTCGCCTATATCGTCGCGCGTTGCCTGGATCGACGCAAAACCGAGCTCGCCGAGCTCGAGCGGGACACGAAGCCGCTCGCCACGATCGTCCCGCCGTTTCCCCGGATCTCCTACACCGCCGCCGTCGAGAAGCTCACCGGGCTCGGCAGCGACATGAGGTGGGGCAGAGACCTCGGTGGTGACGAAGAGACGCTGCTCGCCAAGCAGTACGACCGCCCGGTGATGGTCTACAACTATCCCCGGGCGGTGAAGGCCTTCTACATGAAGGAGAACCCGGCGGATCCGCGCACGGTGCTCAACAACGACATGCTGGCGCCGGAGGGGTACGGCGAGATCATCGGGGGTAGTCAACGCGAAGACGATTACGACCGGCTGCTGGCGCGGATCCGGGAGGAGCAGCTCCCCGAAGAGGCGTACGGCTGGTATCTGGATCTCCGCAAGTACGGCACGTTCGTGCACTCGGGCTTCGGGCTTGGGGTGGAACGGACGGTCGCTTGGATCTGTGGGATTCCGCACATTCGGGAGGCCATCGCATTTCCGCGGACCCTGTACAAGCTCTGGCCCTGACCCTTCCCCGTCCTCCCCCGTCTCCTCCCGTCATCCCCCCTCCCTCTCCCCCCGCTTCACCTCGTCCCACAGCCGGTCCAGCTCCTCGAGACTCGCCCGACCGAGCTCGAGCTTCCGTTCGAGGGCGAGCCGCTCCATCGCTTCGAACCGGCGCGTGAACTTCGCGTTGGCGCCCTCGAGCGCCTGATTGGGCTCGATCCCGAGCCGCCGGGAGAGATTCACCACCGCGAACAACAGATCCCCCACCTCGTCCTGCAACGCGGCCCGCGCCCCGCTGCCCGCTGCCCGCTCGAGCTCGGCCGTTTCTTCTCGGACTTTCGCCAGCGGGCCCTCGACGTCGGGCCAATCGAACCCCACGCCGGCCGCGCGCTCCTGCAACCGGAACGCCCGCAGCAAGGGTGGCACGGTCGGCGGCAACCCACTGAGCGTGCCGCTCCCCGCCGCCCGTTCCCGGCGCTTCGCTTTCTCCCAACCCTCGTGGTCGTAGCTCGGCAGCCCCTCGAACAGGTGAGGATGCCGGCGGCGCATTTTCTCCTCCAGGCCGCGCGTCACGACTTCGGCGTTGAACTGACTGCGCTCTTCGCCGATCACGATCTGAAACGCGAGATGGAGCAGGAGATCGCCGAGCTCGTCGCGTAACGCGACGGGGTCGTCCGCGTAGATCGCCTGGTCGAGCTCCAGAGCTTCCTCGATCAGGTAGGGACGGAGCGTTTGCGGCGTCTGCGCGCGGTCCCACGGGCAGCGGGCCCGCAGGTCGCGCACTAGGCCGAGGGCGCGTCCAAGCGCTGAATCGCCTTGCATTTAGCCTCCGGGCCGGGTATCATACGCGCGCCTGTGAGCGTGTCAATGAGCGGGGGAGGGGAGGGGCGCGAGGGTCGTGCCTGGATCGAAGTGGACCTCGCGGCCCTGGTGGACAACGCCCGCACCGTCGCACGGATCGCGGGCACACGGCTCCTCCCGATCGTGAAGGCGAACGCGTATGGGGTGGGAGCCGTCGCTGCCTCGGCGGCGCTCGAGCGGCTCGATCCGGCGCCCGCAGGGTACGGAGTGGCGACGGTGGCCGAGGGCGCGGAGTTGCGCGCCGCAGGGGTCACACGGCCGATCCTGGTGTTCCTGCCAGCGCGGCCGGAGCTGTTCGAGTCGGTCCACGAGTTCCAGCTGACACCGGTGCTCGAGGACGCGCGCGCGATTCACGACTGGACGGCCCGCGGGGCGCGCGGCGGCGCGTTTCAGCTCGAGATCGACACCGGGATGGGGCGCACCGGCGTGCGGTGGGACGAGATCGACACCCTCGCCGACGCGCTCGATACCCCCTATCTCGCAGGCTGCTTCACGCAGTTACATTCGGCCGACCGTCCCCCGCCGGAGGAGTCCGCTGAGCGCCAGCTCGAGCGCTTTCTCGAGGCCGTCGGGCGCCTCGCCCGCCGCCCGCCGCTCCTGCACGCGGCGAACAGCGCCGCGGCCCTGCGCGACCGGAAGTTCGCCCTCGACCTGGTGCGGCCGGGCATCTTCCTGTACGGCGGCGCGCCGGGCGAGGGACTGGCGACGCCGCGGCCGGTCGTGACGGTTCGCGCGCGCGTCGTGAGCGTCCGGCAGCTGCCGGCAGGCGAGAGCGTCGGCTACGGCGGGAGCTGGGTGGCGGCGCGCGACACCACGGTCGCGACGCTGGGCATCGGCTACGCGGACGGCGTGCGGCGGGGGCTCGGCGCCTCGGGACGGGCCCAGGTACTGCTGCGCGGCCGGGGCTGTCCGGTGATCGGCCATGTGACGATGGACCTGATGATGGTGGACGCGGGAACGGGACCGGTCGCCGTGGGCGACGTGGCGACCATCCTCGGCACCGACGGCGACCGCACCATCGCGCTGGCGGAGTTCGCCGGCTGGGCCGGCGCGATCTCCTACGAGGTGTTGACCGGTCTGGGGCCCAGGCTGCCCCGGATCCATCGGTGAAGCGCGCGGCGATCATCGTCCTGGATGGCCTGGGGATCGGCGCCTGTCCCGACCAGCAGGCGTACGGCGACGCCGGGAGTGACACACTGGGGAACACGGCGCGCGCCGTCGGCGGCCTCGCGCTGCCCAATCTGGAGCGGCTCGGCCTCGGGCGCTGCCGGCCGATTCCCGGGCTCGCGCGGCCGTCCAGCCCAACGGCGGCGCCAGGCGTCGCGCTGCCGCGCTCGCCCGGCAAAGACAGCACGACGGGGCACTGGGAGATCTGCGGGGTCCTGCTGGAAGGTCCGTTCCGGACCTATCCGACGGGCTTTCCGACGTCGTTGTTGGACGAATTCGCTCGACGCACCAAACGCGGTTGGCTCGGAAACAAGGCGGCCTCCGGAACTCAGGTCCTCGCAGAGCTCGGGGAGACGCACCAGCGGACCGGCGACTGGATCGTGTATACATCCGCCGATTCCGTGTTCCAGGTCGCGGCGCACGAGGAGACGGTCCCGCTCGCGGAGCTGTACCGCGCCTGCGAGGTGGCGCGCGCGCTGCTGATCGGCGAGCATGCGGTGAGCCGGGTCATCGCCCGGCCGTTCGTGGGGCCGCCGGGCGCGTACCGGCGGACGCCGCAGCGCAGGGATTTCTCGGTCGAGCCCACCGGCAGCACGCTGCTTGACCGGCTGGCGGCGGCCGGCGTGCCCCGGGTGGGGATCGGGAAGGTGGACGATCTGTTCGCCGGCCGGAACATCGCGAGCGAGCACGCACCGACCAACGCCGACGCGTACCGGTTGATCGAGCAGGCGTTCGACCGCCTCGAGACGGGGTTCGTGTTCGTGAACGTGATCGAGTTCGACCAGACCTGGGGGCACCGGAACGACGTGGCGGGGTTTCATCAGGGTCTGCTCGAGCTGGACGCGTGGGTGCCGCGCCTCGAGGCGCGGCTGCGGAGGGACGATCTGGTCATCCTGACGGCGGACCACGGCAACGACCCGACGACGCCTTCCACCGATCATTCGCGCGAGGCGGTTCCGGTGCTGGTGCTGGGCCCCGGCGTGCGGCCGTGCGCACTGGGTGAGCGGCCGACCTTCGCGGACCTGGGGGCGACGGTCGCCGAATATTTCGGCGTCGCGCCACTCGCCGCGGGAACGTCGTTCCTGAGTGAGGTGTGGCGATGAGCGCCGAGCTCGCGGCCCGGGCGCGTGAGGTGTTGCGGCAGGCGTACGCGCCGTACAGCGAATTCCGCGTAGGCGCGGCACTGGAAGCGGATGATGGGCGGGTCTTCGTGGGCTGCAATGTGGAGAGCGCGAGCTACGGTCTCACGATCTGTGCCGAGCGCATGGCCCTTGGCGCCGCCGTCGCCGGCGGCGCGCGCCGGTTCCGGCGGATCGCCGTCGCCACGGAAGTGGATCCGCCGGGAGCTCCCTGCGGCGCCTGTCGGCAACTCCTGGCCGAATTCGGCACGGACCTCGAGGTGATTGGCGTGGGACCGAGCAGCCAGAAGCGGTGGACGCTGCAGGCACTCCTGCCCGATCCCTTCACCCGGGAGAGCCTGGACCGATGACGCGGCGGCGGTGGCGGGGGGAGAGGACGGCGGGACCCAAACGGGCGCGCGCGAGCGGGCTCGCCCTCGTGGTCGTCGGGGCGGCGGTGGGGTGCACGGAGAACGTGACGGCGCCGGGACGCTGCCAGGACTATTGCCCGAGCGGCCAGATCACGGTCGTGGACACCATGCTCCGCACCGTCATCGAGCGGGATTCGGCATTCCGCGGCTACCTCCTGCCGCATGAGGGCGCCGTCCTGCTGGCGGCGAGTCTGGCGGCCGTGGACAGCCGCCCTATCTTCCGGCTCGATACGCTGCAGGCCGGGTTCCGGTTCGGCACCGATACCACGCTCCGGCCCATCACGGTCGACTCGGCCCGGTTGCAGCTCGCCATCACGCGGCGGGACACGAACGCGACCAACCTGACGCTCAAGGTTTACCGGCTGCCGATCACCATCGACACCGCGGCGACCTTCGCGAGCCTCGCCGCCGCCTTCGCCGATCCGCCGGTGGACAGCGTCAACGTCACCGTGATGCTGGCGCTCCCGCCCGTGTTCGACTCCACCGTGAGCGACACGGTGCGGACCGATCCGGCCACGGGGCACAAGCTCCGCATCAACCGCTCCACCGGGTTGATCACGCTGCTGCTCTTGTTCGATACGAGCGAGGCGCGCTACGTCGCCGCCGATTCCGGAAAGGTGGCGTACGGGGTCCGCGTGTCCGCCGATTCGCTGGCGAGCATCGCGCTGGAAGCGGCCTTCGAGCTCGACCCCCTGTCGCTCCCCCAGGGGCCGCGCATGACGTGGTTCGTGCGTGCGGACTCGTCCGGCACGGCGGTGCCGAGGACGCTGGTCACGTTCACCGTGTTCGACAGCTTCGTGCTCGACCCGCCGGCCCCGGCGATCGATTCGACCCTGGCGGTGGGGGGGATCCCCGCGGCGCGCAGCCTGCTGCGCGTGCGGCTCCCCCGCTTCATCCGCGACTCGACGCAGATCCTCCGCGCGACCCTGCTGCTCGTCCCGGTAAGCGCCGCCCAGGGCGCGCCGATCGACTCCTTACTCTTATTGGCGCACGGTGTGGAGGCCGACCTGGGGAAGAAGTCCCCGCTGGTCACGCAGCGGTTCCTCGGTGATTCCACTCGCATGGCGGCCACCTGGGTCCACACCGGGTCGCTGGACACGGTGCGCATCGAGATCACCCGGCTGCTGCGGACCTGGTCGATCGACACGACCTTGGATCCAGCCTTCATGCTCCGCATCGTGCCGGAGGGCAGCCGGCTGGGAGAGATCCGGTTCCGGCCCTCGGCGGATTCGACCGTCCCCAACGCGCGCCCCGCCATCCGCATCACGTACGCGGAGCGCTTTCCCTTCGGGGTCCCATGAAACTGCCGGTGCGACGCGTCGGCGCCCAGTGGATCGCCCGGCGGCTCCCGGTCGCCGTGGCCGGCTTCCTGCTGACCGCCTCGGCGACTCTCCGCCTGGCCGCCCAGGATTCCCAGTTCGGCATCCTCGGCCTCGGGACTCCCGGGCGCGCGGAGAGTGTGCGGGCGCGGAGCACCGGGGGCGCGTTCGCCGCCTTCGACCCGCTCACGCCGCTGGTGGACGCCGCCCTGGCCGAGCTACCGCAGCTGAGCGCGGGAGCGGTCCTGGCCGCCACCTACCGCCGAGTCGAGGTCGATACCTCCACGACGACGCTGCGGACCTCGCGCTTCCCGGCCGTGACCGTCGCCGGCCCGGTGTTCCGCGGGCAGGGCCGGCCCGGGTGGGTCGTCGGCGGTGGGTTCGCGACGTATCTCGATCGGTCCTACAGCGTCATCACCGAAGGCACGATGGACCTGCGCGGCACCCCGCAGGCGTTTCGCGACCAGATAACGAGCGACGGCGGCGTCAGCGATTTGCGCCTCGCGCTGGCCACCCGGCCGACCCGGGATCTCGCCGTCGGGGCGGCGCTGCATCTGCTGAGCGGCACGACGCGCGTCACCGTCATCCGCGATTTCCGCGATTCCACCTACGCCGACGTGGGACAGCAGGCCGACGTGCTCTACAGCGGCTTGGGCGGCTCGGCGAGTCTGATCGCGCGGCTCGGGCCCACGCTGCGGGTCGCGGGGTGGCTCCGCAGCGACCGCGCCCTCCGGGCGTCGGTGCAGGAAGTCGAGACGGCGCGCCATGATCTCCCGGTCGAGATCGGGGGCGCGCTCGGGTGGCAGCCGTCCCCCACCGCGCGATTCGCCGCATCGGTCGCGCGGCGCTCCTGGTCGCGCGCCGGCGCCAACGCGTTCGACACGTTCAGCTGGGCGGTGGGGGCCGAGTTGGGCCGGCCGGCGTTGCCGCTCCGGCTCGGCGTCCGGTCCGCCCAGCTACCCTTCGGCTCCGGCGCCACGGCGCCCACGGAGCGCGGCCTCGCCGCCGGCACCGGCCGCGCCTTCTCCGACGGCCGGGCGATCGTGGACCTCGGCGTCGAGCGGCTCGACCGGCGCAGTGGCGCCGAGCGTGAGCGGGTCTGGACCGTGCTGGTCGGCATCACCGTGCGGCCGTGAACGTCTACTTCCACACGTTCGGGTGCAAGGCGAACCAGTACGACACGGAGCGGGTGCGTCAGGCGTTTGCCGATCAGGGCGCCGCCGTGGTGGACGATCCTGCCGCCGCGGATCTCGCGGTCATCAATTCCTGCACCGTCACGGCGACGAGCGAAGCCAAGCTCCGCGCCTTCGTGCGGCGCCTCGCGCGCGGCCGGTCGCTCCGGACGGTGGTGATGGGCTGCGCCGCGGCCCTCGACGGCGGCGCCATCGCGGCGCTCCCCTCGGTCCGCGCGGTCGTGGGCGGCGC
>JBOHSA010000213.1:0-21527 GCA_050732995.1 Gemmatimonadales bacterium | reverse complement strand
CTCGGCCTCGGCGAGCCGCGCGCGGGCCGCGGGCAGCGCGGCGCCCAGCTCGCGCCCGCGGACGCCCAGGGCGCCCAACGCCAGATCGAAATCCTCCAGCTCGCGCCGCACCAGCGTCAGCGCCACGCCGAACCGCTCCTCGACCATCTTGCCGTAACGCTCCGCCTTGCCGCGCTGCCGCGCGAGGCTCCGCACCTGCGTCTGCACCTCGGCAATCAGGTCCTCGAGCCGGGCCAGGTCCGCCGCCGTCTCCTCCAGCCGACGCTCGTAGCTCTGCTTGCGGTTCCGATAGGTGCCGATCCCCGCCGCTTCCTCGAACAGCGCCCGCCGCTCCTCCGCCTTCTCCGACAGCAGTGCGTCGATCATCCGCGCTTCCATGACGACGGCGGCATCCGCTCCCAGCCCGGTGCCGCGCAGCAGATCCTGGATGTCGCGCAGGCGCACGGGAGAACGGTTGAGCAGGTATTCACTCTGGCCGGAGCGGGACAACCGGCGCGTCACGACGACTTCCTGGTAGGCGATCGGTAGGCTGCCGTCGGCATTGTCGAACACGAGCGACACTTCAGCCACATTCACCGGCCGCCGGCCCGTGGAGCCCTGGAAGATGATGTCTTCCATCTTGCCGCCGCGCAGCAGCCGCGGCGACTGCTCCCCGAGCACCCAGCGCACCGCGTCGGAGATGTTCGACTTGCCGCAGCCGTTCGGCCCGACGATCGCGGTCACCCCCGACTCGAAGGGCAGCTCGGCCGTTCCGGCGAACGACTTGAAGCCCGACAGCTCCAACCGGCTCAGCCTCATGGGGTGGTTCTCCTCCCCGTTCGGGTGACGAGCGTTGCAGGGACGCCCGCGCGTCGGAGCTGCGCTTCCGCGAAGCCGGCTTGTTCCGGTGTCTCAAACGCGCCGACGATCGCGCGATCCCGGTCGGTCAACGGGCCGGGAAGTCCCCAATGCCGCAGGCTGTCGGTATCGGCCGGTGTCCTCAGCAACAGCATGTACGGCACATGCAACAGCTCGCCTTCACCGCGGCGCATCCGGTCCCGGCGCCACAGCTCCTCTCGTTCCACCACCGCCGCGTCACGCGAGCGATAGGCACCCACCAGCACCCGGTACCAGACCGTGCCGGCCGGTCCGATGGCGACCGGGGTGACGAAGGACCCGTCGAGCTCCACCACGTGCGCCAGTGCCCGGTCCATCGTGCTGTAGGCCGCGAGCTGGATGGTCCAGGGCAGCGAATCGAGGGGAGGAGCGAGCGGGGCGCTCGCCGTCGGAGGTGGGGCGGGCACCGGGGCGTGGCCGAGGGGTTCTCCGCCGCTCGCTAACAGTACCCAGCCTGCCGCCGCCGTCACCGCCATCCCGCCACCCAGCAACACCGCGCCATGTCGCAGGCGGCGTCGCGGCGCCGGCGTCGGGCGGTGGCGAGGGATTGGGGGGTGGGGCGAAGTCCACCGCTCCCGCACCACGCCGAGCAGGGGTGCCCCGCGCTCCAAGGCCGCCGAGACGCCCTGGCCGATGGAGGACTCTGGCTCGAACCCCTCGGGCGCGAGGACGAGCACGCCGTCGGGGACGGCCGAGAGACGCGCCAGCCCGGAGGCGGACAGGTACAGCAGGAGCAGCGCGCCTTCGGACCGAAAGCCGGCCTGGAGCTTGGGCCAGCGCTGATGCGCGAACACGTCGCCGGCGCTGGCGGTGTAGGAGCCCGCGGCGATGAAGAAGACGCCGTCGAACTCGTGCGCCGTCTTCGTGAGCGAGACGCCGTATTCGAAGGCGTCGACGATCCCGTCGGTGGGGGTGAGGCCCACGACCTCATGCAAGGTCGGGTCTTCGATCCACAAGTCGATCAGCGCTACGCGGCGCCGCGTCGGCTCGGTCGCGGCCCGGGCGATCGCCCAGGCGGTTTCCGCCGCCCACCGCAGCTTGCCCGTCGCCGGAACCAGGGCGACGAGCGCCTGCGACTCCACCAGCGCCGGGATCAGGTGATCGAGCCGGGAGCGCGGGATTTGGCGCGGCGTCACGGCTCGGGTTGGTAGATCCAGAAGGGGCGCCCCAACTTGCGGCCGATCGCCTCGGCCTGCGCCCGCGTGGGGTACGGGCCGAGGACGACCCGGAACCCGTCGTCCGGGCGTCCGGGCGGAGGGGGAAGCACGCTGGCCGCGAGCCCGGCGCGGGAGAGCTGCTGCGCCATCTCGGTGGACCACGTCTGGTTCTGCGACACGGAGACCTGCACGTAGAGCGGGCCGTCGCCGCCGGCCTCGGCGCCGACCGCGACCACCGGCGCTTCGATGGCGGAGCCGGCCCGCCGCGTCCGCCACATCGTCGCGACCCAGAGATCCTCCCCGCCGCCCCGGACCCGCCCGGTCTCCTTGACCGAGTCGGCGCGCAACGCCACCACGTCGCCGCTCTGCTCCACGAGCAGGGTGCCGTCCGACGCGATGGCCGGCAGATCCGCGTGCCAGGACGTTGCCACCCCGCCGAGCAGCGCCTTGACCGGCAGGTCGACCACCCACACGGAGTCCCCCAGCGCCGGCCGCGCGAGCAGCCAGCGCCCGGAGGGGTCGAGCCGGATCGTGGCGGCCGGTCCGGGGAGGCCCACGCCGTCGATCTCCCGCAGTTCGAACCGGTCGATCACCGCGAGCCCGAGGCCGGTGCGGCGGGCGACGTAGACCCGGTGGCCGGCCGGCGAAAAGACGAGGGCGCGCGGGTGGTCGGCGATCGGGATGAAGACCGGATCGCGGCGCCCGAGCGGATCGACGAGGGTGACACCCGAATCGCTCGCCACCGCGAGGAGATCGCCCCAGAGGCTGGCCGCGACATCTCCTCTGAGGGCCAGCTCCCGGCTGGACGGCGGCTGATCGGGCGCCGCGGTGACGAGCCGCCCGGAATCTCGGCGGATCACCGCTACCAAGCGCTGATCGGTGGCGCCGAATAATTCCGTCGGAACCGCCGCCAGCGGCTGGGGCCACGCGAAGCGCACCCGTCGCGCCAGCGAGATCACCCGGCGCTTGTCGTCCACCGCATAGAGCGTCCCGTCGGGACCGAGGGTAGCCTGCTCGACCGCAGTGGCCACCGTGTCCAGCCGCCCACTCTCGAGATCGCAGGCCAGGAGCTCCTTCTTGGCCGTGAGCAGGAATAGGAAGGCGGATTCGGGGTCGAGGCCGACCACTCGCTGCACCGGAGGGACGCGCGCCCGGAGCCCGTTGGGGATCTCGCTCAGCGCGGGGAGCCGGTAAATCCTGGCCGGTCCCCCCTTGGCGGGCACGCGGATCGCGAATCCCACGGAACGAGCGCCGCCCAGGGTGGGTCTCGTAACTGGTTTTTGCGGTTGAGCTTGCGACGATGCATCGGCCGGCGCTTGGGAGCGGCATCCCCAGAGCGCCAATCCGACCAGTAGGAGGAAGCGCGGGCGGGTCAGCAAAGGGCCTCGCCGGTCAAAATAGGCAACCGGCGAGGTCAACGCAAGTGGTTTAGAGAAGCGGAGTTAGAACGTCGGACCGAGGCTCACGGTCCAGTAGCTCTTGTCGTGGGGCCGATCCAGCGGCTTGGTGTAGTCGAACCGCAGGATCAAAAAGCCCAGCATGTTCGCCCGGATGGACGCGCCGTAGCTGCGCAGGGGCGTGCGCACGATGAAAGGGTCCTCACCCGAGCGGCGGCGCGATTTCAAGATCGAGTTCTCGTCCCACGCCACGCCCACGTCGTAAAAGACCGCGCCTTCGATCGGCGGCAGGCCGACGGGCAGGAACCCGAACACCAGGCTCCGGGTGAGGGGGAAGCGGAGCTCGACGTTCGCCACGGCCACCTTGGAGCCGATCATCTGATCCAGCTCGGGGCACCCGGTGCCGGGGCCGGAGGTGACCTGGGTGCATTCGTTATCCCGAAGGGAGCCGAAGGTGTAGCCGCGGATCAGCTCCGTGCTGCCGAGGAAGACCGGGAACAGGTCGGCGTCCCGGCCGAAGCGCCCGAAGAACATGGCGCGCACGGCCAGGGTGAACGGGCGGGCGAACAGGTACCGCCGATAGTCCGCCAGGCCGGCGTTGAACCGCCAATCGCCGACGGTGGGGGAGAACTGCAGCCGCGCGCGCGACCCGGCGAAGGGGCCGACGTAGCTGAACAGCGCATTGTCTTGCACCAGCGCGATCGACGGCTGCACGTAGCTGATGGATTGCCCGGGGACGTTGTTGATGTCGGAGAAGCCGAGGTAGAACCCGCCCCGATCGTACAGGCTCTCCAATTCCATGGTGGCCGAAGAGATGTTCACCGCGTGCACGCCGAGCTCGAGCCGGCGGAACCGGTTGAAGGGATAGTACGCCTGGCCGAACAGGTCCCGCACGACGTAGCGCTGGATGCGTTGGGTGACGAGCACCCCGCTGTCCGCGCCGGCCGGCGCACCGATATCCACGATTTCACTTTTGGAGGGCAGGTAGAAGTACACGGGATCCTGGGACAAGCCAGCCGCCCAGTTGACCCGGTGGCTCTGGTTGACATACACGCCGAGCACCTGCGCCTCGCTCAGCCGCCCATTCACCGAGGCGGCGAAGATCAGCTGCTGATTCCCCAGCATGTCCGACAGGGAGAGGGCCGTGCCGCCGAAAAAGCCGCGGCCGAAGTTGTCCCGCTCGTAGCCGACCGTCGGGCGCACGACATAATCGGGAGAGAAGCGGACCCGATACTGCCGGAGCGTGAATTGGGCCGTGTCGGGGAGCGCGAGGCTCGCCGAATCGAGGAGCTGGCGGACCGAGACCGGCGCCGCCGCCGAGTCCGCCGGCGCCGGCGCGGCGGCCGAGGGGCGGAACCCGTCGGCGGAGCGGTACACCGACGAGGCGGCGACATCCCGGGGCGGCGCGACCGACGCGGGCGCGGCGGCGATCGGGTCGGGCAGCGCCACGGGCAGGAGCGAGGCGACGGGCGGCTGCGCCGGCGCCTGGAACGGCGCCCGCTTGAGCGACCGGGGGTTGTCCATCCCGTACACCACGTAATTGCCGTTCTCGTAGTAGGCGAACGCGAGGCGGTCGGCCTCCCGCGCCCACGAGAGCACAGGAGAGATGGCCGTGATCCCCGACGCCCCGGTGTACAGGTCGGTCAGCTGGTAGATCTGCTTGGTCGAGAGGTCGTAGAGGAACACGTTGCTGATGCTGGTGCGGTCCGAGACGAACGCCAGGGACTTGCCGTCGGGTGCCCACGCCGGGTTGATGTTTTTGCCCTGCTCCATGCCGGCCAGCACCTCGATGGTGCCGGTGCGGAGCTGGTACAGCGCGACGCGATAGTTCCCGAAGCGCAGGACGCCGAAGTCCGTCGCGCCGCCGCGATCGGTGGAGAAG
The DNA here is from genome assembly GCA_050732995.1 of Gemmatimonadales bacterium. Classification (GTDB taxonomy): domain Bacteria; phylum Gemmatimonadota; class Gemmatimonadetes; order Gemmatimonadales; family GWC2-71-9; genus JBOHSA01. The sequence goes on along the minus strand of JBOHSA010000213.1, from coordinate 16,215 downwards.
GCGATGGTGCGCCCGTCGGGCGACCAGGCGGGGTGCAGGTCGGCGTACTTGTCGTTGGTGAGGCGCCGCAGGTCGGACCCGTCGCGGTTCACGATGAACAGGTCCGACAGCCCGCCGTCGAACCCGGTGAACACGAGCTGCGATCCGTCGGGCGACCAGGACGGCGTGGAGATGCCGTTGAGCGGGATGCGAATGCGGCGCTCTTCCCGGTGGCGCCGAACGTCGATGATCACCAGGTCGTCTTTGTCCTTGTGCTTGGCCGCGATGGCGAAGTAGCGGCCGTCGGCGGAAAAGGACCCGGACGAGTTGATGAAGCGCAGGCTCTCGTAGTTGCTGCTGAGCGCCGACTTGACCAGGCGCCGTTTGACCTTGCCGGTTTCGGCGTCGGCGAGCCAGAGGTCCACGAAGTACGAGTTGCGCTCGCTGAAGAACGCGATCTCCGTCCCGTCCGGCGTGAGCGCCGGCGCGAGATTCAGCGAGCCGTTCGTGCGGCGTTCCGTCAGCACCGGCTGCGCGATGCGCCGCGCCCGGTAGTGGTTGGCGAGCTGCGGCAAAAAGGTGGTCTGCACGGCGTCCCGCCATTCGTCCGACAGCTCCTCCAGCGTGAGGCCCAGGGCCCGCTTGAACGCGCCCTCGATCCCGCTCGAGACCGTGGATTGCAGGATCTCCCCGATGACCTCGTCGCCCCACTTCTCCCCGATGAAGGCGAACAGCGCGTGGCCGAACCGGTAGGGGAAGACGCGCGGGTCGTAGGTCATCTGCTCGATCGTCGGCAGATTCCCCTCGAGCGAGGCGTCCCGCAGCCACATCCCGGTATGGGGATCGATCGGCCCGATCGACAGGTACTCGGCCATCCCCTCCATGAACCACAGCGGCGGATTCACGTTGGTGATCGTCTGGAGCCCGGCGCCCGGCCGGCCGCGACTGAAGACGTCGAACTGGAACTGGTGCACCATCTCATGCTGCAGGACGTGCTCGAATTCGGCGTACGAGCCCGTGAAGGGCAGGACGTTGCGGTGCTTGAAGAAATCGGTGCTGCCCTGCACGCCCTCGCTGATGTCGGTGATGTTGGTCTGCTGGAAGTCCGAGTGCGACGCGTAGAGGATGATCGGCTTCCGACCGCGGAACTGATGGTTCAGCACGCGGGACAGCCGGGCGTAGGCCCGTTCGGCCATCCGCGCCGCGTCGAGCGCCGCCGCCCGCTCCTGCTCGTAGTAATAGACCTCGAAGTGCTCGGTCTGGATGATCTTGAAGTTGAAGGTCCGGTACTGGACCTTGTTCTGCCCGAAGTACTGCGCCGCGAGCAGGGAAGGAGCCGTCGCCAGGAGTCCGGCTGCCAGAACGAGTGTCCGTCGCATGCGTCTTATCCTTTCGCCTCGGGGTCCCCCGCCGCCACCACCGGCGCATCCCCCCACAACCGCTCCAGTTGGTAGAACTCCCGCAGCTGGGGATGAAAGAGATGCACCACGAAGTCCACGTAATCGAGCAGCACCCAGTGTCCCTGCGACAGCCCTTCCACATGATGGGGCGCCGCCCCATGCGGCGCCAGCGCGGTCATCACATGCTCTGCCATCCCTCGTACGTGCGCATCCGACGAGCCCGAGGCGATCACGAAATAGTCCGTCGCGGAGCAGAGGCCCCGGAGATCCAGGATCAGCGGCTCGACGGCCTTGCGATCCGCCAACGCGTCGGCGACGAGCCGCAGCGCGTTCGGCTCCGCCGGCCGGGACCGACGAGGCGACGCCCGGCGCGACCGGCCGCGCCCCTGGCTTCCGCTAGTCATAGCGCCCGCGTCATCGGTTTGTTCCGTCCTCGATTTGATAAAACACCGCCCAGGCGCCGATGCCGGTGTGGGCCGCGATGACCGGCGTGATCGGGCTCACGAGACACTGCCGGGGCCGGTAGCGCGCCACCAGCTCCGCCCGGAGCGCCTCGGCGAACCCGGGGATGTCGCCGTGCGCGACGCCGAGCCGGAGGGCGCGGGGGCCGGCCGCCAGGGCGCGATCCAGGAGCGCGAGAATCCGCCGGCGGGCCCCCGCCGTCCCGCGGGCGCGCGCCACCGGCTCGACCGCCCCTTCCCGGGTGATCGCCATGATCGGCTTGAGGTTGAGCTGCGTGCCCAGCCACGCCCGCCCCCGGCCCACGCGCCCCGAACGAACCAGACGCTCGAAGTTCTCCACGGTTAAGAAGGCGCCGGACTGATCCCGCACCCGATCGAGCTCCCGCACGATGTCCGCCGGGGGACGGCCCTCGGCCGCCAGCTCGAGGCCCCGGAGCACCAGGAGCCCCTCGCCCAGGGAGGCGGAGCGGCTATTGAACGCGGTCACCCGGCCCGGCAGCGCCCGGGCGGCCGTTTCCGCGTTCCCGAACGTGCCGGAGAGGGCCTTCGACACGACGACCGCGATGACGTGCTCGGCGTCGCGGGCGGCGTCGCGATACGCTTCGATGAAGTCCTGGGGCGCCGGCTGGGAAGTGCTCGCGTCATACCCCGCGCGCAGCCGCTCGAAGAATTCGGCGGCCGTGATCTCCAGGCGATCCTTGTAGACCCGGTCGTCCAGGATCAACTGGGTCGGAACGAGCCCGACGCCGTGCTCGAACACCAGGGCGTCGGGGAGGTCGCAGGCCGTGTCGGTCACGAAGGCGACGGGGCGCTTGGCCTGGAGCGCGGCGTGCTGGGCGCGCATGTCGTCCGCCTTCGTGGACTCGACCGCGCCCCAGGTCGCGCCGAGCCGGAACACCTCCTCGGGCGTGTCGGTGTGGACGTGCGCCTTCAGCACGGCGTCGTTCTGGAGCACCACGATGGAGCCGCCGAGCGGGCGCAGGGCCCGGCGCGCGTCGCCCGCCGACGGCAACGCCGCCCCACGGACCATGACCTCGGTGCAAAACCGATAGTCGCGCTCGGCCGCTACTTCCGTCTGAGCCGCCACGTTGGGCGCCAGGCGGTCCACGGCCCCCGCCGCGATCTGCCCCTCCTCGATCAGCCGCTTCACGCCGTCGAGAAACCGCACGAAGCCCTTCGCCCCCGCGTCTACCACGCCCGCCGCCTTGAGCGAGGCGAGCAGCTCGGGGGTGCGGGCAAGCGACGCGTCGGCGCGGTGGACGAGGCGCTGCATGAACACGCGGAGGTCGCGCTCGTCCCGGGCGCGCTCGGCCTCGTCGGCCGCGTCGCGGGCCACGGTCAGGATCGTGCCTTCCACGGGGTCGTCGAGCGCGCCTTCCAGGCGGTCGAACCCGCGCCGCACCCCGGCGGCGAGATCACGGGCCGTGGCCCGCAGCCGATCACCCAACGCTTCCTGGAACCCGAGCAGGAACTGGCAGAGCATCATGCCGGAGTTCCCTCGCGCGCCGCGGAGGCTCGCCTGGGCCATGGCGGCGGTGACCCGCGGAAGGGATGGAGGGGGCGCGTCGCCCAGGGCGCGGAGCGCCCGCGCGACCTCGCGCAGCGTGAGGCACAGGTTCGTTCCCGTGTCGCCGTCGGGCACCGGGAACACGTTGAGCCGGTTCAGCTCGTCGCGGCCGGCGGCCACCCAGTCGGCCGCCGCCAGGAGCGAGCGGCGGAACCGCAGCCCGTCTACGTAGGCGATGCCGACGGCCACGGGCCCGTCGCTACTCCTTCACTACCGTCACCGTGATCTCGGGCCGCACATCCGGGTGGACCTTGAGGGCCACGCGGAACTCGCCCAGCTCCCGGATCGGCTCGGCCAGGTCGATCTTGCGCTTGTCCACGTGGATGCCGGCTTCCTCGAGTTTGCGCTGAATGTCGCTCGCTGTCACGGACCCGTACAGCTTGTCCTCTTCGCCGACCTTCATCAGGAACGTGAGCTGGACCCCGGCGAGCCGCGTCGCTTCGGTCTCGGCCGCTGCTTTCTCGGCGGCTCGCTGCCGAGCGATCCGCTCGGCCTCGTAGGCGATCTTCTTCTTATTCGCATCCGTGGCGAGGTACGCCAGCCCCTTCGGCAGGAGGTAGTTGCGGGCGTAGCCGTCTTTCACTTTGACGACTTCTCCCGCTTTGCCCAGATGCTGCACGTCTTCGCGTAGAATGATCTCCATCGGCAGCCTCACAAGGGGTGCGACTGGCCTCCCGCCCGCCGGCCCGCGAGCCGGCGGCGGAACTCCAGCCAGGTATCGGTCACGCCGAGCGCCCAGAGCCCGGGGATGAGGAGCAGCAGGGGCACGGTCAGCACCGCGGCGGCAGCGGCCGCGGCGAGGACCGCTCCCGTGGACCAGCCGACCGCCTGGGCGAACGCCGCCACGATGGCGGCGCCGCGCAGCAGGTACAGCGCCCCGAGCACCACCACCACGTTGAGGGCCGCGGCTTTCAGCGCCGCGAGCGCGGGCGTCACCCAGACCGCGAGCCCGGCCACGAGGCCCCAGACCCAATGGTCGCCGAAACGGAACTCGCGGAACGGCGCGAGCGGGTGGCCCAGCGGGCGCGCCGCCACGCGTTGGTGCCACTGCCACGCGAGCGCGAGTCCGGCCAGCGTTTGCAGCACGAGCATCGCCGGGATGGTGTCGCTCACGAACCGCACGACGGGCTCGAAGGCGGCGAAGGCCTGCGGGTACAAGCCGACCAGGAGCCGCATCGCCCAGCTGGCCTCGCGCGTGGCCTCCCAGTGCAGCGCCTCCCACGCGCCCGCCCCCCAGACGGCCCAGGTCAGCCCGAGCGTCGCCGCGCCGGCGAGCAGGCTCGCCCGCACGGCCTGCCGCAAACACCGGGCGGGGACGACCAGCGCCCCGGCGACGAACGCCGCGGTTACGAGGACGACGTAGGTCCGCACCAGCGCCGCCAGCATGCCGCCGGCGGGCAGGATCAGCAGCCCCACGCTCGGCGCACCGACCAGCAACGCCGCGACCCATTCCCCGGCCGTGCGGGGTCGCGACGCGACGATCAACGCGGCGAACGGCAGCCCTACGAGGCTCGGCGGGGCCCAGAGCGCGAACGCCAGCACGCCGGCCACCAGCCGCCAGCGCCCGGCCGGTCGAGCCGGCGACAACGGGGGGGGGGGGCTCAGGCGGTGTGGCCTTTGATGTAGGGGATCAGCGCGAGCTGGCGCGCCCGCTTGATGGCGGTCGCGAGCTGGCGCTGGTGCCGCGCGCACATCCCCGAAAGCCGGCTCGGGAGAATCTTGCCGCGCTCGGTGAGAAAGCGCCCGAGCGTGCGGTCGTCCTTGTAGTCGAGCACGCGCACGCCCGACTCGCATACCGGGCAGGTCTTGGATGGCCGTCTCACGTTTCCTCCTCCTCCAGCTCCTCGACTTCGGCGGCGATGGCCGGCGCGGGCACCGGCTTCACCGGCTCCCCTTCGTTGAGCACAACGAGAAAGCGGAGCACCTGCTCGTCGAGCTTCACCGCCCGCTCGTACTCGGGCAGCACCTCGCCCGCCGCCTCGAATTGCGTGACGACGTAGTAGCCGGTGTCCTTCTTCTTGATGGGATAGGCGAACGTGCGCTTGCCCCAGTGGGCGGAATTGGTGATCGAACCCTTGCCGTCCTTGGTGATCAGGGCGTGAAACCGCTCGAGCTTCTCGTTGACGGCCGGCTCTTCCAGGGAACTATCGAAGATATAGACCGTCTCGTACCGACGGGTCATGACACCTCCCTTTGGTCATAGGCGACCCGGCGCTGGTGCCGCGCCGAGTAGGGGACATGTGAGGGGCGAAAGATACAGGGCGGGGGAAGACGGGGGAAGACGGGGAGGGAGGGATTGACGGTGGCCCGGAGCCGCTGAATCTTATGAGCTAGAGGGCTCATGCGCACTCTGCGCGTTTCGGCACTGGTCGTCGGGCTGGCGATTCCCTCCTTCGCGAGCGCCCAAGACGATTCCGCCCGCGTGGTCGGCAAGGTCTCCTCCAGCCTCAACGGCCTCCCCATCTCCGGCGTGATGGTCGCGATCGCGGGTTCCAAGGTTTTCCACGTCACCGATTCCACCGGCACGTTCGTGCTCGAGGGACTCCCTTCCGGCCGGGGCACGCTACGGATCGTGTTCCGGGACCTGGTGTCGGAAGAAACGGAGGTCGTGCTCCACAAGGGCTGGACCGTTACGCTCGCCGTCTTGCTCGATGTCGCGGAGGTGGACCTGGCGCCGATCGTCGTGGAGGCTACCCATCCGCACGGCCTGCTCAACCTGGTCGGGTTCTACGCCCGCCGGGACAAGGGATTCGGCCGGTTCCTGACGCGGGAGGACATCGAGCGCCGCAACCCACCGACGCTAAACACCTTGTTGTCGGGCTCCGGGATTCAGCTCGTCTGCCGCCGGGGCGTGTGTCTGCCGACCCGCTCGGGCGGCACGCGCCTGTGTCTCGTGCCGGTGTATCTCGACGGACGGCACGTGCCCGACTACGATCTGTCGTGGACGCCGCCGCAGGACGTCGCGGCGGTCGAGATCTATCGCGGCGGGGCGGACACCCCTGTCGAGTTCGCCCGGCTCTCCGGCGGTAATTGCGGCGTCGTGCTGATCTGGACGAGAATCAGATAAGGCGACGCGGGAAGACGGGGGGGACGGGGTGGGACGGGGGGGATGAGCGACCGCCTGCTCGTGGCGATGGAGCGCCTCGCTCTCGGGACGACGACGGGGTCGCTGTGGGTGTCCGAGGATCAGGGCGGCCGGTGGGAGGCGATCTCGGAGCATCTCCCGCCGGTGTACTGCGTGCGGTTCGCGTGACGCTCACACGTTGAAGCGAAACAACAGAATCTCCCCATCCTGCACGACGTAGTCCCGCCCTTCGCTGCGCACCAGCCCCTTTTCCCGCGCGGCTTTGTAGGACCCGGCGCGTACGAACTCCTCGAACCCCACCGTCTCGGCGCGGATAAAGCCGCGCTGGAAATCTGAGTGGATCTCACCCGCCGCGGCGAACGCGGTGTCGCCGCGGTGCATGGTCCACGCGCGGACCTCGTTCTCTCCCACGGTGAAAAACGTCTGGAGGCCGAGCAGGCGATAGCCCGCGTGGATCAGCCGGTCGAGCCCCGGCTCGCTGACGCCGGTCGCGGCGAGGTATTCCTGTCGCTCCGCCCCGGACAGCTCGGCCAGCTCCGCCTCGAACTTGGCGGAAAACGAGACGATCTCGGCCTCTTCGTGGTGACTCTGGACTGCGGTGCGGAGCTCGTCGATCCAGCGTCCGCCGCCCGCGGCGAGATCCGTTTCGCTCACGTTCGCGGCGTAGAGGGTCGGCTTGGCGGTGAGCAGGCCGAGTTGGCGCAGGAATCGCACGGCGGGATCGCCTTCGCCCGCCTCGCGCGCCCCGCGTCCCGCATTCAGCTCGTCCACTACCCGCGCGAGCAGGACCAGCTCGGCCTGCGCCTCCTTGTCCCCCGCGCGGGCCGACTTCCGCGTCTTGTCGAGGCGGCGCTCGACCACCGCGAGGTCCGCGAGGGCGAGCTCGCTGGTGACCACGTCGTGGTCCCGGACGGGATCCTCGGGCCCCATCACGTGCACGACGTCCGGGTCCTTGAAGCAGCGGATCACATGGACCACGGCGTCCACCTCCCGGATGTGCGACAGGAACTGGTTGCCGAGCCCCTCCCCCTGCGAGGCGCCGCGCACGAGCCCGGCGATGTCCACGAACTCGACTACGGCGGGGACCCGCTTTTTCGGCCGGACCACATCGAACAGCCGATCGAGCCGCGGGTCGGGCACCTCGACGACGCCGACGTTGGGGTCGACCGTGCAGAAGGGGTAATTCTCCGCGGCGGCGGCTTTCGACGACGTGAGGGCGTTGAACAACGTCGATTTGCCGACATTCGGAAGCCCGACGATGCCCAGGCGGAGCATCTAGAACGCGGAACGCGGAAGTGCGAACGCGGAACATGCGCTTCCGTTCCGCGTTCCGCGTTCCGACTTCCGCATTCTCACCGGACCAGCCAGGGGGCGAGCACCAGGCTGACCACAGACATCAGCTTGATCAGGATATTCATCGACGGGCCCGCCGTATCTTTGAACGGATCTCCCACCGTGTCGCCCACCACGGCCGCCTTGTGCGCCTCCGAGCCCTTGCCGCCGTGCGCGCCGCCCTCGATGAACTTCTTGGCGTTGTCCCAGGCCCCGCCCGCGTTGGCCATGAAGAGCGCGAGGAGGACGCCGGTGAGCGTGGCGCCGGCGAGCATCCCGCCCAGGGCGTAGATCCCGAGCCCCTTGCCGACCACGACGGGCGCGACCACGGCGGTGAGGCCGGGCACGATCATCTCGCGCAGCGCCGCCCGAGTGGAGATGTCCACGCACCGCGCCGAGTCGGGCTGGGCGGTGCCTTCCAGCAGGCCCGGGATCTCGCGGAACTGGCGGCGCACCTCGGCGACCATGCCTTGCGCGGCGCGGCCCACGGCGGTCATCGTAGCGGCGGCGATGAAGCAGGGGATGCACCCGCCGATGAAGAACCCGATCCCGACCATCGGATCCACGAGGTTGAGCCCGCCCTCGCGGATGCCGGTGGCGGTAGTGTAGGCGCTGAACAAGCCGAGCGCGGTCAGGGCCGCCGAGCCGATGGCGAAGCCCTTGCCCATCGCGGCCGTCGTGTTCCCCAGCGCGTCCAGGCCGTCGGTGATCCGCCGGACCGCGGGGCCGAGCCGGCTCATCTCGCTGATGCCCCCCGCGTTGTCGGCGATCGGGCCGTAGGCATCCACCGACATCGTGATGCCGACCGTCGCGAGCATGCCGACCGCCGAGATGGCGATCCCGTAGAGCCCCGCAGCCTGGAAGGCGACGTAAATCGCGGCGCAGATCATCAGCACCGACGGCACCGCGCTGCGCAGGCCGACGGCGAGGCCGGCGATGATGTTGGTCGCGGCGCCGGTGGTGGCGGCCTCGGCGATGATCCGGATCGGCCGGGCGGAGGTGTAGTATTCGGTCAGGAGGCCGATCAGCACGCCCGCGATGGTGCCGGCGAAGACCGCGTAGAACGGTCCGAATTGGGGCAGCGCGGTGCCGTCGCCGCGCATGAGCACCGGGTCGAACCAGCGGCTCAGCACCCAGGCGGCCGCGATGAACAGGCCGGCTGCGATGAACGTGCTCCAGCGCAGGGCTCCGGCCGGCGAGCCGCGCTCGAGCGCCCGCAGCGCCGCGATCCCGATCAGGCTCGCGAAGAGCCCCGCCACCGTAAACACCACGGGGAGCGCGACGGCATCCACCCGGTTGCCCACGAGCCCGGAGGTGGCGCCGATCGCGATCGTCGCAATCACGGCTCCGACATAGCTCTCGAAAATGTCGGCCCCCATCCCGGCGACGTCGCCGACGTTGTCGCCGACGTTGTCGGCGATCGTGGCGGGGTTCCGGGGGTCGTCCTCGGGGATGCCCGCTTCCACCTTGCCCACGAGGTCGGCGCCGACGTCGGCCGCCTTCGTGTAGATGCCGCCGCCCACCCGGGCGAACAGCGCGATGGACGAGGCCCCCATCGCGAAGCCGGCGATGATCTCGCTGAACTTGCGCCACCCGGCGTCGGCGAACGGGTCCTCCACGAACGCGGCGAACACGAGGCCGATGCCCAGCAGGCCGAGGCTCGCGACGGCGAGGCCCATCACGGCGCCCCCGTTGAAGGCGATGCGCAGCGCGTGCGCCTGGCCGCGGGCCCGCGCCGCTTCCGCGGTGCGGACATTGGCGCGCGTCGCGGCGCTCATGCCGCACAGCCCGGCGAGAATGGAGCAGAGCGCGCCCCCCGCGTAGGCCACGGCCGTGCGCCGGTCGGTCGCCCAGGCCAGCAGCCCCGCCACGACCACCACGAAAGGCAGGAGCACGCTGTACTCGCGACGCAGGAACGCCATCGCGCCCGTCCGGATCAGGGCGGCCAGGTCGCGCATGGCGGCCGAGCCCTCGGGTTGGCGCCGGATGGCGAGGTACAGGAGGCCGGCGACCGCGAGGCCGAGGAGCCCCGCGCCGATCGCGCTCAGGGTGAGGGGCCCGACGGTCATGCGGGCGGTCCCTCGCGCAGCCAGCGGGTCACGGCGTCGGTCAGGGCGGGCATCAGGGCCTCGATGGCGGTGGTTTGCTCGGGGGTGAAGGGTGCGAGGACGTACTCGGACCAGTCGGTGACGCCCGGCGGCAGCGGCCCCACGCCGATGCGCAGCCGGGCGTAGTCTTCGGACTGCAGCGCGCCCTCGATGCTCTTCAGGCCGTTGTGCCCGCCCGCGGAGCCGCGGGCGCGCGGCCGGAAGGTGCCGCAGGGGATCTGGAAGTCGTCCACGAGCACCAGGAGGTCGGTCGCCGGCTGGAAGGTCGGGTTGGCGCGCAGGGACGCCAAGGCGGCGCCGCTGCGGTTCATGTAGGTCGTGGGCTTGAGCACGCGCACGGCGACGCCGTCCACCGTCCCTTCGGTGGCCCGCGCCCGTTCTGCGCGGCGGAACGGCGGCAGGCCCCAGCGCGCCGCGAGCGCGTCGGCCAGCCAGAACCCTGCGTTATGCCGCGTCGAGGCGTACTCCGGACCGGGATTCCCGAGACCGACGACGGCGCGCAGGACTCAGCTCTCTCTGCCGCCCTTGGGCTTCTCGGCCTTCTCCGGCTTCTCGGCCTTCTCGGCCTTTTCGGCCTTGGGCTTGGCCTCGCTCTTGCTTTCGGGCGCGGCCTCGCCTTCTTCGCCCTCTTCTTCCTCACGCGCCTTGCGGATGAGCTCGGGTTCGAGCGGCTCGGTCGGCGTTTCGGCCGCCGCGGGCGCCACTTCCTCGGCCCGCGGCGGCACGACCGTCGCGATCGTGAGATCGCTCTGCGTCAGAATCACGGCGTTCGGGATGCTGAGATGGGTCACGTGCAGCGAGTCGCCGATCTGCAGCGCGCTCACGTCCAGCTCGACCCGGTCCGGAATGTGCTCGGGCAGCACCTCGATCTCCACTTCGCGCGTCACCTGATCCAGCACGCCGCCGGCGTTGCGCACGCCGTCGGGCGTGCCCACCAGATGGACCGGCACCTTGAGCGTGATCTTCTCGTGCGCGTGGATCTCGTAGAAGTCGACGTGGATGATGTCGGGACGGATCGGATGGCGCTGGATCTCGCGAATCAGCGTTTTCATCGTTTTCCCGTCGACCGTCAGCTCGATGACCGTGCTCGCGGGCTCGACGCCGGTCAGCGCTTTCTCCAGGGCGGCGGCTTCGACCTGGAGCGGCTGGGTGGGCCGGCCGTGGCCGTACAGGACGGCGGGCACCTGGTGGCGGAAGCGCGCCTGCCGCGCGGCGCCCTTACCGGTCTTGTCGCGCGGACTCGCCGCGAGCGGAACGATTTGCGCCATGCGTCAGCCCTCAGCCGTTGGCCAGTAGCCTGGTCAGTCGAACAGCGAGCTGACCGATTGATTGCTGTGCTCGTACCCGATGGCTTTGGCCATCAGGCCGGCGATGGACAGCACCTTCAGCTTCTCGAACCGCCGCGCCTCGGCGACGTGAATCGTGTTCGTCACGGTCACCTCTTCGATCGGCGCCGCGCGCAGCCGCTCGATCGCCGGGCCGGAGAGCAGGGCGTGGCTCGCGAACGCGAACACCCGCCCCGCCCCCAGCCGCCTCAGCGCCGCCGCCGCCTCGGTGATCGTCCCCGCCGTGTCGATCATGTCGTCGGGAATGAGGCAGTCCTTGTCCGCCACCTCGCCGACGACGTTCACGACCTCGGCGACGTTCGCCGAGGGGCGCCGTTTGTCGATGATCGCGAGCGACGCGTTCAACCGTTTGGCGAACCCGCGCGCCATCTTGGCCGAGCCGACGTCCGGCGCCACGACCACGGGGTCGCGCAGCGCCTTCTGGCGGAAATGCGCGACGAACACCGGCGCGGCGTACAGGTGGTCCACCGGGATGTCGAAGAACCCCTGCACCTGGTGCGAGTGGAAGTCCATGCCCAACACCCGGTCCGCGCCCGCGTGCGTGATCAGGTTCGCCATCAGCTTCGCGCTGATCGCGACGCGCGGCTGATCCTTGCGGTCCTGCCGCGCGTACCCGAAGTAGGGCATCACCGCCGTCACCCGCGCCGCGCTCGCGCGCCGGGCCGCGTCGATCAGGAGCAGCAGCTCCATCAGGTTCTCGGCCGGCGGGTTCGTGGGCTGGATGATGAAGACGTCCCGCCCGCGCACGTTCTCGTCGATCTTGACGAAGATCTCGCCGTCGGCGAACCGGCGGAGCGTCACCGCGCACAACGGCTGCCCCAAATGCTGAGCCATCTCCTCGGCGAGCGGCCGATTGGCCGTTCCGGCGAGCAGCAGGAGCTGGCTGCGCGACAGCGTGAGGTCCGCCATGCGAGCCCTGCAAAGTAGCGGGTAACCTGCACCAAGTGAAGGGGTTGGCGGAGCGCTCCGGTGCCGGCTGGACGCGGTCAGGCCCGGCGGTATTGTGTAGTGCCGTGAGTGATCTGCGACCTCGCCTGCAAGCAGCGCTGGCCGCGCGCTATACGATCGAGCGCGAGCTCGGCCGGGGCGGCATGGCCACCGTCTACTTGGCGCGGGATCTGAAGCACGAGCGGGCCGTGGCCGTCAAGGTCCTGCGGCCCGAGCTCTCCGCCGCCCTCGGCCCCGAGCGGTTCCTCCAGGAGATCCGGCTCGCGGCCAATCTAACCCATCCCCACATCCTGCCGCTGCACGACTCGGGGGAGGCCGAGAGCCTGCTGTACTACGTGATGCCCTACGTCGCGGGGGAATCGCTCCGGGGCCGGATCGAGCGTGAGCGGCGCCTGCCGCTGGCCGATGCACTGGAGATCGCCCGCGACGTGGCCGACGCTCTGGACTACGCCCATCGTCAGAACGTGGTGCATCGCGACATCAAGCCGGAGAACATCCTGCTCGAGGCGGGGCACGCGGTGGTCGCCGACTTCGGCATCGCCCGGGCGATCAGCCTGGCGGGTGGGGGCGGGGGCGGCGCCCGCATGACCGCGACCGGGATCATCGTCGGGACCCCCGACTACATGAGCCCGGAGCAGGCGGCCGGCCAGGGCGAGGTGGACGGCCGGAGCGACGTCTACAGCCTCGGGTGCGTGTTGTACGAGATGCTGGTGGGCGAGCCGCCGTTCGCGGGCGCGGGCGTCGACACGCTCCTGAGCGGCCGGGCCGTCGCGAGCCCGTCGGTGACGGATGCGCGGCCGGAGGTGCCGGTCGAAGTCGAGCTTGCGATCGAGATCGCGCTAGCGCGCCGGCCGGGGGATCGCTATCCGACGGCGGACGATTTCGCGCGGGCGCTCGAGCCGACGGCGGCAGGAGGGAGAGGGAGGGGGACGTGGCCGCGGCGGACCGCGCGGCGGCGGGCGGCTGCGTGGACCGGGGCCCTCCTCGCGATCGGCGGCGTGGCAGTCTGGGGGTGGCTGCATGGACGGGGGGCCCCGGGCGCGGCCGGCGCGGAGCCGCTTGATCCCACGCATATCGCGGTGCTGTACTTCGAGGACCTCAGCCCGGGCGGTACGCTCGCGCACGTCGCCGACGGCCTGACGCAGGATCTCATCGACGAGCTGGGAGCCGTTTCGACGCTGCGCGTCGTGTCCGCGAGCGGCGTGCGCCCCTATCGCCGGAGCAGCATTCCGCTGGACAGCATCACGCGCGCGCTGCGCGTCGGAGCCCTCGTGGAGGGCAGCGTCGCACGCTCCGGCGACCTCCTGCGGGTGACCGTGCGGCTGATCGACGCCGCCACCGCCACGCACCTTCAGAGCCACACCGCCGAGAAGCCAATCGGCGATCTGTTCGCGCTGCAGGACGAGATGACGGCCGAAGTCTCGCGCTTTCTGCGCGAGCGGCTGGGACAGGAGATCCGGCTGCGCGAGCAGCGATCGGGCACTAAGAGCATCGCCGCGTGGCAGCTGATGCAGCGTGCCACTGAGGTGGCCGAGGAGGGCTGGAGCCATCTCCGGGAGTACGACGCCCCATCCTCCCGCCCGCTGTTCGCGCAGGCGGATTCGCTGTTTGCGCAGGCGGTCACGCTCGATCGCCAGTGGATCGCACCGGTGATCGCGCGGGGATGGACGGCGTATGCCAGGGCTCGCGTCGTCTGGGAGGAGGACTTCCTCGCCCGACGCGGCGAGGGGACGCTGCGGCGGGACTCGCCGACTGGAGTCGCGTTCAGGGAGTGGATTCGGCGCGGAATGGACTACGCCGAGCGGGCGCTCACCCTCTGGCCGGGCGCTCCGGAGCCGCTTGAGCTGCTTGGCGTCCTTCGCTACGAGCTCTGGCTGCACTATCCGCCCGACGACGCCGAAGCCCTGGTCCGGTCGGCGGAGGCCGACCTGAAGGCCGCCGTCACCGCGAGGCCGCTCTTGGCCCGGGCGTGGTACACGCTCAGCGAGCTGTATCGCCAGACCGGACGGTTCACTGAGGCGGCCGAGGCCGGGCGCAGGGCGCTCCAGGCCGACGCCTACCTCACGGAGGCCCGGGTGGTCACCTCGCGCTTGTTCTTCACCGCCCTGAACCGCGAGCGGTTCGACGAAGCCCGCGTCTGGTGCGACGAAGGGGTCAAGCGCTTTCCCGATGCCCTGAACTTCATCGATTGCGAGCTGCGAGTCATGGGTTGGGCCGCCCGCGGCCGGCGCCAGGCGGCCAGAGCGTGGCGCCTGCTGGCGGACATCGAACGCCGGGACACGACGTCAAGTCTGTGGGCGGACCGGCGGATGCTCATCGCCGCCATCCTCGCCCGCAGCGGCCTGGCGGACAGCGCCAGGGCGGTGATCCGCCGCACGCGGGCAGCCGTCAGCAACGAGTTCGTGCGGACGAACCTCGCGCCCGTGGAAGCCTACGTTCGGCTGCTGCTCGGGGAGCGCGCCGAAGCGCTCCGCCTGCTCTCGATGGCGCTAGTCACCAGTCCGCAAATGCGCGACTACGTCGCGCAGAGCCCGTGGTTCCGCTCCCTGCGCGGCGATCCCCGGTTCGAAGCGCTGGTGCGCGGCCCCCGGGGCCGCGAGTCGGGCTACCGGCGACCCAGCCGGCGCACGTACTCCTCCCGCAAACGCGCCGCATAGGCGACCCCGTACAAACGCTCGTAATAGGGAATCGCGAACTTGTCGATGGCGGCGAGCGTGAAGAACAAGGCGTCCACCTGGTGAGGGGCGTAGGTCGTCCGGATCTCGCGCCCGTCCTTGGTGCGAAGGATCACCGTCAGGCTTGCCACGTCCCGTAGCGGAACGCCGCCCAGCGGCTCCATGGCGATCTCGTCGGGACACTCCGAATCCCAGCGATGCCTTCCGGGGCAGAAGCCCGCGGCGAACATGAGGTCCTCGTTGCCGGGATCGACCGCTGCGTAGTACGGGCCAAACACGCCGTACTCGCGGCCGCCGCGCTGAGCCGCTGCCACCGCGGAATCCGGGCTCGGGAACACGCCCAGAACCCGATGGGGGAAAACCAGACTCATCGTGACCCAGTAGGGATACCCCGTCCGGTATCCGTCGACCGCCTCGCCGAGGCGTTTGAGCATCGCCGCTGAGAGGCGCGTGGTGTCCTGGGCAGCGACGGGGTCGGGACGGGCAGCAGTCGCCAGCAGCGCCGCCGCGAGCAAGAGGAATCGAGGACCGCTCATGCGTACCCCCTTTCGCCTCGGTCGAGGCGGGAGGACGCCCGGGTGAGGCACGGGGCCGTCCGGGCGCGGGGCGGCCCTGGGAGGATGTATAGCGAACGGTGTTCCGCAGCGGGGATAGCGTGCACCCCGTTGCTCAGAGCGTCAAGCCACCGCCCAGTCCGATAGGAGAGGTTGGCACCTGGAGTGAATGAAGCGTATGAGGACCAGCAACTTCCGGCCGGCATGCGTACCAAAGACCGAGGGGCGGCAGACCCGCCGTCCGACTGTCATTCGCTCACCGGAGATCGCCCATGCGCTTGCCCGTTTTCCTGTCCCTGGCGGTCTGTCTTGCCGGACCGCTCGTCGCCCAGGAGCCGCCGCGGCCCGCGCCGCTCCCCGACCACTGGCTCACCCTCGACTCGCTCACCGCGCTCGTCGGTCTCACCGCCGACCAGCGCGCCAAGGTCGCGCCGCCCTACACCGCGCTCAACGCCGTCGTGAAGCAGGCGGCGGACAAGCGGGCCGCGCTGCGCCGCCAGTTCCGGCGCCCGAACGGCTCCAGTCCGGACCCCACCCCGGAACAGCGCCAGGCGATGCGGGCGCGGATGGACAGCGTCCGGGCGGAGTTCGAGGGACTGCAGGAAGAAGCGAACATGTGGCACGGCACGATCCGCAACCTGCTCACCGCGGTGCAGCAGGCGAAGTTCGACGCGCTGCCGCCCCCGCGCGTGACGCCGCAATTCCGTCGGCCGGGAGGGGGACCGGGCGAGTAAGTCCCCCCCCCCTCCCCCCCCCGGAC
>JBOHSA010000212.1:0-14931 GCA_050732995.1 Gemmatimonadales bacterium | reverse complement strand
GCGCCCGCACCTGCGCGACCCCCCCCCCCCCCCCTCCCCCTCCCCCGCCGAACAGGGAGTCGGGGTGCCGGAACTGCACCTGCCCCACCGCGTAGTCGATCGTGTAGTCCACGTCGCGCACGAGCAGGCGCGTGCCGACGTACAGCCGCTCGCTCCCTTCGCGCACCTGGAAGCCGTCGAGCGAGAGGATGCTCCGGTCCGCCGAGGCGGAGACGCTGGCGTGTAGGGCGAGCGTGAACACGGCGGGCGGAGCCTGCGTGGCGAGCTGGGGCCGCGGCGTGCGGTACAAGGAGTCGTTGCGCTCGCCGGGCTCGAGCCGCGCGGCGTCGCCGAATGGCGTGAGGTGGGGGAACACGACGAACTGGTCCCGCAGCGGCGCGCCCTGTTCCGGGTCGCGCTCGCGCGGGAACAGACGGTTGTACGCGTCGAACCGGGTCTGGTCCCCGGCCAGCGCGAGCCCGAGCCGGGCCAGGTAGGTCTCCCCGGTGGCGACCGTGCGCTCGCGCCGGTTCACGGTCAGGGCGAGCGTCACGGTCTCGCGCGCGAGCTCCGCGCCGCCGACGCGATAGGCGCTCCGGATCTCGAAGCGAAACGAGGGGGACGCCGCGGTGACGCCGGGCTTGGGATCGTAGACCAAGCGCAGGGTGTCCACGGCGGCGGTGTCCGGGACCGCGGCCACGGGCACCGTGCCGACCGAATCGAGCCCCGAGGCGAGCACGTAGGACACCGCCAGGTAGTCGCTCTGATCGAGCCGCGTGGCGAGGGCGAACCACACACCGCTCGGATCGACGTAATAGTCGCGGCCTTCCTCCAGAATCTCCCATTGGAAGGGGCCCGCCCGTTGGGCGGCGCAGTCTACGGAAATGGAGCCCGCGCCACACGCCACCGCCCGCACGCCGCCGATGTTCTGGTTGATCGGACTCGCGGGCGACACGGCGCGAACGCGGTAGACGCGGAGGGTCCCGACGCGCGACGAATCAGCCAGCAGCGCAGGATCGATCCCGAGGATGTCCACCGCCGGGTAGCCGGGGAGGGCCGCGGGATCGACCGCGAAGAAGAACCGCCCCGCTTCGAAATCGAGGTCCCGCGCTTCGCGGTCGAGCGGCTGGCGGGTGGTCTCGCCGATCGTGAACACGCGATCCGCGACGACGTTGCCCTTCTGCTGGGCGTAGATGCCGCGCACTTCCAACGCGCCCAGCTGGGCGATGGCTTGCAGCCCGAAGTTGTTCGCGGGAATGCCGGCGCTGATGAAGCGCGACGGCGGCGTCGGAAATGTGACGTTACCCGCTTCGACCCGCCGCAGCGCCTCGCCCTCGAGTCCCGCGTACCAGACTTGCAGGTTGTTGTTGGCGTCGAACTCGCGCTCGCTGTCGAAATCCACGTTCACATGGAGCCGCTCCCCGATGACCCCGGCCGTACGCACGTTGTACTGGGGGTTGGGCGTGATGATGGGGAACCCGGAAGCGCAGCTGGACAGGGCGCGCTGCCGTTCGTCGGCGGTGCAGCGTAGGTTGCGGAACTGATCCGCTTTGAGCTCGAACCGGACGTTCAGCGCCATACCGATGTCCGCGTAGGGCCCGACCTGGAGCGCGGCGGGCCGGCTCGCCGCGGGCCGGGAGGAGGGGGGGGGGCAGGAGCGGCGGGAGCGGTGCCGGCGCTCGCGCCGGAACCGTGCGCGGGGCCAGCCGCCCCCCGGGAGCGAGTGCCGGGTGACGCGGGGCCTGGAGCGGCGGGGTGCCGAACGTCGCAACGAACGCCGGCCCCGCATCCTGCGCGTGGGCCTGGGGTAACAGCAGCGAGCAAGCGAGCAGGCCGAGCAGGGTGGCGGGGAACACAGGGGGGGGGGGAGGCAGCCGCATCCCTTGTTGTGACTTGGGGTTCCGAATATAATGGCACGACCGACCGTGCGCATCCTCAGCCGCTACATCCTGCGGCAGCATTTCGCGCCGCTGGCGTTCGCGCTCGCGGCCCTCACCTGCTTCATGCTGATCAATCAGGTCGCCAAACAGTTCGGCAACCTCGTGGGCAAGGGCCTCCCCTGGATGGTCGTCGTGGAGGTCTTCGTGCTGTCGTTGCCGTTCATCATCGCGATGACGCTGCCGATGGCCGTGCTCGTGGCGGTGCTGTACGCGTTCAGTCAGCTCGGGGCCGACAACGAGATCACCGCGATGAAGGCTGGGGGCATCAGCGTCGGGCGGCTGCTCGCGCCGGTGCTCGGCGGCGCGGCGCTCGTCTCCCTCCTGGCGTTCCTGTGGAACGACCAGGTGCTGCCCCGCTCCAATCACCGGCTGCGGGCCCTGCTCGTCGACATCCAGCGCAAGCGACCCTCCCTCTCGCTCAAGGAGCAGGTCATCAACCCGGTGGTGAAGGGCCAGTTCTTCCTGCGCGCGGCGCGGATCGATCCAGCGTCCAACCGGCTCAAGGACGTGACGATCTACGACCTGGAGGACGCCGAGCGGCGGCGCATCATCACCGCCGACAGCGGCCGGATGGCTTATACCCCCAGCGGGCAGGATCTGTACCTCACGCTGTTCGACGGCGATATCCGGGAGGTGAAGCGCGCCGACCCCGCGCAGTTCAACCGCACCTTCTATCGCGTGAACCGGATCAAGGTCGCGGGGATCGGCAACACGCTCGAGCGGACCGAGCAGGACACGTATCGCGGTGACCGGGAGATGACGATCTGCCAGATGGAGGACGTGATCCGGCAGGCCGATCGCGAGGCCGAGCAGGCCCGAGACGAGGCGCGCGAGCTGGTGCTGGGGGACCTGCGGCGTCTCGCGGGGCTCGGACGAGTCGCCCCCGCGAGCGCGGCCGGTGAGTCCGCCGCCCCGGCTCCTCGCTCCCCGTACTGTCGGTTCCAGCGCCTGGCCGCCGGCTGGCTCACGCCGCTCGCGGCGCACGCCCAGACGCCCGGGACTCCCGTCCGTCTGGCGCCGCGCCTCCCGCCTTCGGTCGGCGCGCCGCTGCTCACACCAGGCGCCGGGGTCGGCGAAGAGCAGCGCCAGCGGATCGCGCGCCAGCGCGCGGCGCAGTACGCGGTCGAGATCCAGAAGAAATACGCGATCGCGGCTGCGTGTCTCGTGTTCGCGCTGGTGGGGGTCCCCGTGGCGCTGCGCTTCCCGCGGGGTGGGACGGGCCTGGTGATCGGGATGAGCATGGCCGTGTTCACCGTCTACTACGTCGGGCTGATCGGCGGCGAGGAGCTGGGGGACCGGTTGATCCTGACGCCCTTCCTGGCGATGTGGCTTCCCAACCTGCTGTTCAGCGGGCTGGGCCTCTTCGGTCTGTGGGTGATCCGGCGGGAGGGCACGACCGCGCACGGCGGCGATTGGGCGGACCTCAAAGCCGCGCTGCTCGCCTGGCGGCACCGGCGGCCTCCCCCGCCCCCCGTCCCTGTTCCGGCGGCGGAGACGCGGTGAAGCTCGCGGGGAGCATCCTCGATCGGTACCTCCTGCGCGAGTGGGTCAAGATCTTCATCCTGGTCGAGCTGTCGTTCCCGGTGATCGTCATCCTGTTCGATCTCACCGACCGGCTGGATCGCTACCTGAGCCGAGGGCTGTCGAAAGGCGCGGTCGCGCTGTCCTACGTCTATGGACTGCCGGAAACGATGTTCCTGGTGCTGCCGGCGGCGGTCCTGTTCGCGACCGTGTTCACCGTCGGCGCCTTGAGCCGGCACGCCGAGCTGACGGCGGCCAAGGCCTCCGGGCTGTCGTTCCACCGGGTGGTGCGGCCGCTGTTCCTCGCCGCCGCGGCGGCGTTCGGCGCGGGGCTGGTGCTCGGCGAAGCGGCCCCGGTGGCGAGCACGAGGAAGGCTGAGCTCCTGGGCGAGCGGGAGATCCGGTCCACCGCGCCTCCCAACAATTTCGTGTACCGCGGCGATCAGGGGTGGGTGTACGCGATCGGTGCGCTCGTCCCCGGCGAGCGCATGATGCGGGACCTGATCCTGGAGCGCGTGGGGACGGGGGAGGACTATCCCACGATCGTCGTGGCAGCGCCGCAGGCGACCTACGACGACACGGCCGGGCGCTGGACGCTCGCCGAAGGGGCGCTGCGCTACCTGCTGGGGCCGGCGCGTGAGCTGGCGTTCGGCTTCGACTCGCTCCGGACCCGGGTGCTCAAGGAGCGGCCGGCGGATCTTTTGGCCGAGCCCAAGGCGCCCGAGGAGATGCGCTACTCCGAGTTGGGCCGGTACGTCGACGCCCTGTCACGCAGCGGGACGGACGCGAAGAAGCTCGCCGTCGAGCGGGCGCTCAAGATCGCGGTGCCGTTCACGTGCGTCGTCATCGCGCTGTTCGGGGCGCCACTGGCCATCACCTCGCCGCGCAGCGGGTTCGCGTTCGGCGTCGGGTTGAGCCTCGCCACCGCCTTCGTGTTCCTCCTGATGGTGCAGCTCTCCAAGGCAGTGGGCGCGGGCGGCGTCCTGCCGCCGACCTTGGCCGCGTGGCTCCCGAATCTGGTGTTCGGAGGCGCGGCGCTCTGGCTCCTCAGAAAGACGAGAACCTAGAACGGCGACGGGGAAAGACGGGGGAGGTCTCTCCCCGTCCTCCCCCGCCTTCCCCCGTCCTCCCCCGTCGTCTTTAGAAGAGGTACTTCACCCCCAGCTGCATCCGCCACCGGGCCGACGTCACGCGATCACGGTTCGGGAGGACGTTGCCCGAGATCGCGTAGATGCCGCGCTGGTTCACGGCGTCGAAGCCGGTCCGCTCGAGCATGTTGAGCTGCTCGAAATCCGACGTCTCGTGAACCACGCCCCAGTCCTTGTTCAGGAAATGGAGCAGGTTGAACACGTCGAGCGACAGCTCGGCGCGCTGGCCCGCGATCGTAGGGAGCGACCCCACGAACCGCGCGTTGACGAAGTTGAGCCACTGGTTGCGGCAGCTGTTGCGGGTGAGCAGCCGGCCGCGGTGCTCCCTCAGGCAGTCCTCGCCGTTGATAAAGGCGTCGAGCAGCGCGTAGACCGAGTCCTGCTGCGCGGCGGTGCCGAAGCCTGTGACAAGGCCGCCGTTACCGTCCACCGACGCATCGGCCCGGTTCGCCGGGATGTAGATGACGTCGTTGGACGTCACCCCATCAGCGTTGCCGTCGTTCTGGATCATGTAGGTGTAGGGGTGGCCCGACTGGCCGATGTAGATCAGCGAGGCGCGCACGCCCCAGGGAAGCGCGACCGTGCCGCTGGCGGTGATCTTGTGCGGGATATCGAACACCGAGCGGCGCAGGTTGCGGTCGTCGAGCGTGCCGTCGAGCGCCGTGAAGCGGTAGTTCGAGAACGCGATGCTCGACGTCAGCGAGAAGACGTCCTCCACGTGGGAATAGGTGTACCCGACGTTGAACTCGAGGTTGTCTGAGAACCGCTTCTGCAGCTGCGCCGTGACTTGCAGCGCCCGGTCCCGGCTCTCGTTGCGGTGCCGCAGCACGTCCCGGAAGCTCGCGGTCAACCGTGCCGGTGTGGCGCTGCCGCTCGCGGCGGCGAGCGTCCCATACAGGGGCCGCCCGCCCTCGCCGGCCGCGAACCCCTGGACCCCCTGGAGGTTCACGTCCGAGATGAAGAACTGGTTGACGGCCCGCGTGAACAAGAAGTCGAACGTGCCGACGATGCCCCAGGGGAGCTGGTGGTCCAGGCCGAGGGCGGCCTTGAAGTTCTGCGGGAACCGGAAGTCCGAGTCGAAGTACACGATCGAGGCCGCGGCCGAGCGCTGATCGGCGGGGTCGGCCTGGAGGCCGCAGAAGTTCGGCTGGGCGTTGGGGTCATTCGTGAACTGCGGCACCGTGTCGGTCTGGCCGGCGCCGCCGTCGCAGATCAGCGTCACCTGCTCGCGTCCCGTGTTGCCGTACGCGTTCGAGATCCAGACGTACGGGGGCCGCCCGCTGAAGATCCCCACCCCGCCGCGCAGCGACGTGGTGCCCTCGCCCGTGACGTCGTAGTTGAAGCCCAGCCGGGGAGACCAGAGCGCGTTGCCGCTCGGAAACTCGGCCGTGTTGATCCCCATGGTCGTGTCGAGGCCCAGATTGTAGACCGGCGCTTCCAGGCGCGGAACGTCCACGCGCAGCCCTGCGGTGAGCGTGAGCCGCGGCGCCGCCGTCCAGCGGTCCTGCACGTAGAAGCCGTACTGCTGCACCTTGAAGTCGGCCGTCGGGCCCCCCGGCCGCAGCGGCAGCGCGATCTCGTAGCGGTTCGGCGTGCCCGTCTTCAGGGCGGTCGTGTCGGTGAAGCTCCAGACCCCGAGCGACGCCGGGAAGAAGTGATTCAGGAAGTGGAAGAACTCGTTGTGCGTGCCGACCGTCAGCAGGTGCTCGCCGGCCGAGAAGGTCACATTGTCGGTAATCTCGATGATGTCCTGATCGAGCGAGTTGTCGTGTGAGAACCGGTCCGCGCCCGCCGCGACGGTGCGGCCGCTCACGTCGCCGCCGACCAGGAGCAGCGGCACGCGATTCGGCAGGTTGCGCTTGTCCCGGATCGTCTGATAGCCGACCAGGAACTCGTTCGAGAACCGGGACGCGAGCTGCGCGTTCCATTTCGCGCGCGTCGTGTTCGTCACCGTGCTGAACAGGTAGCCGCTGTTCGCGAGCTGGTAGCCGTCCCGGAACCCGGTCGCGCGCGCGTTGCGGATCAGATTGTCGTCGCCGGAGTCCACGAAGTTGTGCGACAGCTCGAGTTGATTGTTGGTCGCGAGCTGGGCCGTCAGCTTGCCGAAGAAGTTCTTGTCCGGATTCCCCAGGGTCGGCGCCTGCCAGCCGCCGGGATCGAAGCCGTAGCGCGAGCTGTCCCGGATGATCTGCCGCACCCGGTCGGCCGTGGTCGGCGTCACCCCGGTCGCCGTGCTCGCCAGCTCCCCGACGAACGGCGCGTCCCGGCTCTGGAGGTCGCTCGAGGCGAAAACGTGCACGCGATCCCGCAGAATCGGGCCCCCGATCGTGAACCCGTACTGCGACTGGTTGAACTCGGCGGCGGCCCGATTCTGGAGATCCTTGCCCACGAAGTTCTCGTTCTGGAGATACCCGAAGAGCGAGCCGTGCCAGCTGTTGGTGCCCGATTTCGTCACCGCGTTGATCAAGCCGCCCGTGAAGCTCCCCTGGCGCACGTCGAACGGGGCGATCAGCACCTGGTACTCCTTGAGCGCCTCGATCGAAATGGGATGCGCGTCCGCCTGGCCGCCGGGCGTCCCGCTCGCGGCGAGCCCGAAGACGTCGTTGTTCACCCCGCCGTCGATCTGGATGTTGTTGAACCGGTTGTTCTGCCCGCCGATCGAGGCCCCGGGAACGCTCGCCGCCACCACCTGCGGCACGGTCGCGATGAAGTCGGTGAAATTCCGGTTCAGGCTGGGCAGGCGGGTGAGCGCGGTCTCGGACACGAAGGCCTGCGCGCCCGTGCGGGCCGCGTTGATCAGGGGATTGGGCTCGGCCGTGACCGTGATGCCCGACACCTCGACCGCCGCCCGCTTCATGGCCACGTCGTTCACCAGCCGCTGCCCCAGGTTGAGCCGGATGTTCGGCGTCTGCGCCGGCTCGAAGCCCAAGGCTCGGATCTCGAGCACGTACGGGCCGCCGACCTGCAGGTTCTCGAAGAAATAGCGGCCAGTCTCATCGGTCCGGGTGGCGTAGCGCTGCCCAGTGGAGGTGTTGGTGATCGTGACCGAGGCGGAGCCGATCCGGCCCCCCTCCTGGTCCGTGACGTAGCCGATGAGCGCGGCCGAAGTGACGCCCTGGGCCGCGAGCACGGTCGCCGGCGACAGGGCGCACAGAACCAGGAGCACACCGAACAAGGCACGTGGGCGGGTCATAGGCAAACCTCTGAGACTTGGGTAGGTGGCGAAAATGTGCCCCGCCTGCCAGGAGGCGTCAAGGAACGACGGCCCGGTCGCGGACGTACCGCCAGATCCAATAGGCCGGGATCCCCGAGAGGATCACCACCACATCGAGGCCGAACTTGCCGGGTTCCGATACGAGATAGTTACCCAACAGAAACAGGGAGCCGAGCAGGAACAGCAGCGGCACCACGGGATAGCCCCAGGTCCGGTAGGGCCGCTCGAGCCCGGGCCGGGTGCGGCGCAGCACGAACACCGCGGCCACCGCCAGGGCGTAGAACGGCCAGATCCCGATGATGAACTGCTCGGCGAGCTCGGTGAACGTGCGGATCAGGATGAACACCACCCCCAGCACAGCGCACAACAGCACCGCGCCGGTCGGGGCCCCGGTGCCGGGATCGACCCGGGCGATCGCCGTGGGAAACAGCCGGTCCTCGGCCATGGCGAAGAAAATCCGCGGCGCCGTCATCATCGAGCCGTTGAGCGTGCCGAACGTGCTCACCGCGATCGCCGCCGACACGAGGACGACCCCCACCGGCCCCACGAGCAGACGCGCGGCGTCCGCCGCCACGAGCTCCGCGCCCTTCATCTGTCCTATGGGGATCAAGTACAGATACACGAGGTTCGCCGACAGGTAGAGCGCGACCACGACGCTCGTCCCGATCAGCAGCGCCTGCGGCAGTGTGCGCTGCGGGTCGCGCACCTCGCCGCCCACGAATGAGAGGTCCGCCCAGCCGTCGTAGGCCCAGAGGATCGCCACCATCGCGAGCAGGAAGGGTGACAGCTGCACCGCCGCCCGCTGCGCGAACATCCCCGTCTCGGGGCTCCCCTCGGGGCGCCCGAGGGCGAACCCGAGCAGCACCAGGGCAGTGAGGGCGCCGACCTTGAAGGCGGTGCTGATGTTTTGGAGCACCGCGCCGCGATGGATGCCGAAGTAGTTCACCGCCGCCACGAGGACGATGTACCCCGCGCCGAGCAGCTGCTCGGCCCGGATCGAGGCGAACAGCTCCGCGGCCGGATCGAGCCCCAGCGTGCGCAGGGTGTAGGCCGAGGCGGTGATGCCGATTGCGCCGTAGGCCCCCGGGCGGATGATCAACAGCTCAGCCCAGCCGAACAGAAACGCGGCCAGGGGGCCGAACGCCTCGCGCAGGAACACGTAGATCCCGCCGGAGCGCGGGAAGGCGGCGGCGAGCTCGGCGTAGGTGAGCGCGCCGCACAGGGCGACCGCGCCCCCGAGTACCCAGGCCAGAAAGAACAGCGGCACGTCGTCCACGCGCTGCGCGACGCCCGCCGGCGTGCGGAAGATGCCGCTGCCGATCGTCGAGCCGACGAGCACGGCCACGGCGCTCCACAGGCCCAGGCGCCGCGTCAGGCGCTCGCCCCAGCGATCGGCGACGGACGACGTGACGGGTGCGGTCATGGCGTGCCGGAATATAGGGTGCCGTGGCACGCTCCGCCGCGGCGCGGACGTAGCCCTGGCCACGGCCCGCGTGGCGGCCCTAGATTTGTCTCCATGCACGGCACCGAAGCGTGACACACCGTCGAGCAAGCCGCATCATCATCGCGGCGCTCCTCGTCTCGACCGCGTGCGCGCGGTCCGTCCCCCCCCCCCCCGACCCGCAGTTCGTTACGGAGTGGATGCGGAACTATTACGGCCTGATCCGGGCGGAGCGAATCTCTCCCCCGGTCGCCGCGCGTGTCCTCGCCTACGCGGCCGTTGGACTCTATGAGGGCTTGGCGACCGCTTCGCCGGGGATCGTCTCCCTCGCCGGCCGGCTGAACGGACTCGACTCGCTTCCCCGTCCGGATCCGGACAGACGCTACGACCCGATCCTCGTAGCCCTGGCCGCTGAGCGCACCGTGCTCGACTCCCTCTTCGTCGAGGGCCTGCCGGCCACGCGGGCCGCACTGGCCACCCTCACGGACTCCCTGGAGGCCGCCCGCCTCGCCCTGGGCATCCCCAGCGTGGTGCACACTGACTCCCGGGACCTGGGGGGGCGCCTGGGGGCGGCGATCCTGGCCTGGGCCGCTCAAGACGGCTTCGCTGAGACCCGCACGAGGCCCTTCGAACCTCCCGTGGGGCCTCGGTTCTGGATCAACGACTCCCGGGCGGACGAGTACACGGCCCAGAACCTCTCCGCAGTACGTGATTTCGTAGCGCTCGACAATCCCGCAGCTACCCTTCGGGCCGGCGAGGTCAGCGAGCGGGCCCTGGCCCTCACGCGCCCCAAGGCGGCGGATATCCGCACCCTGAAGGCGGTCAACCCCACAGGGGCCACGGAGCCGTGGTGGGGCACGCTGCGCCCCTTCGCCCTGCGGTCCGCGGACGAGTGCCCGACGCCGCCCCCAGCCCCCTGGTCGACGTCCCCGGGGTCGGCGTTCCACGCCGAAGCCAAGCGGGTGTACGACGTGGGCCGCGCCCTGACCGAGGAGCAGCGCCAGACCGTGCTCTACTGGGCAGACAACCCCGGACAGACCGGTACGCCGGTGGGCCATTGGCTGGCCATCGGGAGCCAGCTCGTGACCCAGCTCGGGCTTTCCGCGGAGCAGGCCGCCGAGCTGTTCGTGCTCGTGACGCTCGCCCAGGCCGACGCCTTCATCGCGATCTGGCACGAGAAGTACCGGTTGAGCCTGATCCGGCCGTCGACGTACATCCGGCGGCACATCGATCCAGCCTGGACGCCCGCGATCATCACCCCGCCATTCCCGGAGTATCCGTCGGGGCACTCGGGGCAGTCCGCGTCGGCCGCCACGGTGCTGACCGCGCTGGTCGGGCCGGTGGCCTTCGAGGACAGCACCAACCTGGCGCTCGGGCACCCCGTGCGCCGGTACGGGTCGTTCCAGGACGCGGCCGACGAGGCCGCCTTGTCCCGGCTGTACGGGGGCATCCATTACCACATCGGGAACGAGGGCGGCAAGGCGCTCGGGAGATGTATCGGCCGCGTGGTGCTCGAACGGCTCCGCACGCGGCCGGCGCCGGCCCGATGAGCGGGCGTCGGTTCCTGGTCCTCGCCGTGGTCGTGGCGGCCTGCGGCCGGCCCGTCGACACCACCTGGCACGACGGGGACGGGTACCGCTGGCGGGGTCTGGACGTCCCGCGGAGCGGCACTCCCGGCTTCACGCTGCTCGATTCCAGCCAGACCGGCATCACCTTCCTCAACACCGTGAGCGAGTCGCTGCTGGTCCGCAACCGGATTCTGGCGCAGGGCGCCGGCGCCTGCCTCGGGGACGTGGACGGCGACGGGCTGGTGGACATCTTCCTCGCCCGCACGGAAGGAGCGAACGCGCTGTATCGCAACCTCGGCGGGTGGCGCTTCGAGGACATCACCGAGCGCGCGGGCGTCGCGGCGCCCGACCGCTACTCCACCGGGTGCGTGTTCGCGGACGTCGACGGCAACGGGCATCTCGATCTGATCCTCGTCGCCCTCGGAGGGCCGAATGCGCTCTTCCTGAACGACGGCGCCGGGCGCTTCACCGAGCGGGGCGAGGACGCCGGCCTGACCTCGTCGGCCGGAAGCACCACGATCGCCGCGGCCGACGTGGATGGCGACGGCGACCTCGACCTGTACGTCGCCAACTACAAGGCCTACACCACGCTCGACCGGATCTCGCCCCAGGAGCGGGCCTTCGACCAGGTCGTGCGGCAGCTGGGCCCCCGTCGATTCGAGGTGCGGGAACGCTACGGCGCGGACTACAGACTGGTCGACCGCGAGGACCTGGGCGGGATCAGCCTGGTGCAGCGCGCCGACCCCGATTTCTTCTACCGGAACGACGGCGCCGGCCGGTTCGTCCGGGAGCCGATCGCCGGCAACCCCCGTTTCGTGGACGAGCACGGCCGCGTCCTCGCAGAGGAGCCCGAGGACTTCGGCCTCGCGGCCATGTTCGCTGATCTGAACGGCGACGGCGCGCCCGACCTGTACGTGGCCAACGACTTCGAGGACCCCGACCAGTTCTGGCTCAACGACGGCCGCGGCCACTTCCGCCTGGCGCCGTGGTACGCCATGCGCGCCACCAGCAACTCGGCGATGGCGGTGGACGTGGGGGATGTGGACCGGGACGGCCGGCCGGACCTCTTCCAGGTGGACATGCTGAGCCGGGATACGCGCCGGCTCAAGACCCAGATCCCGACGCACACCGCGCTGCCCAAGCGACCGGGGCAGGGAGACGGCCGCCCCCAGATGCAGCGGAATACCCTGCAGCTGAGCCGCGGGGATGGCACCTTCGCGGAGATCGCGCGACTCGCCGGCGTGGGGGCCTCAGGGTGGTCCTGGTCCACCCTATTCCTCGACGTGGACCTCGACGGGTGGGAGGATATCCTCATCGGCACGGGCCACCTATGGGACCAGATGGATGGCGACACCCAGTATCGCCTGCGCAACCGGCTCCACGAGATCGACTGGCGGCGCATGCTGTACGAGTTCCCGCCCCTGCCGTTGCCGAACGTGGCGCTCCGGAACCGCGGCGACCTGACGTTCGAGGACGCCAGCCGCGCCTGGCGGTTCGACTTGGGTGCAGACGTCTCCCACGGCATGGCGCTCGCGGATTTGGACGGCGACGGCGATCTGGACGTCGTCATCAACCGGCTCGGCAAGCCGGCGGCCGTGCTCCGGAACGATGCCCCCGCGCCGCGGATCGCGGTTCGGCTCCGCGGCGGGCCGCCGAACACCGGCGGCATCGGCAGCCGGGTGCGGGTGGTCGGAGGAGCGGTGCCGGAGCAGCGGCGGGAAGTCATCGCCGGCGGCGTGTATCTCTCGGGTTCGGAGCCCCTGCTGACCTTCGCCACCGGCAAGGCGGACGTGGTGACGATCGTTGTGGACTGGCGCGATGGCCGCCGCACGGCGATCGAGGGCGCGCGCCCCAACCGGCTCTACGAGATCGAGCCGACCGCCGCGCTGCCCGCATCGGACCGGCCGCCGGACGCTGCCCAGACTCTGTTCCGGGACATCTCCGACCAGCTCGGTGGCCACGGGCACGTCGAACCCTACTTCGATGACTACGCCCGCCAACTCCTGCTCCCCAACGCGTTCAGCCAGCTCGGGCCGGGCGTCGCATGGGACGACGTGGACGGGGACGGTCGAGAAGACCTGATCGTCGGTGCCGGCCGCACCGGCACGCTCGCCTGGTTCCGGAACGAGGGCGGCCGCCTGCGGCCCGCCACCGCGCGCGTCCCGCCGCCCCCCCCCCGGCGCCCGGAGACCTCACCACTATCCTGGGCTGGCCCGATGGCCGGGGAAGGCGGATGGTGATCGCGGGAGTCTCGAGCTACGAGATGGGAACGACCACCCAGGCACTGGCCACGCCCAGCGTCGTCACCTATTCCCCGGCTACTGGGGAGGGGAGGGGGGCAATGACGCCGCTGGTCCCCGGCGACAGCGCGAGCGTGGGCCCGCTGGCCCTGGCGGACTACGACGGGGACGGCGACCTCGATCTGTTCGTCGGCGGGCGGGTGTTCCCAGGCGGCTACCCGCTCTCCCCTTCCTCGCGACTGTACCGGAATGAAGGAGGAGGGGGGCGACTCGTCCCCGACACGGCGAACAACAAGCTGTTCGCCGGCATGGGAATGGTCTCCGCAGCCCTGTTCGCCGACATCGACGGCGACAGCCGGCCGGACCTGATCGTGGCCATCGAGTGGGGAACGATCCGGATCTTCTTGAACGAGGGTGGCCGGTTCCGGCCCGCGCCGGAGCGGCCGGGCCTGTCGGAGCTGTACAGCCGGTGGAACGGCCTCGCGACCGGCGACCTGGACGGCGACGGACGGCTCGACATCGTCGCGACGAGCTGGGGGCGCAACACCGAGTACGGGGCGAGCCCGGCCCGGCCGTTGTTCCTGTACTCCGGCTTCTTCACCGAGCGGAGCCGTCCCAGCGTGCTGCTCGCGCAAGAGGACCCCCGCATCGGGAGCGTCGCGCCGCTCACCAGCTACGCGCGGCTCGGGTTGGCGCTGCCCCACGTCGCCCAACAGCTCCGGACCTTTGCGGCGTACGCCGATGCCACCGTGGATCAGGTCCTCGGCCCGCTCGCCCCAGGCGCGGTCCGGCTCGGCGCCACGACCATGGACCATATGGTGTTCCTCAACCGGGGGGATCGGTTCGAGGCCCGGCCACTGTCACTCGAGGCTCAGTGCGCGCCCGCGTTCTACGCCGGCGTCGCCGATTTCGACGGTGACGGGAAGGAGGACCTGTTTCTGAGCCAGAACTTCTTCGCCACGGAGGTCGCGACACCGCGGTACGATGCGGGCCGGAGTCTCCTGCTTCGGGGTGACGGCGCCGGGGGACTCGAGCCGGTACCCGGCCAGCGGTCCGGCCTGCTGGTGTACGGCGAGCAGCGAGGGGCCGCGTACGCGGACTTCGACGGTGACGGTCGGCTCGACCTCGCCGTCAGCCAGAACGGGGCCAGCACGCGCCTGTTCAAGAACGTCGGCGCCGTCCCCGGACTACGCGTTCGGCTGGTCGGGCCGCCGGGCAACCCGACGGCCGTCGGCACGCAGATGCGGCTGCGCTACCGTGACCGAAACGGGCCCGTCCGGGAGGTGCAGGCGGGCTCGGGGTACTGGTCGCAGGACGGCGCCGTGCAGGTCCTGGGGCGGGCCGGTGAGCCCACGGCGCTGTGGATCCGCTGGCCCGGGGGGCGGGAGCAGGTGGTGCCGCTTTCGCCCCAGCAGGTAGAGATCACAGTTCAGGTCCTCTTAGAGAATTAGCCTCGGGGCATAAGCCGCTCCTCGGCGAGAGCTCAGGGGTCCCGGACATGAAGCAGGGGCGGGGATCGCCCCCGCCCCTGCTCTTTACTTTCTATCTCCTGTTCGACCTTCGGGCGTTCCGGCCTCAGAACTGCCGGGAGCCGACGGCCCGCCGCAGCGCCAGGTAATCCTCCCAGATCTCCCGGACCGTCCGCCGGGCGCCGTCGCCATCCCGGCCCCCGCCGTCGCCGGGACCCGCCATGTCGGGCTTGCCCGGCCCGCCGAATGTGTAGACCGCCCGCTGGAGCACGTCCATCTCCTTTGCCGGGACGGGCATGTGCCGTGGCGTGCCCGTCTGTACGACCGACGGGCCGAGGCTGCCGACGCTGAACCCGTCAATCCGCCGCCGGTTGAAGAAGGGCGTGGGGCCCTGACCCATGAACTCGATCT
>JBOHSA010000211.1:0-23983 GCA_050732995.1 Gemmatimonadales bacterium | reverse complement strand
CGCGATCGCGCTCGCCTCCGCCGGGCCGATCCAGATGGGCAGCACACGTTCCCCTTCCTGCTCCTGCAGAATGACGACCGGAGTGTTGGTCGTGCGGTCGAGTCCCAGATGGGCGACTCGCACCTGGATCATTTTGGCGCTCAGGTGCCCATCTCCCACGATGACAGGTATTTCTGCTGCTCGGGCGTCAGCGTGTCGATCGCGACGCCCATCGCCGCGAGCTTCAGACGGGCGATCTCCCCGTCCAGCTCCCGCGGCAAGCGGTGCACGTCCTGCGCGAGGCTCGCCGCCTTCTTGACCACGAACTCGGCGGCGAGCGCCTGGTTGGCAAACGACATGTCCATCACGCTCGCCGGGTGGCCTTCCGCCGCCGCCAGGTTGATCAGCCGGCCGTCGGCGAGCACGAAGATCCGCTTGCCGTCCAGCCGCCATTCGTCCACGAACTCACGCACGCGCGTCGGACCCTGGGCCGCCTTCTGAAGGCCGGCGAGATCGATCTCGACGTTGAAGTGTCCGGAGTTCGCCAGCACCGCCCCGTCCTTCATCGCCCGCATGTGCTCCAGCCGGACGACGTTGACGTTGCCCGTGAGCGTCACGAACACGTCGCCCACGCGGGCCGCCTCGGCCATGGTCCCCACGCGGTAGCCGTCCATCTGAGCCTCGAGCGCCTTGAGCGGATCGATCTCGGTCACGAGCACGTTCGCCCCCGCGCCCCGGGCCCGCATGGCGAACCCGCGCCCGCACCATCCGTACCCCGCCACGACGACCGTGCTCCCGGCGATCAGCAGGTTGGTCGCACGCAGGATCCCGTCGAGGGTGGACTGGCCCGTGCCGTAGCGGTTGTCGAACAGGTGCTTGGTGTCCGAGTCGTTCACGGCGATCACGGGGAACTGGAGCACGCCGTCCTTGGCCATCGCCTTGAGCCTGACCACGCCCGTCGTGGTCTCCTCGGTGGAGCCGACCACGCCGGCGACGAGCCCCTTGCGCTCCGCCGGCGACAGCGTCTCGACCCAGCTCCGCACCGGCGGCGCCAAGTCGTCGAGCCGGTTCAGGGCGATCATGTGGAGCGCCCCGACAAGATCGGCGCCGTCGTCCATCGTGATGTCGGGTCGGTGCGCGAGAGCCGCGCGGATGTGCTCGTAGTAGGTGGCGTGGTCCTCGCCCTTGATCGCGAACACCTTGATCCCGTGGTCCTTGACCAGGTGCGCGGCGACGTCGTCCTGCGTG
This sequence comes from Gemmatimonadales bacterium, assembly GCA_050732995.1. Taxonomy (GTDB): domain Bacteria; phylum Gemmatimonadota; class Gemmatimonadetes; order Gemmatimonadales; family GWC2-71-9; genus JBOHSA01. The sequence goes on along the minus strand of JBOHSA010000211.1, from coordinate 22,756 downwards.
GAGAGTGGGTTCGAGGCGCACAGGGCCACGTCGGCACCGCCCGCCTTGAGCGTGACCGCGAGGTTCGCCGTCTCGGCAGTCACGTGGAGACACGCCGAGAGCCGCCGGCCCGCGAGCGGCTGCTCGCGCGCGAAGCGCTCTCGGAGCTGCCGCAGCACGGGCATGGATCGTTCGGCCCACTGCGTGCGGCGGCGGCCCTCCGCCGCGAGTTGTAGGTCCTTCACGTCGGAAGCGGCGGTCCGGGCCGTCGTGGTCATGCAGTCACTTTCTTCGAGGCGTAGTGCTGGGAGCGCTGCACGGCGAGGCGCAGGTCCTCGACCCGGGTCGTCTGCTCCCAAGTGAACAGCTCGACTTCCCTGTCCACGTCCTTGTCCACGTACCGTCGCTTCTCGGGTGCGCGGCCGAAGTGACCGTACGCCGCCGTCGCGCGGTACACGGGGTTCCGGAGGCTCAGCGCCTGGATGATGCCGTTGGGCGTCAGGTCGAACACCTCGCGCACGGCATCTTCGAGCGCTTCGTCGGGGACGACGCCGGTCCGGAAGGTGTCGATCATCACCGAGACGGGCTCGGCGACGCCGATCGCGTAGGCCACCTGGGTCTCGCACCGCCGGGCGAGCTTTGCCGCCACGATGTTCTTCGCCACCCAGCGCATCGCATAGGACGCGGAGCGGTCCACCTTCGAGGGGTCCTTGCCGCTGAAGGCACCGCCGCCGTGGCGCGCCATGCCGCCATAGGTGTCCACGATGATCTTGCGGCCGGTGAGCCCAGCGTCGCCCTGCGGCCCGCCCACCACAAAGCGCCCGGTCGGGTTGATCAGGATGTGCTTGTCCGGCACCTCGAAGCCGGCATCCGCGAGCACCGGCCGCACGACGAGGGCGATGACCCCTTCGCGCAGCTCGGCGTTGTCGATCTTGTCGGAGTGTTGGGTGGAGACGACCAGCTTGCTGATGCCCACCGGGCGCGCGCCCTCGTAGATGACGCTCACTTGGGTCTTGCCATCGGGTCGCAGCCACGGCAGGTCCCCGGCCTTGCGCACCGTGGCGAGCCGCTCCGCGAGCCGGTGGGCCAGGACGATGGGGAGCGGCATCAGCGACGGGGTCTCGTCGGACGCGTAGCCGAACATCATGCCCTGATCCCCCGCGCCCCCGCGATCCACGCCCATCGCGATGTCGCCCGACTGGCGGTCGATGGTCGTGAGGATCGCGCAGGTCTGCGCGTCGAATCCGAAGCTCGCGTCGGTGTAGCCGATCGCGCTGATCGTTCCCCGCACGATGTCCGGAATGTGAACGTAGGTGGTGGTCGTGATCTCGCCCGCCACCACCGCCATGCCGGTCGTCACGAGGGTCTCGCAGGCCACGCGGGCAGAGGGGTCCTTCGCGATGATCGCGTCCAGCACCGTATCGGAAATCTGATCGGCGATCTTGTCGGGATGGCCCTCCGTCACCGACTCGGAGGTGAAGACGTGGCGCTGCGCGGGCATCTTATGGTCCGATCAAGATTTAGACGTTCAAAGTAGCGGAGCGCCGCCCGGCGGGCAACCGGGCGTCGGGGTCGAGCAGCTTGAGATCGACCGCTTCGGCGAGCGCGAGCCGCAGCTGGTCGAGCACGTCGTCGGCCGTCCGGGCGGCGAGTGCTTGCTCGGCGGCGGCGCGCGCGCGCGCAGCGCTCACCTGCCGCACCGTCCACTTCACGAGCGGCAGCGCGGGCGGCGCGACCGAGAGCGTCTCGTAACCGAGTCCGATGAGCAAGAACGCCGAGAGCGGCTCGGACGCCATCTCGCCGCACACGCTCGCGGGCTTCCCCGCCGCGCGCGCCGCGTCCGCGACCATCTTGAGAAGCCGTACCACGCTGGGGTCGTGCGGGTTGAAACGATCCGCGAGCCGCGCGTTGCCGCGGTCGACGACCAGCGTGTACTGCGTGAGGTCGTTCGTCCCGACGCTCAGGAAGTCGCTGACGGCCGCGAGCCGGTCGGCGAGCACCGCTGCGGCGGGCGTCTCGACCATCACGCCCACCGGCAGCGAGGCCGCGGCCTGCACGCCCGCGCGAGCGAGATTCGCCGCTTCCTCGACCACGATCGCGCGGGTGCGGTCCACCTCGTCGAGCCGGGTAACGAGCGGGATCATGAGCCAGATGTCCGCATGCGCCGCGGCGCGCAGCACCGCCCGCACCTGCGTGCGAAAGATGTCCGGCCGGTCGAGGCAAACCCGGATCGCTCGCCAGCCGAGCTGCGGGTTCGTCTCGGACATGGCGTGGAACGGCGCCGGCAACTTGTCGCCACCCAGGTCGTAGGTTCGCACGACCACGGGATGGCCGCGGAACGCCTCGCCCACCCGCCGGAAGTACGCGGTCTGCTCGTCCTCGGTCGGCAGCGTGGTGTGGCCCGTGATCAAGAACTCCGTACGCAGCAGGCCGACGCCTTCCGCCCCGTGCTCCCGGGCCGGCGTAATCTCGTCGGGGAGATCCACGTTGCCGCGCAGCACGATCCGCACACCGTCGGTCGTGACGGTGGGGCGCGCGACCACCTGTTCGAGCTGGGCCGCCAGCTCGCGCCGCCGCAGCTCGCGGGCCTTCGCCTCGGCAATCTCCTGCGGCGTAGGAGTGAGCAGCACCGTCCCGCGCGTGCCGTCCATCACGAGCATCGTGCCCGGCCCGATGCGCTCCATCGCGCCGGACACACCGAACACCGCGGGGATGCCGATCGAATGGGCCAGGATGGCGGCGTGCGAGGTGCGCGTTCCCTCTTCGCTCACGAGTCCGACCACGTGCTCGCGGTCGAGCTGCACCGTGAGCCCGGGCGCCAGCTCCTTCGCCACCACCACCGAGGGCTGGGTGATCCCCTCCCACAGCTCATCCGAGCCACGGTGCAAGAGATGCTGGAGCACGCGCATCGCCACCCCGGAGAGGTCGGCGAGCCGATCCTTCAGGCGGGGGCTGCCGGTCGCCGCCCACATGTCGCGCACCTCGAGCGCCTTGAACTCGAACGCCTTCTCGGCGGCGAGGCGGTTCTCGCGGATCAGATCTTCGACGCTCGACAGGAACTCCTTGTCCTCGAGCATCAGGATGTGGGCGTCGAAGATGCGGGCTTCATCCACGCCGGCGCGGTCCTCGGCCTTCACCTTGAGCTCCGCGATATGGCGCTTCACGTCCCGCACCGCCGCGCGCAGCCGGCGCACCTCCTTCTCCACCTGGGAGCGCTGCACGACGCGGTGGGGGACCTCGGGCAAGGTCCAGCGCACCACGACCGCGGGACCGATGGCGATCCCGGCGGACACGCCGATACCCTTGAGCAAGCGATCGCTCATGCCTCTCCTTGCCGCTCCTTCTCCTCCGCCGCCTTCACCTCCGGCGTGAGATGCATCTCGTGGAACCCGTCGGCCACGAGCGCGAGCAGGGCCTCCATCGTTGCTTCCGCATCCTCCCCGTCCGTCTTGATGACCAGGAACGAGCCGCACTCGGCGGCGAGCATCATCACGCCCATGATGCTCTTGCCGTTGACGGCGAGCTCGTCCTTGCGCACCTCGACCGCCGCCTTGAACCGGCCGGCCACCTTGACGAACGCCGCCGCGGGGCGGGCGTGCATGCCCAGCGGGTTGACGACCTTGGCCTCGCGCTCGATCACCGCCATACCCACCCGACTCCCAGGGCGACGGCAAGCGCCGCCGCCACCGCCGCGAGCCCGAGGCGGAGCCCGGAGACGATATCCGGCCGCCACCGCAGGAGCGCGAACCCGCCGGTGGCCGTCCCCGCCAGCGTGAGGCGCGCCCAGCCGGCGTCCGGGCCCACGCCGGCGAACAGCTGGGCGAGGTACTGGGCCACGAGCGGTAACGCGAAGCCCGTGGCGAGCGCCATCGCGGGGGCCACCAGCGCCCCGGCGCGCCGGAGCACGGGATGATGCAGCGCCGCGGCGACGCGGGAGCCGTACTCCCAGCCCGCGCGGAGGGCCCACCAGCGCAGCGCGAGGTGGCCGGCGTTGTAGACCACCAGGAACGCGGCGATCGCGAGCCACCCGCCTCCCAGCGCGATGCCGGCGAGCGCCAGGCCGGCGACGAACGGCAGCCAGCCGGCCCAGACCAGCCGGTCACCGAGGGAGCCGAGCGGGCCGCAGAGGGCCGCCCGGAGTCGCTCGATCTGCTCCGGGGGCGTCCCCTCGTGCTCGGCGCGGGCGGCGGCGCCGACGGCGAGCCCGCATAGGTAGGGGTGGGCGTTGAAGAACCGCGCGCCGCGCGCGACGGCGGCCCGGTAGGCCTCGCCCCGCCCCCCACCCGGCAGATCCCGCAGGAGCGGCTCCTCGGCGACGCCGATGCCGATCCCGAGCATGCGCTCGTAGTTGTACGACCCCTGCACCGCGAAGAGGCGCAGGAGACTGCTCGCGCGCCGCGGCTTCATCGGAGCCAGGCCACCCCCGCGCCGGCCACGAGGCCGGCCGCGAACCAGCCGAGCCCGGGACCCCGGCCGACGAGGCGGAGCAGCCCCGACGCGCCCGCCGCGAGCGCGGCGCCCCCCGCGGCCGCGGCCAGGACCGTGGCGCCGACGACCGTCAACGTCCCGCCCAGGCTGCGGGCCGCGACCCAGGCGAGTCCCAGCCCCAGGGCGGTGACGAGCGCGGCGCGCAGGGCGTCGCGGCCGAGACTCGCCACGTGCACGCGCAGCAACGCCTCCGAGCTGCCGGCTTCGAGGCGGGCCGTCACCGCCTGCACCGCGCGGCCGTTGGCCCGGCGCAGCCAGTGGATGCTCGCGCCACCCACCATGGCGGTGAACAGCCCCACGACCGCCCCGAGGCCCACCCCCAGGGCGCCCCCGGCCGACTGCCCGGCGGCGACAGCGGCGATCGTCGCCGGGCCGTATTCCGGATAGCGCACGGCCCCGACCGGCAGAATGTCGAACTGGAACAGCTCGAACAGGATGCCGAGCCGGAGCCCCATTTCGAAATCGCCGAGCAGGAGGCCGGCCCCGGCCCCCGCGACAATCGGGCGCGCGATCATCATCTGGGGCACGCTCACCAGGTCGAGCCCGACCAGCGTCCCCCAGCCGAGCAGCGCGAGCCACGGGCTCACGCGAACTCTCCCAGCGGCACGGGCCGGGCGGTGGGCACATCCTGCGCGGTGACTGCCACGCCGCGGGCGGCGAGCTGCCGCAGCCGGGCCGCTTCCTCGTCGGTCAGGTAGACGTAGCGGAGGCGCTCGGTGCGACCGGCGCGGTGGTGGATGCCGCCGACGTTCACGCGGCCCACCGCGTTCGAGCCGGCGGCCAACGCGCTCATCGTCTCGATATCCCCTGTGAGGAGAATGCCGGCCCGCGGCTCGGCCTCCCACTCCGGCAGCCGGCCTATCGCTTCCGCCGTGGAGGCGAAGACGACCTCGATGTTGGGCGGCACGCCCATGCGGTAGAGATCCTGCTCCCACTCGCTCGTGCGGACCTCATCGTCGACGAGGACGATGAAGCCCAGGTCGAGCGGCTGGCCCCACCCCACGACCACCTGACCGTGGATGAGCCGGTCGTCGATGCGGAACAGCCGGATCCCCATCAGGCGGGCACCTTGATGGCCTTCCCGCCCGTGTCGGCGGCGCGGCGGGCGGCGTCGGCGGGCGGCTCGTCGCGGTGGAACACGAAATCGAGCAGCATGGCGAGGTTGACCCCGGTCACGACCGCGAGGTCCGGGCGCCCGCGCGCATACTTCGCGGCTCCGGTGAGGCAGGAGCCGCCCGGGAGATCGACGAAGAGCACGGCGGGCTCACCCCCGACCGCCTGGTCCAGGCGGCGGGAGAGGCCGCCGTAGTCGCAGCCCTCGTTGCTGACCGCGACGAGCGCGTCCTCGACACCGGTGATGACCGTGACCGCAGCGACGAGCGCCTGCGCGAGCGCGGCATGGGAGACGACGACGCCCCGCAGGGGCTCACTCATAGTCCTCCTCGAGATATTCCTGGAGGTCGCGCCGCTCGGCCAGGCGTTTGAGGAGGCGTTCGTTGAACGCCTGCGCGGCGTCCACGCCGCTGTAGCGCAGCAGATGGTTCATCGCCACGACCTCGCAGATCACGGTGAGGTTCTTCCCCGGGTTCAGCGGGACGACCACGAGCGGGAGCGTGACGTCCAGGATCTGCGTCTCGCGGCCGTCCAGCCCCGTGCGCTCGTATTCCCGCGAGTTGTCCCAGTCCTCGAGCTGCACGATGACTTCGATGCGCTTCTGCTGGCGCACCGCGCGGATGCCGAACAAGGCGTGAATGTCGATCAATCCCACGCCGCGGATTTCCATGTAATGGCGCGACAGCTCGTGTCCGCGGCCGATGAGGACGTCGTTGCCGCGCCGGGTGATGTGGACCACGTCGTCGGCCACCAAGCGGTGGCCGCGCTCGACCAGGTCGAGCACGCACTCGCTCTTGCCGATCCCCGATCGGCCCATGAACAGGAGCCCCACGCCGAACACGTCGGCGAGGGAGGCGTGCACCGTGGCCGCGGAGGCGAACGCGTCGTCCAGGAACGGCTTCAGCCGCCGGTAGAACTCCGCCGTCTTGAGCCGCGTGCGGATCACGGGGATGCCGCGGGCGCGGGCCAGCTCGAGGAGCTCGACCGGCGGCTCCTGGGCTTTGGTGATGACGACGGCCGGCAGATCGAAGCCGAAGAGCGTCTCGAGGGTCCGCCGCCGGGCCGGCGGGTCGAGCGACGCCAGGTAGGTGATCTCGGTCTCGCCCAGGATGTGGAGGCGGTCTCCGACGAAGCGCCCGGTATAGCCCGCGAGCACCAGCCCGGGACTCGAGGCCTCGGGGGACGGGATGACGCGGTCGAGGCCGACTTCGCCGGTCAGCGCTTCCAGCTGGAGCAGGTCGCCCTTGCGTGCCAGCAGATCGCGGATCTTCGGCGCACTCACCGGGCCGCGCGGGCGAAGGAGCGACGCCGCGTGGTCGCGGCCTTGTCGAGCTGTCGGCGCACCCGGGCCGAGGCGCGGTCCAGGGCGGTGCGGTGATCCGGTCCGGCGGCGCGCGCTATGTGGACCTGCCCGCGCGCCGTGTGCAGTCGTAGCTCCACCGTGGGCGCGCCGTGATCCTCGCGGAAGGTGGCCTGCCCGTCATGGGGCCGGGCGGCGACCTTCCCCAGCCGCTCGAGGAGCGCCCGCGCGCGCACGCGCAGCTCGTCGGGAATCTCGCAGTGACGGGCGGTGATGGTGATGCGCATGCGGCTATCCTCCCTGGGCGATGATGCGCTGGAGCTGCGCTTCCGTAGCGCGGGCGGCCCGCTCCCACGACAGCTGCTCGGCGAAGGCGCGCGCGCCCGTGCCGAGCCGCTCGACGAGCGCGGGATCGGTCGCCAGCGCGAGCATCCTCTCGGCCAGGGCCCGCCGGTCGCCGTGCGGCACGAGCAGCCCGGTCTCGCCGTGGCGCACGGAGTCGCGCAGGCCGGGGCTGTCGGAGGCCAGCGTCGGCGTGCCGCACGCGGCCGCCTCGACGGTGGCGATGCCCCAGCCTTCCTTGGGGCTCGGGAAGACCAGCGCCCACGCGCGGCGGAGCAGGCGCCGTTTTTCCTCATCGGAGACGTACCCCAGGAATCGGACCGCGGTGGCCTGGCCCAGCGCCCGCGCCGTCCGCTCGAGCCGCGGCCGGTCGTCGCCCTGCCCCACGATCTCCAGCTCGAGGTCCGGCCGCTGGCGCCGGGCCTCGGCGAGCGCGCGCAGCGCGATCTCCACTCCTTTATAACGCTTCAGGCGCCCGACGTACAGGAATGTGGGCCGCGTGGCGCGCAGCACCTCGGCGGCCGGCCGATACCAGACGGCGTCCACGCCCGGATAAATGACGGCGATCCGGTCCGCCAGAACGCCCCGGCGTACCAGGTCGTCGCGGGTGCTGTCGGAAATCGCGTGGAACGCCGCCCGGCGGTAGAGCCACGGGACCGGACGCTCGGCAGCCCACACGACCGCCGCGACCGGCCAGCCCGCCTCGGCGAAGGCGGTGGTGCCGAACAGGTGGGGGATGATGACGCAGAACGGGAGGCGGGTGAGCGAGGCGAGGAACAGCGGCAGCTTGTTGATGTCCTCGACGACCACGTCGTAGCGGCGCTCCCGCAGGAGGGCGCGCACCGCGCCCCGGCCGAGGAGGGCGAAGGTCTGGCGGTTGCCGATCCGGTGCACGCGGATGCCGTCCAGCTCGGCCCGCGGCGCGGCGCCCGGCCACCCGCTCGCGACGAGATCCACGCTATGTCCCCACGACGCCAGCCGGCCGAACAGCGCGTGCAAGTGGACCTCGGCGCCGCCCGCATTCGGATTCGCCCGGTCGTTCCAGTTGACGAGGAGAATTCTCACAGCGCGCCCAGCTCGCGCGCGGCCGCGTCCAGCACCCCGTTCACGAAGCGCGGGGCCTTGGGGCCGGCGAACCAGTGCGCGAGCTTGATGGCCTCGTCGATCACCACCCGTGGCGGCGTGGCGCCTTCCGCCAGCTCGGCGAGCGCGAGCCGCAGGATGTTGCGCTCCACGACGCCCACGCGCTCGAGCCGCCAGTGCTCCGCCGCGTCCGCCACCCGGCGGTCGAACTCGGGCCGTCCCGCGACCGCTTTGGCGGCGAGGTCCGCGCCGCGGTCGAAACCGCCGCCGCGCGGGCCCGACACCGAGGCGAGGCGGGCGACGACCGTCTCGATCGACGGCTCTCCAGACAGCTCCCAGGCATAGAGGATTTGGAGCGCGCGGGCGCGCGCCTTAGTCTCGGGGCGCTGCACGGGTGAGCCGGGCCAGCACATCGGCCGTCTGCAGCGCCGCCTCGGCCGCCTCATACCCCTTGTTGCCCGCACTCCCGCCGGCGCGCGCCAGCGCCTGGTCCAGCGTCTCGGTGGTGAGCAGGCCGAACCCGACCGGGAGCCGGTGGGCCAGGGCCACGTTGCCCAGGCCGCGCGCCGCCTCGCCCGCGACGTAGGTGAAGTGCGGCGTTTCTCCGCGGATCACGCACCCCAGCGCGACGACGGCGGCGTAGCGCCCGGAGGCGGCCGCCGCCTCGCACGCCACCGGCAGCTCGAACGCGCCGGGCACCCAGATCACGTCGACCCGTCCGTCCGTGACCCCGTGGTCGCGCAGACACTGGCGCGCACCGTCGAGCAGACGGCTGGTGACGGCCTCGTTGTAGCGGCTGACGACGACCGCCACGCCCAGCTTGCGGGGGGCGGCCACGGTCAGTGGGTGAGCAGGTGGCCGAGCTTGTCGCGCTTGGCGTCGAGGTAGGAGCGGTTCTCGTCCGAGGGCGACATCACGATCGGAACCCGCTCGACGATCTCCAGCCCATAGCCCTCGAGGCCCACGAGCTTCATCGGGTTGTTCGTGAGCACGCGGATGGACGAGAGTCCGAGGTCCAAGAGGATCTGCGCACCGATGCCGTAATTGCGCAGGTCCGGCTTGAAGCCGAGATGTTCGTTGGCGTCGACGGTGTCGCGCCCGGCGTCCTGCAGCTCGTACGCCTTGATTTTGTTGAGCAGCCCGATCCCGCGCCCTTCCTGGTCCAGGTAGACCACGACGCCGCGTCCTTCGCCCGCGATCATCCGCATGGCGCTGTGCAGCTGCCAGCCGCAGTCGCACCGCGCCGAGCCGAACACGTCGCCGGTGAGGCACTTCGAATGCATCCGCACGAGGATGCCGGGCTGCTTCTGCACCTTCCCGCACACCAGGGCGACGTGCTCGGCCGTGTCGACATCGTTGCGGTAGCCCAGAATGCGGAACTCCCCGAACGGCGTGGGGAGCCGGGCCTCGGCGATCCGGTGGACGAGACGCTCGTTGGCCAGGCGGTAGGCGACGAGCTGCGCCACGGTGATGAAGGCGAGCCCGTGCTGAGACGCCAACCGATCGAGCTCGGGGCGCCGAGCCATGCTGCCGTCGGGGTTCAGGATCTCACAGATCACCCCCGCCGGGTACAGGCCAGCGAGCCGGGCCAGGTCGACGCTGGCCTCGGTCTGGCCCACGCGTTGCAGCACCCCGCCGGGCTGCGCCCGCAGCGGGTTGACGTGCCCGGGCCGTCGCAGGTCGGCGGGCACCGTGGCCGGATCGATCGCGACGCGAATCGTGGCGGCCCGATCGGCGGCCGACACGCCGGTGGTGACGCCGAACCGCTTCGCCGCGTCGATCGTCACGGTGAATGCGGTGCGCTGCTCCTCCGTGTTGGCCTCGGCCATCTGGTGCAGGCCCAGCGCCTGGCACCGCTCCGGCGTCAAGGCGAGGCAGAGGACGCCGCGGCCGTGCGTCAACATGAAATTCACCATCTGGGGGGTCACGCGCTCGGCGGCGCCGACGAAGTCGCCCTCGTTCTCCCGGTTCTCGTCATCGGCAACGATGACGAGCTTCCCGGCCCGAATGTCCTCGACGGCCTGCGCTACGGTTCCGAACGGCATAGCTGCCTCACGTATTTTCCCAAAACGTCGCCTTCCACGTGCACCCGCTCACCGGCTCGCAGGGCGCCCAGCGTGGTGTGCGCCCGCGTGAACGGCACCAGCGCGACCCGCACCAGCCCCGGCCCCGGCAGGGCGCTCACCGTCAGACTCACCCCGTCCACCGTGATGGAGCCCCGGGGCATCGCCAGCTCCCGCACCTCGGCGGGAACCCGCAGATCGCACACCCAAGCCTCGGGGTCCGGTGACGCCCGCTCGACGGTGGCAACGCCATCCACGTGCCCCTGCACGAAGTGGCCTCCCAGGCGATCCATCGCCCGCACGGCCCGCTCGAGATTCACCCGGCGACCCGGGGCGAACTCCCCGAGCAAGGTCCGCTCGAGGGTCGTCGCGACGGCGTGGACCGTGAACCCACCCGGCACGACCCGCTCGACCGTGAGGCACGCGCCGTTGACGGCGATACTCTCCCCACGCTTCAGCCCGCCGTACGGGGCGCGGATGGTCAGCGTGAGTCCCGCTTTCCGTGTCCCGTTGCCCGCGTTCCGCAGGACTCGGGCCACCCGCCCCACGGCGCTTACGATGCCGGTAAACATAGCCGCCGGTCCAATACCAACAATGTATCAGAGCCCAGGGTTCGGCGCTCCACCGGCACCCAACGGGGGGCTTCGGCCAGCGGGACGGTGGGGATGCCGGAAAACGCCAGGATTGCCTGCTCCCCCAGCCAGATCGGCGCCTGCAGCCAGTACAACCGGTCCACCAGCCCGTCCCGCAGGAGTCGCGAGCCCAGCGCGCCGCCGCCTTCGCAGAACAGCGAGTCGATCCCCGCTTCCCGCAGCATCCCCAGCCCCGCGGCGAGCGAATCGGGCCGAAACACGCGCACGCCGCTCGCCTCGAGGATCGCGACGTTGGCGGCGGGCGCCTCAAGCGACGCGACCACCCAGGTGGGCACCTCCTGCGCCGTCCGTACGAGCGTCACACCGGCGTTGAGCATGGCGCGGCGGTCGAACACGACGCGGACGGGCGGCTTGCGGGGCGTGACGCCGCGCCGCACGGTGAGCTGCGGGTTGTCGCGCAGGGCCGTGGTGCCGCCGACCGCGATCGCGTCGAACCCGGCGCGGAGCCAATGCACGTGATCGCGCGCCTCCGGCCCCGAGAGCCATTGGGACCGACCACCTGCGTCGGCGATCCGCCCGTCGATCGAGGTCGCGAGCTTGAGGGCCACGAAGGGCCGCTCCGGATTGGCGCGCGTAAACAGGAACGCGGCGTTGAGCGCGGCGGCCTGCTCGGCCAACAAGCCCGTCTCGACCTCGACGCCTTCCCGTCGGAGGACGTCGAGCCCTCCCTTGGCCGCGGGATTCGGATCCCGCACGGCCGCGACGACTCGCTGGATTCCCGCGGCGAGGATCGCGCGCGTGCAGGGGGGCGTCTTGCCCTGGTGCGCGCACGGCTCGAGGGTCACGACCAGCGTGGCGCCCCGCGCGCGCTCGCCGGCCGCATCGAGGGCCGCGACCTCCGCGTGCGGGCCACCGAACTCCGCATGATACCCTTCGGCCACCGGCACGCCGTCGCCCAGCACGACGGCCCCGACGAGCGGGTTCGGCGCGACCCGCCCCCAGCCCCGGAGCGCGAGCTCGAGCGCCCGGCGCATCGCCGCCGCCGCAGGATGCTCGGTCACCGCTCGTCGAAGCGCACGCCGGTCCGGCCGGGCCGCACCTCGCCGATGATCCACGTGTCCACGCCGGCCCGGCCTGCCGCGCGGCACAGGTCGACGACGTCGTCGCGCGCGGCGACCGCGATCAGGCCGACGCCGAGGTTGAACACCCGGCGCATCTCGCCGAGGGACACCTTTCCCGCGCGCATGAGCACGCGGTACAGCGGCGGCCACGGCCACGCGCCCGCCTCGACCACCGCCTCGCAGCCCTCGGGCAGCACCCGCACGAGGTTCCCCGGGATGCCTCCGCCCGTGATGTGCGCCAGGGCGTGCACCCGGGTGATCACAGGCGCCAGGGCGGCGGCATAGCTTCGGTGCACGTCGAGCAGCACCTGCGCCACGGTCCGATGCGTCTCGGGGAACCGGTCGCCGAGCTCCAGCTTCAGCACCTCGAACACGATCCGACGTGCGAGCGTGTAGCCGTTGGTGTGCAGGCCGCTGGACGCGTAGCCGATCAACACGTCGCCGGGGCGGATCCGGTCGCCGTGCAGCGCGTGGGATTCCTCTACCACCCCGACGATCGTGCCGGCGAGGTCGTAGTGGTCGGGCTGGTAGAGGTCCGGCAGCTGCGCCGTCTCGCCGCCGGCCAGCGTCATGTCGTGCGCCGCGCACCCGCGCGCGATTCCCGCGACGAGCGCCGCAGCCGTTTCGGGCACGAGCTGTCCGGTCGCCAGGTAGTCGAGGAACGCGATGGGCTGCGCGCCGTGCACCAGGACGTCGTTGACGCAGTGGTTCACCAAGTCCTCGCCGACGGTGTCGTGCACACCGGCCCGGGCGGCGACGAGCACTTTGGTGCCCACGCCGTCGGTCGAGAGCACGAGGACCGGCGCCGTGAATCCGGGAGGCACGCGCACCATGCCGCCGAAGGCCCCGATCCGACCGAGGGCGAGCGCGGTGCGGGTCCCAGCCGCGAGGGCGGCAATGCGCCGTTTGGCCTCGTCGGCGGTGTCCAACCGGACGCCGGCAGCCGCGTAGCGCTCGGTCATGGATCGGGCGCCGGGGTGGCGGGGGAGTGGAGGGAGGGGACGTCGAAGTGGACGAGGTCGCGGAAGGCGCGCACCCGCGCCTCGACCTGGCCCAGGGTGACCGTGGCGAAGCGTCGGATGCCGAACTCTTCGACGGCGAAGGAGCCCATCGCGGCGCCGTAGACCATGGCGCGGCGGAGATTCCCGGGCGTCACATCGCCGGAGCGCGCGAGGTGCCCCATGAAGCCGCCGGCGAAGGCGTCGCCCGCTCCGGTCGGGTCGAACACTTGCTCGAGCGGGTAGGCCGGGACCTTGAACGTGCGCTCCGGATCCATCAGGAGGGCGCCATGCTCGCCCTGCTTGATCACCACGATGCGTGGGCCATGGGTCAGGACCCAGCGGGCGGCGCGATAGATGTTCCAGTCGCCCGACAGCTCGCGTGCCTCGGAGTCGTTGACGATCAGGAGGTCGATGTGGCGCAGCAGGTCCAGCAGCACGTCGCGCTTGGACTGGATCCAGTAGTTCATGGTATCGCACGCGACGAGGGTCGGCTGCTTGACCTGATCGAGCACGCCGAGCTGCAGCTCGGGGTCGATGTTCCCCAGGAACACGTAGCGCGCGTCCAGGAACTGCGTGGGCAGCTTGGGACGGAACCCCGCGAAGACGCCGAGCCGGGTGTCGAGCGTTTCCCGGCTGGCCAGGTCGTAGGAGTATTTCCCCTTCCAGCGAAACGACTCTCCCTCCGCCCGCTCCACGCCCGACAGGTCCACGCCGCGGGCTTCGAGGGCCTTCAGAGCCCCGAACGGGTAGTCGGCGCCCACGATGCCGACCACCTGCACGGGGTGCAGCAGGACGGCGGCGGCGCTGAAGAACAGCGCGGAGCCGCCCGGGTCGTCGGCGGTCTCGCCGAAGGGCGTACTGACGGAGTCGAGCGCGATCGAACCGACGACCAGCAGACCCATGCTACATCCGATCCGGGGCGGCGATCCCCAGGAGAGTGAGGCCGTTGGCCAACACCTGCCGTGTGGCGGCCGCGAGCACGAGCCGCGCCGCCTCTTCCGGCTCGCCCAACACGCGATATTTGTGATACCACGCGTGCGCGAGCCGGGCCAGCCCTTCCAGATAGCCCGTGATCCGGTGCGGCTCCAGCGTCTCCGCCGCCCGCGCCACGACTGCCGGAAAGACGGCCAGCTCTTTCAGCACGTCGAGCTCCTCCGGCCGGTCGAGCGCCGCGAGATCGACGCCGTCCGCCGAGAGCGCCGCCGGCTCCCGCCGCGCCACGCGGAAGATGCCGCTCATCCGCGCGTGCGCCATCTGCACGTAGAAGACCGGGTTCTCGTCGGTCTGGCTCTTGGCCAGGTCGACGTCGAACACGAACTGCGAGTCACCGCGCCGCATGAGAAAAAAGTAGCGCGCGGCATCGCACCCGACTTCGTCGATCAGGTCGCGCAGCGTCACGTAGTTCCCGGCGCGCTTGGAGATCTTCACTTCCTCGCCGCCTTTCATCACCGTCACCAGCTGATGCAGGACGTATTCGGGGTAGCCCTTGGGGACTCCCATCTCCAGCGCCTGGAGGCCGACCCGCACCCGGGTGACGGTGCTGTGATGGTCGGCGCCCTGCACGTTGATCGCGCGGGTGAACCCCCGCGCCCACTTGGAGACGTGATACCCGACGTCGGGAACGAAGTACGTGTACTCGCCGCCTTTGGCCGCGCTCTTGCGCATCACGCGGTCCTTGTCGTCACCGAAGTCCGTGGTGCGGAGCCAGAGCGCGCCGTCCTTCTCGTACGTGTGCCCAGCGGCGATGAGGCGGCGCACCGTCTGCTCGACGCCGCCCGTGGTGTACAGCGACGACTCGAGGAAGTAGACATCGAACTTGACGCCGAGGGCCGCGAGGTCGCGGTCCTGCTCCTGGCGCAGCGCCTGCACGGCGAAGCGCCGCACGGCATCGAGGTCCGCCCCCTCCCGATCCGCCGGGTGCTGGGCGACGTAGCGCTCGGCGATCTCTCGGATGTATTCCCCATGATAGCCGCCCGGGGGTATGGCGACGTCGTGGCCGCGGAGCTCGAGAATCCGCGCCTGCACGCTGCGCGCGAGACTCGCGATCTGGGCTCCCGCGTCGTTGTAGTAGAACTCGCGCGTCACGGGCCAGCCGGTCCACTCGAGCAGCGCGGCGATCGCATCGCCGAGGGCGGCTTGGCGGCCGTGGCCGACGTGCAACGGCCCGGTGGGGTTGGCCGACACGAACTCCACGTTCACCGGCGCGCCGCCGCTCCCCGCGCTCCGTCCGTAGGCGCGGGCGGCTCCGAGCACCGCGGGCAGGACCGACGCGCGCTGCGCCTCCGCCAGGTGGAAGTTGATGAACCCGGGTCCCGCGATCTCGATCTGCCGCACCAGGCCCGGCGGCAGATCGAGCGCCGCCACGAGCCGCTCGGCCACCTCACGCGGCTTCGCGCGGAGCGTCTTCGCCAGCACGAGCGCCAGGTTGGACGCGACGTCCCCGTGGGCCGAATCGCGCGGCCGCTCCAAGCTCACCTCGGCACCGGGCACGCCCAGTCGCTCCGCCGCCCGAGCGAGCGCCGCGCGGATCGAGTCGTGCGCCGTCACTTGTCGGTGCTGGGGGAGTCTTTTTTCTTGGATTTGGGAGTATCCGCGGCTTTCGGCGCCTCGCTCTTCCCCTCCCCTCCCCCCCCCCCCCTTCATCAGCCCCGCCGTCCGCAGGCTGCTTTTCACCAGCCCGCTTGTAATCGGTAGCGTAGAAGCCGGCACCCTTGAAGACCAGCCCGGTCCCTCCCGAGATCTGCCGCCGAGCCTGCTTGCCGCACGTGGGACAAGTGGCGCGCTGCTTGTGACTGATGCGCTGAAAGAACTTCTCGAAGCTGTGCCCGGCGGGGCATTCGTATTCGTAGGTCGGCATCAGACAACAACTTAGACGCTAGCTCCCGAAGGGTCAAGCGCATGGGTCAGGGGCCGCGTCGGCGCCGTCACTTCCTCGGCTCGATCCGCCCCGTGACTTCCGCGCTCACGGGGTACCCGTCTAGGCTGCCGGGGATAAGACGCCGAGCTGGGGCGCTCGCGTCCGCCAGGAAAACGCGAATGCACGGCGCCCCGTTACACAGACCGATAGCAGTGCCCACCACACCCGGCAGCGTCAGCAGCGAATCGTTATGGGCCGCGAGAACCTGCTCGATAGTCTTCGACGACACGGCCTCGCTCCCCCCGCTGCTCCTCGGGCCCGCGCAACTCGCGAGCAGGCCGGGGAGCAGGAGTGTGGTGAGCGCGCGCCGGGATGCGCGCCGTGTGGCAGCCACGTCTAGGGCTTGTTCACCCTGACTGACGTGCCGTTGCTGCTCCCATCCACATCGTGGTTCTGGGTGGCGTCGTAGGTCCGCCCGGCCGCGACGGCGCTGTTCACGGTGAAGGTCACGAAGCGAACGCTCTTTTTCAATGCCGGGAACAGGACGATGCACGTGCCGTTGCCGCCCAGGTCGCCCGTCGTGCATTCGTTCGCGTTGAGGCCATTTCGGTTCCAGGTGCCCGTCACGTGGACGCCGTTCAGCGGGGTGTGATTGGCGTCGTGCACCGTGAGCTCGACGGTGGCCGACCACGTCGTCCCGTCGTTGGAGGGGAACCCGTCCAGATCGCCGATATGGACGCCGCTGCTGGGCGCGTTGACCATCACCGTCGTCGAGTGGTCGTTGTTGGTCGGATTCTCATCGGTGAAGTCGTGGCTCGCGGTGAGCGTGTGGGGACCGGTGGCCGCCCCGGCGGTCTGCCAGGTGAAGGTCACGGTTGCGGTCGCCCCCACCTCCAGGCCCGGCACGCCCTCGGTGCCGATCGTAACGGCCTCCGTGGCGTCCCGCAGGTCGACGGTGAAGGCATCCACGGCTTGGTTCCCTGCGTTCCGCACCGTGACGACGACATTCACGGCACTGCCTTCCGTGACGAAAGCGGGTGCGCTGACCCCGGTAATCGCGAGGTCGGTCACGTCCGCGGGCGGGGGCGACTCACCGCCGTCCACCGACACGCCGAAGTGGGTCAGGACGAGGTCGATGCGATTCGCGATCGTCTGGGTGGCGCTGCCCGCGAACAGCAATGCGACGGGGTTCTTGTTCTGGTCATCCGTGACGAGCAACGACCCCGAGTCGCCGCCGCCGCTGAACGAGCCCGGCTCGATGATGAGCTGATCGACGAACCGGGCTGACTTGAGGCAGAAGATGAAGAACGGCTCGTAGCAGATCGTCACCGTGGCGTTGATCCCGGTGATCTGCCCGCGCGTCAGCTTCGTCGTGCGCCCGTACTTCTGCACGGTGAGGCCGAGCAAGGCGTTCTTGTCGTCGAACAGGCCGTCCTGGTTGGCGTCGCCGAAGATCGCGCCGCCCGGGGTGCCGTAGCCGTCGTCGGTCGGCGTGGCGTTGCCGAGCTCGGCCGCGCTCGAGAGCGCGATCGCGGCGTCGATCGTATTCGCCCCACCGGCTGAGAAGTCGATCGCCTGGAAGGCGAACAAGGTCCCGATCTGGTCGGCGGCCGTGCCGCCGTCGAAGGGGCCGGGTTGGAACGCCGGGTCGCCGAGCGCGGCGGCGTTTCCGTTGGCCAGCACGTGGTTATTGCTCAGGACGTAGACGTTGCCCCCGGCGTCCACGACGCGGGCGCCGATGGTGCCGGCGGTGATGGCCGGGTGCCCGACGGAGAAGCCCACGGGGGCCGGGCGCAGCCGCGTCGTCGGATCACTGTAGGCGACGAACTGCCCCGTGACCTGCGCGGCGACGGGGAGGCCGTCGAGCGCGCTCGGCACGCCGGCCACATCGGGTCGCGTCAGGAAGATCCGCACGGCCGGCTGGCCGTTCGGGAGCAACCCGACGGCGGTGCCGACCACACCGGGAATCCGGAGCAGGGCGTCGGTATGGCGCACCTGGGCGGCCAGCGCCGCGCGAATGTCGGGTCCACGCCCCTGGCCGACTACCAGTCGGGTCGAGGGTCCGGTGAGCGGCGCGGGGTCGCGGTCGGAGCAGCCTTGCTGTAGGGTGGTGGCGAGTCCGAGGGCGGCAAGAACGGCGGTGCGCCGAACGGTGCGGACGGTCTTCACGGGTCACCTCCAGGTTGGAGGAGCGGGCGCGCCTCCCCGGGGATGGGCTCTCAAGATCGACCGCCCCGCCGGACTCGGCAAGGATCGCCCGCAGTGCCGGCAATCCGCCGGTTATCGGGCTGCTCCGGTCCTCAGGTCGGCCGATGCACCTCCCACACCTCCCGCAGCACGTCGGAGATCTCGCCGATCGTCGCCCGGGCTCGCACCGCGGCGATGATCGGCGGCATGAGCGGCGCGGCCGATTCGCCGGCTGCTCGCCGCAACGTCTCAAGGGAGCGTCTCACGGCATCCGCGTCGCGCCGGCGGCGCATGTCCGCCACGCGCCGCCGCTGGGCCGCGGCCAGCGCCGTGTAGTCGGGCGCGGGCACGGAGGGCGCGGGAGCGCCCTCGTCATACTGGTTGACGCCCACCACCACCTCCGCCCCCGCCTCGATCGCCCGCTGGTGCTCGTAGGCGCTGCGGGCGATCGCCTCCTGAAACAGGCCCCGCTCGATCGCCCGCACCGCACCGCCCTCCCCTTCGATCCGTTCGATCAGTATCTGGGCCGCACGCTCGGTGTCATCGGTGAGCGACTCCAGGAAATAGCTGCCCGCCGCCGGATCCACCACGTCAGGCACACCGGTCTCGTGGGCCAGGAGCTGCTGGGTGCGCAGCGCCAGCGTCGCGCTCTGCGTGGTGGGCAGCGCTAGCGCCTCGTCGTAGGCGTTGGTGTGCAGCGACTGCGTCCCGCCGAGCACGGCGGCCAGCGCCTGCAGTGCGACGCGCACGACGTTGTTGATCGGCTGCTGGGCGGTCAGAGTCGCCCCGCCCGTCTGGGTGTGGAACCGGAGCCGGCACGCCGCGTCGGTCGCGTGGAACCGCTCCCGCAGGAGACGCGCCCACAGCCGGCGCGCCGCCCGGAATTTGGCGATCTCCTCGAACAGGTCCGTGTAGCCGGCGAAGAAAAAGGACAGCCGCGGCGCGAAGTCGTTCACGTCGAGTCCCGCCGCCACTGCGCGGCGCACATACTCGAGCCCATTAGCGAACGTGAACGCCAGCTCCTGCACCGCCGTCGCTCCGGCCTCACGCATGTGATAGCCCGAGATCGAAATGGGGTTGAAGCTCATCCGCTCCTCGGCGGTGAACCGGCAGATCTCGGTGACGAGCCGCAGCGAGGGCTCCGGCGGGTAGATGTAGGTCCCGCGCGCGATGTACTCCTTGAGGATGTCGTTCTGGACCGTCCCCTGGAGCTTGGCCCGCGGCACGCCCTGCTCCTCGGCCACGACCACGTACATGGCGAGGAGCACCGCGGCCGTCGCGTTGATCGTCATGGACGTGGAGACCCGGTCGAGCGGGATCTGGTGGAACAGCCGCTCGAGATCGTCCACCGTATCGATCGCCACGCCCGCCCGGCCCACCTCCCCCTCGGCCATCGGGTGATCGGAGTCGTAGCCCATTTGCGTGGGGAGGTCGAAGGCGACGGACAGCCCGGTCTGGCCGGCCGCGAGCAGGTGGCGAAACCGCGCGTTGGTCTCCTCGGCAGTCCCGAAGCCCGCGTACTGTCGCATGGTCCACAGCTTGCCGCGGTACATCGTGGGGTGCACGCCGCGGGTGAAGGGAAACGCGCCGGGGGCCGCGAGATCCCGGTCGGGATCGCCCCGCCAGTCTTCCGGACGATAGACCGGTTTGCGCTCGCTCACGGGCGGCGCGGGTCGTCCCGCAGCCGGGCCAACTGGCGCTCGGTGAGGTCGAGTCGTTCCTGGGTGTCAGGGAGCTCCCGCCGCAGCTCGTCTAGCTGTCCTTCGAGCTCCGCCAGGCGCGCGAGCGCCCGGTCGTCCAGCGCACCCGCTCCCCCGGCCTTCGCTTTGGCCAGTTTCACGAGCCCATTGAACACGATCGCCGCCACCGGGATCGAGAGGGCGAGAATGGGAATCAGGAGGGCGAGGCTTTGGCGGTCCATCAGGCGCGGGACGCGACGGGGGGAGTGGGGGGGGCGGCATCGCTCGCCAGCACGCCCGTGGCGTAGTCCACATCGGCCTTGGAGCCGATCACGAGCGGCGTGCGCTGGTGCAGGGCCTTGGGCACGAGGTCGAGGATCGGCCGCCGGCCGTCGGTGGCCGCCCCGCCCGCCTGCTCGACGAGCATGGCGAGCGGAGCCGCCTCGTACAGCAGCCGCAGCTTACCCTCGGGCGAGTTGGCGTCGGCTGGGTAGAGAAAGATTCCGCCGGACATCAGGTTGCGGTGGAAGTCGGCGACGAGCGATCCGATGTAGCGCGCGTTCTTGCCCTTGACCGTTCCGGCGCCGTTCTTGAACGCCCCCACGACGCGCTGCACGCCCGGGGTCCACTTGTTCCAATTGCTCTCGTTGACGCTGTAGTACTTGCCGACCTCCGGTGTGCGGATGTCGGGGTGGGACAGCAGGAACTCGCCGATCGTGGGGTCGAGGGTGAAGCCGTGCACTCCCTGCCCCGTCGAATAGACGAGCATCGTGCTCGAGCCGTACAGGATGTAGCCTGCGGCGATCTGCTTGCGGCCGCCCTGGAGACAGTCCTGGAGCGTGGCCGGCCCCGACCGCTTCGTCACCCGGCGGTGGATCGAGAAGATCGTCCCGATGGACACGTTCACGTCGATGTTGGTCGAGCCGTCGAGCGGGTCGTAGAGCAGGACGTACTTGCCGGCGGGTTTCCCGGGCGGGACGGGCGTGGGCTCCTCGTCCTCCTCGGAGGCCATGATGCAGATGCGGCCGGTGTGCTGCACGCTCTGGCGCACCGTTTCGTTGGCGAAGACGTCGAGCTTCTGCTGCAGCTCGCCCTGCACGTTGACCGTGCCCATCGCGCCCAGAATGTCGCTCAGACCGGCGCGCCGGACCTGGCGGGAGATGATCTTGGCGGCCAGACAGATGTCGTAGAGCAGGTTCGAGAGCTCCCCCGTGGCCTCGGGATGGAGCCGCTCCTGTTCCATGATGAAGCGCTCAATCGTGATGACGGAGGTCGGTGTATGCACGCGCGCTGTCGATCCTCAGAGTGATGGTGCCGGCCTGGTCGGTCCGCAGCACCTGGACCCTCCGCGTCGCCAGCCGGGCGAGCACGTCGGGGGCGGGGTGGCCGTAGCGGTTCCGCGCGCCCACGCTCACGACCGCCACTTCCGGGCGGAGCTCCGCGAGCCAGGAATCCGACGTCGCGCTGCGCGAGCCGTGGTGGCCGACTTTGAGCACGTCCACGTCGCCGATCCGGCCGGCCAGGCGCTCCTCGACCGGTAGCCCCGCGTCACCGGTGAACACCAGGCGCCGCCCGCCGTATTGCACGAGCAGCACCACGGACTCCTCGTTCGGGTCCAGGGTCCACGCGGCCCACGCGCTGTCGGGGCTCAGGACCTGGAGCGCGACGCCGTCCAGCTCGAGCCGGTCGCCTGCGCGCGCGGGTCGCCACGACGCCCCGGACGCTTCGACCGCCGCCAGAAACTCGAGATAGGGCGCTTCCCCGACCGGCTCCCCGGGCTCGAGCACCGCCGTGGGCGGGAACGCGGCCAACAGGGCCGGAAGACCGCCCACGTGGTCGGCATGCCCGTGGGTCGCCACGACGAGCGCCACCCGCTCGACCCCGTGGCGGCGGAGGAATGGCACCACCACCCGGCGTCCCGCGTCGCGCTCCGCGGTGCGCGGGCCACCGTCGATCACGATCCACCGCCCCGCGGGCGTGCGCAGCACCGCCGCGTCGCCTTGACCGACGTCCAGGAAATGTACCTCCAGGCAACGACAGGCGTCGAGAGACAGGGCGTCGAGCAAGGACGTCGAGAGGCACAGCGTGGCGACAAACGCCAGGCGCGCAGCGATGAGCCAGGGGCGGCGCGGTGACCGCCAGAGCCACCAGGCCACCCACGCGATCGCCCCCCACAAGCCCGCGGCCGGCCAGCCCGGCGCCGTGATCACGTGGCCCCCCGGAACCCGCGCGGCGGCGCCGGCCACGAGATCGAGCAGGGCCAGCGTCAGCCCAGCGCCCGCGGCCAAGAGCTCGGCGCCGGCGGACCACACCCAGGAGAGGAGAAGGGCGATGATCAATCCCGGCACCGCGACGGCGCCGAGGGGGATGGCCACGAGGTTCGCGGCGACTCCGATCGGCGCCACGGTTCCGAACCCGAAAGCGGCGATCGGCGCCGTGAGGAGCGTCGCGGCGACGGCCGGGGCGAGCACACGCACTAGAGCGGGGCTCCGCACCGTCGACCGACTCGCCCAGATCACCGCCGCCACCGCGGCGACCGAGAGCCAAGCGCCGATCGAGCGCACCGCCCACGGGTCGACGACCAGCACCGCGAGCACGGCGACCCCGATGGTTCCGCGTGGCGTCACCACGCGCTGGCGCAGACGTGCGACGCCGTCGATCTGGAGCATCCACGCCGCCCGCGTCGCGGGTGCCGGGAAGCCGAGCAGCCAGACGTAGCCCAGCACGAGCGCGGCGGAGGCCCAGAACCGCGCGGCCGGCCCGAGTCGCGCGAGCCGGAGCAGGACAGCGATCCAGGCGGCGAGGAACCCGACATGCAGGCCCGAAATGGAGAGCAGGTGGGCGAGGCCGGAGCGGGTGTAGCGCTCGCGCACGTCCGACGCCAGCTCCGCCCGGCGGCCAATCACCAATGCGTCCACGAGCGGCGCCCGGTCGCCGAACAGCCGGGCGG
>JBOHSA010000210.1:0-4187 GCA_050732995.1 Gemmatimonadales bacterium | reverse complement strand
CCCCCCCCCCCCCCCCCCCCCCCCGCCGGCGAAGCGGCGCCGCTCGGGCGAGCGGCCGAAATGCCCGTAGGTGGCGGTGGGCCGATAGATGGGGTTCCGGAGGCGGAGCGCCTCGATGATCTTGAGCGGCTTGAGGTCGAACACCTCGCGGACCGCGTCCGCGATGGCCGGCTGCGGCACGGTGCCGGTGCCGAACGTTTCGACCATCACCGACACGGGCTCGGCCACGCCGATGGCGTAGGCGACGTGCGTCTCGCAGCGCCGGGCGAGCTGCGCGGCGACGATGTTCTTGGCGACCCAGCGCATGGCGTAGGACGCCGAGCGATCCACCTTGGACGGATCCTTGCCGCTGAACGCCCCGCCGCCGTGGCGCGCCATCCCGCCATACGTGTCCACGATGATCTTGCGGCCCGTGAGGCCGGCGTCGCCCTGCGGGCCGCCGACCACGAAGCGGCCGGTCGGGTTGACGAGGATGTCGCGCTCGGCGACCTCGAAGCCCGCCTCGCCCAGCACAGGCCGCACGATGCGCTCGACCACGCCGGCCCGCAGGTCCTTGTTGTCGACCAGGTCGGAATGCTGGGTCGAGACGACGACTTTGGTCACGCCGACCGGCCGGTCGCCCTCGTAGGCCACGCTCACCTGCGTTTTCCCGTCGGGCCGGAGCCAGGGCAGCTCGCCCCCCTTGCGCACAGCCGCGAGGCGCTCGGCCAGCCGGTGGGCGAGCACGATCGGCAGCGGCATCAGGGACGGGGTCTCGTCGCTCGCGTAGCCGAACATCATCCCCTGATCGCCCGCACCCCCGCGGTCGACGCCCAGCGCGATGTCGGTCGACTGCCGGTCGATCGTGGTGAGCACAGCACAGGTCTGCGCATCGAATCCGAAATTGGCGTCCGTATAGCCGATCGCGGTGATCGTGCCGCGGACGATGTCCGGGATGTGGACGTAGGTCGAGGTCGTGATCTCCCCCGCCACGATGGCCATGCCGGTGGTGACGAGCGTTTCGCAGGCCACCCGGGCCATGGGGTCGCTCGCGAGGATCGCGTCGAGCACGGAGTCCGAGATCTGGTCGGCGATCTTGTCCGGATGGCCTTCGGTGACCGATTCGGACGTGAAGACGTAGCGATGCGCGGGCATGGTGGTGTCGGATGGTCGGGTCAAGCGTTCAAGCTAGCCGGGCGCCGTCCGGCGGGCAACCGCGCGTCGGGATCGAGGAGTTTCACGTCCACCGCTTCGGCGAGCGCGAGGCGCAGGATGTCGAGCACGTCGGCCGCGTTCCGCGCGGCGAGCGCGGCCTGCGCGGCGGTGCGCGCGTGCTCGCGCCGCACCTGCCGCACGATCCACCTGATCAGCGGCAGGGCCGGCGGCGACACCGAGAGTGTCTCGTAGCCGAGGCCGAGCAAGAGGAATGCCGAGAGAGGCTCGGAGGCCATTTCGCCGCACACGCTGGCCGGTTTCCCCGCCGCGCGCGCCGCGTCCGCCACGGTCTGTAGCAGCCGCAACACGCTCGGGTCGTGGGGCGTGAAGCGGTCGGCCAGCCGGGCGTTTCCCCGGTCCACGACCAGCGTGTACTGGGTCAGGTCGTTAGTGCCGACGCTCAGGAAATCGCTTTCGGCGGCGAAGCGGTCGGCGAGCACCGCCGCCGCCGGCGTTTCCACCATGACCCCGATCGGCACGGAGCTCGCCGCGTCGATGCCGCTGCGCCGCAGCCGCTCGGCTTCCTCGGCCACCAACTCCCGGGTCGTGCGCACCTCCTCGAGTCGGGTGACGAGCGGGATCATGACGTGAATCTCGGCGTGCGCCGCCGCCCGGAGCGCGGCGCGGAGTTGCGCCCGGAAAATGTCCGGCTGATCGAGGCACACGCGGATGGCGCGCCAGCCGAGAAACGGATTCGCCTCCGGCGGGGCGCGGAACGGGGCCGGGAACTTGTCCCCGCCCAGGTCGTAGGTCCGCACGACGACCGGATGCCCCGGGAACGCCTCGCCCACGCGTCGGAAGTACGCCGCCTGCTCGTCTTCGGTGGGCAGTTTGCTGTGTCCCGTGATCAGGAACTCCGTGCGCAGGAGTCCCACGCCCTCGGCGCCGTGCCGGCGCGCGGCCTCGATCTCAGGGGGCAGGTCCACATTGCCGCGCAGCGCGATCCGGACCCCGTCGGTCGTGACGGCGGGCTGGTCCACGACTTCCTCGAGGTGCGCGGCGAGCTCGCGCCGCCGTGCCTCCTGGTCCCGCGCCTCGGCAATCTCGGCGGCGGTCGGGTGCAGCAGCACCGTCCCCCGAGTCCCGTCGAGCACCACCATCGTGCCGGCGTGGATCCGGTCCGTGGCCCCGGCGAGTCCGAAGATCGCCGGCAGCCCGATCGAGTGCGCGAGGATGGCGGCGTGCGAGGTGCGCGTACCTTCTTCGCTGATCAGCCCCACCACATGCTCCCGGTCGAGCTGCACGGTGAGCCCCGGTGTCAGCTCCTTGGCCACGATCACCGAAGACTCCTGGATTCCGTCCAGGGGGTCGTCCGCTTCCCGATGCATCAGGTGCTGGACGACCCGGATGGTCACGCCCATCAGGTCCGCGATGCGCTCCTTCAGGCGCGGATGGCCGGTGCCGGCCCAGGCGTCGCGCCACTCGAGCGCCTTGAATTCGAACGCCTTCTCGGCCGTGAGATGGTTCTCGCGGATTAGATCCGCGACGCCCGTAATGAAGTCGCGGTCGTCCAGCATCAGGATCTGGGCGTCGAAGATGCGCGCCTCGTCTGTGCCGGCGCGATCCTGGGCCCGCGCTTTGAGGTCCGCCAGGTGGCGTTTCACGTCCTTGACCGCCGCCCGCAGGCGCCGGACCTCCTTCTCCACCCGCGAGCGCGGGACGACCCGATGGGGGACTTCGGGCAGGGTCCAGCGCACCACCGCCGCGGGGCCGACGGCGATCCCGGGCGACACCCCAATGCCCCGGAGCAACCGATCGCTCATGCCGTACCCTCGTCCGCCGCTTCGCCTTCGGCGCCGGTGAGATGGCTCTCGTGGAACCCGTCCGCCACCAGCGCGAGCAGCGCCTGCATCGCCGCTTCCGCGTCTTCGCCCTCGGTGCGGATGAAGAGCGAGGAGCCGCACTCGGCGGCGAGCATCATCACGCCCATGATACTCTTGCCGTTCACCGCGAGGTCGTCCTTGCGCACCTGAACGTTCGACCGGAAGCGGTTCGCCAGCTTGACGAATTCCGCGGCAGGCCGTGCGTGCATGCCGAGCGGGTTGACGATCTTCGCCTTCCGCTCGATCACCGCCATGCCCACCCCACGAGCGCGGCGGCGGCGAGCAACGCGAGGCCGAACCGCAGCCCCGTGAGCCTGCCGCGCCGCCACCAGAGCAGCGCGAAGCCGGCGACGGTGGCGGCAACGAGCGCGCCCGGCGCCCACCCGGTGAACGTCCCGCCCAGATACTCGGCGGCGAGCGGCAGCGCCGCACCCACGACCAGCGCCATCGCCGGGCCGCTCCACGCCGAGGCACGCCGCAGCAGCGGCTCGTGCAGCGCCTTCGCCACGCGCACCCCGTGCGCCCACCCCGCCCGCAGCGCCCACCAGCGCAGCGCCACGTGTCCGGCGTTGTAGACGACCAGGAAGCCCAGCATCGCCCCCAGCCCGAGCCCGAGCGCCACGCCGATCAGGCCGAGCCCCGACGTGAAGGGCAGCCACCCCGCCCACACCAGCCGGTCGCCCAGTGAGCCGAGGGGACCGCACAGGGCGGTGCGCAGCCGCTCGACCTGCTCCGGGGTCGCGCCCTCGTGCTCGGCGCGTGCCGCGGCACCGACGGCGAGCCCGCAGAGGTAGGGGTGCGCGTTGAAGAAGTGGGCCCCCCGCGCGACCGCCTCCCGATAGGTCGCGCCATTCCCTGTTGCCTGAAGGTCGCGGAGCAGCGGCTCCTCCGCCACGCCCATGCCGATCCCCTGCATGCGCTCGTAGTTCCACGAGCCCTGCACGGTGAACAGCCGCAGCAGGCTGCGGCGCAGCGAGGGGCCGGGGAGACCCCCGGAGCGGGCGGCGCGCTTCACCGCAGCCAGGCCAGCATCGTGCCGCCGATCACGCCGGCGGCGAACCAACGCAGCGTCGCGCCCCGGCCTACCACACGCAACGTCCCCGCCGTTCCCGCGGCGATGGCGGCGGCGACGGCCGCGACCCCGAGTAGCGTCACACCGCGCACCGTGAG
>JBOHSA010000209.1:0-7096 GCA_050732995.1 Gemmatimonadales bacterium | reverse complement strand
CCCGTGATGACGTTGGGATCCGTCGCGCCGTCGCCGTCGCAGTCGAAGTCGCCGTTGTCGAGCACCACGTTCCGGTTGCCCGCGAAGGTGTTCGCGCCCGTCATCGCGTCGAAGATCGCCCCGACGTCGCCAGCGTTCCCCTCCAGATTGTTCCCGACGAACGTGTTGCCGCAGGCGACCGAGGCGAGGATCCCCGCGCCGCCCGCGCCGGTCGCCTCGTTGGCGCGGAACAAATTCTTGGTCATCGCGACGGGGACGAACGATGCGCCGGCGCCCAGCCAGATCCCGAACCTCGTCGCCCCCTCCACTCGGTTGTTTTCGAACCGGCTGGCCGTCAGGTCGGTCGTCGCGATCGCGTTCGACCACGGTCCCCGCACGACGTTGCCCGCGACGATGACGTCGCTCCCGTCGCGGAGGCGGATGCCGCCGAACACCGGCGCGCCTGACGGCGCCGTCGCAACGATCGTGTTGCGCTCCACGCGGGACCCATCGATCTGGCGCGCGTCGCCGCCTACCTGGAGGTGGACGCCGGTGCCGGACCCGGCGGCCTCGAAGTGGTTGTCGGTGACGATCGCGCCCCTGGTCCCCGCGAGGAACGCGCACTCGCCCCGGCCGCACCGCACCGTGTTGCGTGTCAACCGGACGCGATCGGCGATGAATTCGGACACGACGTTCGTCCCAGCGATGTAGGGACCGCCACTCAGGCTGCTGCCGTCCAAGACTAGACGGTCCACGGTGACCCCGCTGGCGCGCACCTGCACCAGCCACTCCACCGGGGCGCCCGCCTGCGGAAAGATCCCCGACCCCGGGGTAGCACACGTGAGCGTCAGGTCGTCCGTCGCAATAATCACGTCGGTCGTCACCCCGACGAACCCGTCCAGCGCGATCACGTCGCCGGAACGGGCGGCGCCGAGCGCCGCGCGCAGGCTCGCCTCGTCCGTGACCGTGAAGGCGGCGGGGCCGATGGGGCAGGCCGTCTCGCCCGAAAGAGAGAAACCAGACGCGGCCAGCGCGGTTGGCGGCGATGCCGGTTCGTGGCAGGCCGCGTTGAAACCGAGGACCGCGAGCGCCACTGCTCGTCTCTGGATGCCCATGACATACCTCCGACTAGGGTTAGCTGCCCTGCTTCCCTAGCGTGCGGCGTGAGCGTCAAGTGGGCGTCAAGACCTGCCGCCGTGCCGGTGTGGCGGCGGGGGTTGCGTCCGAGCCAAAGCAGCTGCACGCCGCTCACTCCGGTACTCCACCCTTGCGCCTAGCGCCTGCGCCCGCGCGAGCACCGCGAAGCGCAGCAAATAGGCACTTTCCCGGCGGCGGTGACCCGCCCAGCGGTCGTCAGCCCCGGTCAGGTCGAACAGCTCCAGAGCCAGCTGCTTGGCAAGCGTGAGCACCCACCAAGAACCAGCAAACCACGCGGTCGGGGCTGTGGTGCCAACGGTGGTGCCAAGAGATTCGTCGCGCATCGTCGCCGGCGGTCGCACCCGTCACCGGGCATCGCTAAAGTGCAACGGCCAGCGCTGGCAGGCGCTGGCCGTCCTGGATTACGAATCGAGAGCTCTACGACTGAGCTACGGTGGCGGGCCTCTAACTTAGCGGCGCGATGCTCGACGCCGTACTCCACCGCCTCGGGCCGGTGTAGCACCTAGATGAGATGTCCCTACACCTTCCGCACCATCGTATCGCCGCCGTATACCATTTCCCGGGCAACGGTGTAGGTGCTCACCGGCGTCCCCAGGTCCACGGCCTGCAGCCGCGCGGTTTTCAAGCATCGCCATGCGTTCGGCCGGAGGGCACCACCCCGGGCGCGGCGTGGGCCGGACCTTCGGACGTGGGGCGGGAATCGCCTGTTACTTGGCTGTGCCCCCGACCACGTTGATCGCGAACGGGCCCTGCCCGTGTAGCTGGATCACGGTGAAGCCCCGGGCGCCGCCGAAATGCGGCTTGGTCGCATGAATGTAGAGGTAGTCCCCGGGACCGTACGCCTGTAGCTTCGACTCGTCGGCCCGATCGCCCATCGCCACCTGGAGCGTGCCAGACAGCACCGTCACGTTCTCCGCCATCGGGTGCCAGTGCGCCGGAAACCGGTAGCCGTCAGGGAAGCTGAGCCGCAGAGTGTACGGACCAGCCGAGTCGGGGTTACCCTGGATAACGGCGATCTTCATGCCCGGGGCGAAGCCCGGCACGTTGGCGTCGCCCCAGGTAATCGAGCTCGCGGCCACGGCGTTCATCGCGTCCGCGCGGGCCGGCGCGCCCTGCCCGAGCGCCGACGGCGCCGCTGCACCGGTGAGCACGACCGCAACGGCAACGGTGCTGAGAGTGCGTTGCATGGAGTCTCCTTTGTTGTGCGTACCAGACATGGAGGGTGGACGAATCAGGTGAGGGTGGGGGTCGACCACATGCACGGTGGGGCAAGACTACGCCCGGGAAATCGGTACCGCAAGGCAGCCTCCCCCGCGGGGAGAGGCATTAAGATTTTGTATGGGTCCAACCGATGGGTGTTGGGATCCACCGGGATGGCAAGCACTTAGCCGGCATGTCGATTCCCGGCCCCCCCGCTCGTCGTGTAGGTGGAGTCGAGGCCCGACGGGGCTCCGAACCCAAACCACCGGGAGACGACGGCCATGCGATTCATGATTCTGGTGAAAGCCAACAAGGACTCCGAGGCGGGCGTGCTCCCGGACGAGAAGATCCTGACCGAGATGGGCAAGTTCAACATCCAGCTGGAGCAAGCCGGCGTGCTGCTCGCGGGCGAGGGGCTCCAGGCGAGCTCAAAGGTCGCGCGCGTCAGGTTCTCGCGCGGGACGCAGACCGTGACCGACGGGCCCTTCACCGAGGCGAAGGAGCTGATCGCGGGCTTCTGGATCTGGCAGGTGCAGTCGAAAGCAGAGGCGATCGAGTGGGTCAAGCGGGCGCCCTTCGGCGAGGGCGCCGAGATCGAGATTCGGCAGGTGTTCGAGGTGGAGGACTTCGGCCCCGCGCTCAAGCCCGAGTTCGCGGTGCAAGAGGAGCGCGTGCGGGCCCAGGCGGCGGCGAAGGCCAAGAAGGGGGGATAGGACCATGCGATTCATGATCATTGTGAAGGCCACGAAGGACTCGGAAGCGGGCGTCATGCCGCACGAGCAGATCCTCACCGAGATGGCCAAGTACCATGAGGAGCTGCAGAAGGCCGGCGTCCTGCTCGATGCCTCCGGCCTGCAGGCGAGCTCGAAGGGCTGGCGCGTCAAGTACTCGGGTGGGAAGCGCAACGTGGTGGACGGGCCCTTCACCGAGGCCAAGGAGCTGATCGCCGGCTACACCCTCATTCAGGTCAAGTCGAGGGACGAGGCGATGGAGTGGGCCCGGCGCTTCCCCAACCCCGCCCTGGACGGCAAGGAGGGCGAGATCGAGGTGCGCCAGCTGTTCGAGCTGGACGACTTCGGGCCCAGCGAGGCGGTGGAGCGCTTTCGCAAAATGGACGTCGGATGAGTCGCGTACACTCGCGTACGAGCCGCCGTTCCTGGTCGGCCATGACAAAATTCGCCTCGGTGAACGCCTACCTGAAGGCGGTCCCACCCGCCGCGCGGGCCGCCCTCCAGGCGCTGCGCAGAACGATCAAGGCCGCCGCGCCCGGGGCGACCGAGGGCATCAGCTACGGCATCCCGTCGTTCAAGCACCACGGCTATCTGGTCGGCTTCGCGGCGTTCAAGCATCACTGCAGCTTCTTCCCCGGGACCGCCCTGAACGCGTTCAAGCGAGAGCTCGCATCGTACCAAACCTCCAAGGGCACGATCCGTTTTACCGTCGACAAGCCCCTCCCGGCGGCGCTGGTGCGGAAGCTCGTCAAGGCGCGTGTCGCCCAAAACGAGCGCAGGCGGTGACGCAACTTCACACAAGGAGCTGGCAATGAGCGGGGTACGCGTACTGGTCGGGACGCGCAAGGGTGCCTTCGTCTTGACGTCGGACGCCAAGCGCAGCCGGTGGGACGTGAGCGGCCCCCACTTCGCGGGCTGGGAGATTTACCACGTCAAGGGATCGCCCGCCGATCCGAATCGCCTGTACGCGTCGCAGTCGAGCGGGTGGTTCGGACAGGTGATCCAACGCTCGTGCGACGGCGGCAGGACGTGGGAGACGCCCGGCGGCGGAGTGACGATCGAGCCCGGCAAGATGTCCGCCGGCGAGAGCAACAAGTTCGTCTACGACGCCTCTCCGGAAAGCGGCAAACCGCTCACCACGCACCAGTGGTACGACGGCACGCAGCACCCGTGGGAGTTCAAGCGAGTCTGGCATCTCGAGCCGTCGCTCACGGATCCGGACACCGTCTACGCCGGGGTGGAAGACGCCGGGTTGTTTCGAACGAGCGACGGCGGCAAGACCTGGCGGGAGCTGGCCGGGTTGCGCGGCCATGGCACAGGGCCCCAATGGCAGCCGGGGGCGGGCGGGATGTGCCTCCACACGATCCTGGTCGATCCCGGCAACCCGGGGCGGATCTACGCCGCCATCTCGGCCGCGGGCGCCTTCCGCTCGGGCGACGGCGGCCAGACGTGGACGCCGATTAACCGTGGCCTGCACTCTCAGTACATCCCCGACTCCACCGCTGAGGTCGGCCACTGCGTCCACCGCATCGCGCTGCACCCGTCGCGGCCCACCGTGCTCTTCATGCAGAAGCACTGGGATGTGATGCGCTCCGACGACGCGGGCGACTCCTGGCGGGAGATCAGCGGAAACCTGCCCACCGACTTCGGGTTCGTGATCGACGTGCACGCGCACGAGCCGGAGACCATCTACGTCGTCCCGATCAAGAGCGACGCCGAGCATTACCCGCCCGACGGGAAGCTGCGCGTCTACCGCAGCCGAACCGGCGGCAACGAGTGGGAAGCGCTCACCAAGGGGCTGCCGCAGCGCGATTGCTACGTGAACGTGCTGCGCGACGCGATGGCCGTCGACTCGCTCGAGCCCTGCGGCGTGTACTTCGGGACCACTGGCGGCCAGGTGTACGCGTCGGCCGACGCCGGCGACAGCTGGGCGCCCATCGTCCGCGATCTCCCGGCGGTGCTGTCGGTCGAAGTCCAGGCGCTCCCATGATCCGCGTTGTGCTCCCGCCCCACCTGCGGACGCTGGCGCGGGTCCCCGATGAAGTGCAGCTCGACGTCCTGGGCCGGGTCACCAGGGGCGCGGTGCTCGACGCGCTCGAGTCCCGCTATCCCATGCTCCGCGGCACGATCCGCGACCACGTCACCGAGCGACGCCGGCCGTTCGTGCGATTCTTTGCCTGCGAGCGGGATCTGACCCACGACCCCCCGGACGCGCCGCTGCCCGACGCGGTCGCGTCGGGCGCGGAGCCCTTTCTCGTCGTCGGGGCCCTCGCCGGTGGCTAGTCGTCACTCCTTGGGGGGGGGCGGGGGGGGCGGGGGCGAGGACCGAACCGAGGCACACTCATGAGATACATGCTGTTGATCTACCTCGACGAGCAGGCTCTGAGCGAAGCGGAGCGGGAGCAGTGTTACCGCGAGTCTGCGCAGCTGGCACATCAGCTCAATGCGGCTGGCCAGTATCTCGCGTCCGCCCCCCTGCAACCTACGTCGCAGGCGACCAGCGTCCGGGTGCGCGATGGCAAACGCCGCGTGACCGACGGTCCGTTCGCGGAGACCAAAGAGCACCTGGGCGGCTACTTCCTGATCGATGCGAGGAATCTCGATGAGGCGATCGCGGTCGCCGCGCGGATTCCCATGGCCCGACGCGGCACCGTCGAGGTCCGACCGGTCATTGAGATCGCGGGTCTCCCGGCGGATCCGTGAAGCGAGTCTGCGCGTGACGGACTCCGATACCCACCGCGCAATCGACGCGGTCTGGCGAATCGAGTCGGCCAGGCTCATCGCCGGGCTCACGCGGATCACGGGCGACGTCGGAATGGCCGAGGATCTCGCGCAGGACGCGCTGGTCGCCGCCCTCGAGCGCTGGCCCCAGTCGGGCGTCCCCGACAACCCGGGCGCCTGGCTGATGGCTACCGCGAAGCATCGAGCGATCGATCTGTTTCGCCGCGGCAAGCTGCTCGAGCGCAAGCATGGCGAGCTCGGTCACGAGCTCCAGGCCCGGCAGGAGAGTCCCGAGCGGGATCTCGACGCCGCGATCGACGATCAGGTGGGCGACGACCTGCTGGGATTGATCTTCACGACCTGTCATCCGGTCCTCTCGACCGAGGCGCGCGTGGCGCTCACGCTCCGCCTGCTCGGCGGCCTCACGGCCGACGAGATCGCGCGGGCGTTTCTCGTTCCGGAGCCCACGGTGGCGCAGCGCATCGTCCGGGCCAAGCGGACCCTCCGCGAGGCACGCGTCCCGTTCGAGGTCCCCCGTCCCCGCGTCGAGCTCACCGCCCGCCTTTCGTCGGTGCTGGAGGTACTGTACCTCATCTTCAACGAGGGCTACTTGGCGACCGCCGGCGACGACTGGGTGCGGCCGGCCCTGTGCGAGGACGCGCTCCGCCTGGGCCGGATCCTGGCCGAGCTCGTGCCCGAGGACCCGGAGGTTCACGGCCTCGTCGCGCTGATGGAGATCCAGGCGTCGCGCTTACGGGCCCGCGTGGGGCCGGCGGGAGAGCCCATCCTGCTGCTCGACCAGGACCGCGCCCGCTGGGACCAGCTCCTCATCCATCGTGGCCTCGCGGCGCTCGAGCATGCCGAGCAGCTCGCCGGCGCCCTCGGCCCCTACGCGCTTCAGGCAGCCATCGCCGCCTGTCACGCGCGAGCGCGCACCCCCGAAGAAACGGACTGGACTCGCATTTCGGCGCTCTACGATGCCCTCACGCAGATCACGCAATCCCCCGTCGTGGAGGTGAATCGCGCGGTGGCGTATTGCATGGCATTCGGTCCAGCGGCGGGGCTCGAGATTGTCGATGCGCTGACGTCGGAGCCCGCCCTCCAGAGCTACCATCTCCTGCCGAGCGTGCGCGGCGATTTCCTCGCCAAGCTCGGGCGCTTCGAGGAGGCCCGGACGGAGTTCGAGCGCGCGGCAGCGCTCACGCGCAATGCCCGCGAGCGCACGCTGCTCCGCGAGCGCGCCGCCCGAGTGCGTTCCGGACCATGATCGTTCATCTCGTAGACGGCACGTACGAGCTGTTCCGCCA
>JBOHSA010000208.1:0-11876 GCA_050732995.1 Gemmatimonadales bacterium | reverse complement strand
CATCGACCGCTTCGGCACGCTGATCTCCAACCTCCCGGCCGAGCGGGTCGAGCCGGGGGTGCGGATCCGCGTGGCGGGAACGGACGTGGGGCTGCTCCGGCGTACGTTCGGCGACGTGGAGCGCGGGGCGCTCGTGGCGTTCGCCGGGAGCGGGGGAACGGTGGAAGTGGCGGTGCGGGATGGGAGTGCCGCGAGATTGTTGGGAGTCGGAGTGGGGGTGGAGGTTCGCGCCTAGGCGTATCTTTTGCGATATGGTCCGGTGACGGTTGTTGGCGCCGCAATCATAGCTTAGGACCTGTTGCGTAAAACGCACACTGTGGCGGCCGCGCGATACCGCCGAACTGCGCCCCGGGCCCTACGTTCAGCGGCACGCCCACACTGGACGGGACTGTGACGACATCCCTCGTGCGTCTCTCGGCGATCCTCAGAACGGCGATCGCCGTCGCGTCAGTTCTCGTGTTCTCCACCTGCACCGATCGTCCCACGCCGCCGGCCGCCGGCCCGAACGCCGTCGTCCTCGTCGGGGCGGGGAACATCGCGCGGTGCGACCGGCAGAACGACGAGCAGGCCGCGCTCCTGCTCGACGGCATCCTGGGCACCGTTTTCACGGCCGGCGACAACGTCTACGCCGGCGGGGCGACGAGCGACTTCCAGAACTGCTATGGGCCGTCGTGGGGCCGGCACGCGGGGCGCACGCGGCCGCCGCCCGGCGATGACGACCACAAGACGGCGGGGGTGGGGGCCACTTCGGCTACTTTGGGGCGGCTGCGGGGGAGGCGGGCAGGGGATACTACTACAGCTACGACGTGGGGGCGTGGCACGTGGTGGTGCTGAACAGCAGCATCAGCATGGCGGTGGGCTCGGCGCCGCATCGGCGGCGCTTTCGCTGTTTCGTCGGTCGCACGCCTGCCGCGAGGAATGGTGGGCCTCTCCGGCCTGACGCACCGCGGATCATCATGCGGAAGCTGGCACTCGGCGGGTTCGTTTTCGTTGCGGCCGCCGCCTGTCGCGATTGGCTCACTCTGCCGGGCAAGATGCTACAGCTCCTCGCGCCCGACCCCGACATCGGCGGCATGTGGAGCCCCCCTTTCGAAATAGGGATCGCCGCTATTCACAGCATTGTCCTCCCGACCGGCAAGGTGTTGGTCTTCACTTTTCCGCGTTCGGCGGTCGGCAGCGAGGCCCGTCTTTGGGATCCGGCGACCGGGAACATCGAGAATGTCAGTATAAACAACCGGCAGCGGGACGTCTTCTGCGGGGGCCACTCGCATCTGGCCGACGGGCGGCTCTTCGTCAGCGCGGGACACGAATACAAGTTCGCGGGAGAGGTCGGCACGGCCGAGAACGACTTCTTCGACCCCGCGACCGGCACGTTCAGCGAGGCGGCGCCCCTGGACGCCGCCCGTTGGTATCCGACGACCGTCGAGCTCGCGGACGGCCGCGTGCTCGTCTTTGGCGGAGAGTGTCTGACGCACGAGTCCTTCGACCCCGCCACGAACACCGTCACGCGGCTCCCCTCGAGCGTGACGAAATACCTCGGCTTCTACCCGCGGCTGCACCTGCTTCCGACCGGCAATCTCGTCTTTTCAAATCTCCGGGTGATCGAGCTCTTCGACCCGTCCGCAAACACGTGGAGGGCGGCCACCACCACACTGTACGGGACCAGAGGCGAATCCGGCATCTCGATCCTCCTACCAGGCCTCACCAAGCTGCTCCGGTTCGGCGGCCGGGGCACCGGAGGCTCGACGGCGACGGCCGAGATCATCGACTTCGCGGGCCCCACGCCGACGGTGCGATACACAGGGTCGATGAAAAACAAGCGCCAATGGCTGAACGGCGTGCTCTTACCGGACGGCAAGGTGCTCGCCATCGGCGGCGGCGGCTTCGGCAATTTCGGGGGCCCCGTCCGGGAGGCGGAGCTGTTCGACCCCGCGACGGAGACATGGACGGTGATGGCGACGCAGACGGCGCCGCGGATGTACCACTCGACGGCCGTCCTGCTGCCCGACGGCCGTGTACTCTCCGCCGGCCAGAACTCGTCGTCGTCGTACCAGACGACGGGGGAGATCTACTCTCCGCCGTACCTGTTCAAGGGGCCTCGGCCGACTATCGCGGCCGCTCCGTCGTTCGTGCGCTACGGCCAAACGTTTGCCGTCTCGACTCCCGACGCCTCCAAGATCGAGAGCATCGCCTTCATCAAACCGCACTCAGTCACCCACTCTGTCAACTTTGACCAGCGGCACCTTCAGCTCGCGTTCACCGCGACCGACGGCGCGACGCTGAGCGTCACGGCGCCCCCCGACGGCAACCACGCCCCCCCAGGCTGGTACATGCTGTTCATCCTCTCCGACGGCGTCCCGTCCGTCGCCTCATGGGTACACATCTCCGCAGCAGGTTCTCCGCCTCCTCCGGGGCCTCCTCCACTGCCCGACAACACGCCGCCGGCCCCAGCGCTGACCACGCCTGCGGATGGGAGTTCCACGACCAATACGACGCCGCGTTTCGCCGGCACGGCCGGCACGGCTGCTGGCGACTCGAAGCCCGTCATAGTCAAGGTGTACGCCGGAACGGGAACCGCCGGGACCCTCGTCCAGGCGCTGACCACCGTCCGCGCTTGCGAGGGACCCTACTCCGTCGACGCCTCGTCTGCGCTCGCCCCGGGAACGTACACCGTGCTAGCCGAGCAGCGGGACGCGAGCCGCAACACCGGCTTCAGCGCGGCGAACACCTTCACGATCAGCGCGCCGGCGCCCGACATCACGCCGCCAACGGTCACACTGGCCACGCCCACGAACGGCAGCTCTACGAGCGACGCACGGCCGACCTTCTCCGGCAGCGCGGGCACCGCGGCCGGGGACTTAGGCTCAGTCACGGTGAAGGTGTATGCCAGTACGGGGACGGGCGGGGCGCTGGTGCAGACTCTAAGCGCGCCGCTTGGGGCCGGTGGCTCCTACACGGTTGATGCTGCGTCGCCGCTCGCCGTGGGCCTGTACACCGGGCAGGCGGAGCAGTCGGATGCGTCCGGCAACACCGGCTTCAGCACGGCGAACACCTTCACGGTCAGCGCACCGGAGCCCGACACCAAGCCGCCGACGGTCACACTGGCCGCGCCCGCAGACGGCAGCTCTACGAGCGACACACGGCCAACCTTCTCGGGCACCGGGGGCACCGCGGCCGGGGACCTGGGCTCGCTGACGGTGAAGGTGTATGCCGGTGCGGGGACGGGCGGGACGCTGGTGCAGGCGCTGAGCGCGACGGTTGGGGCCGGTGGCTCGTATTCGGTTGATGCTGCGTCACCGCTCGCCGTTGGCCTGTACACCGGGCGGGCGGAGCAGTCGGATGCGTCCGGCAACACCGGCTTCAGCACAGCGCACACCTTCACGATCGTCGATCCGCCTCCGTACGCCGGTATGGTGATGAGCGACGCGCCCCGGGCCTACTGGCGGCTCGGTGAGGCGAGCGGAACGGTCGCCAACGACGAGATGGGCGTCGCGCCCGGCGCCTACCAGAACGGCGTCGTGCTCGGCGCGCCGGGGGTGATCGCCGGTGACGCGAACACGGCTGCCCGCTTCGACGGCTCCAACGACCAGGTCAACATGGGTGATCCGGCCAGCGGCAGCCTCGACTTCGGGACGGAGGACTTCACCGTCGAGTTCTGGCTGACGACCTCGCGCAACGTCGAGCAGGCGACCATCTCGAAGCAAGCCTCCGGGCCGTACTGGCAGGTCACGGTGACCGACGACGGTAGCCACGTTGGCGGCATCCGCGTGAAGCTCTTCGACGGCGCGGTGACGCGGCAGGTATACGGGCCCGCCGTCCGAGTCGATGACGGCGCCTGGCACCACGTCGCCGTCGTCTTCGACCGCGACACAGGGATCACGATCTACGTCGACGGGATGGCACAGGCGACCGCCGGCCCAATCCCTGGCAACCTCAGTAACGCCGCCAGCCTGCTGGTGGGGAAGGCGACGGGCTATCCGTACTTCAGGGGCGACCTCGACGAGGTCGCAGTCTACGCGAGGGCTCTGCCGCTCGACCGCATCATGACCCACTACACGGCAGGACGCAGCCAATAAATATACCTGTTGCGTAGGCTCGGAGGGCTTTGGCGGTATTGCACCTCGCTCCAATGCCGGGGGCCTGGCGGGATTACTCCCACCAGGCCCCTTGGCGCAATGTAAGAGCCTAGCCGCCGCGAGAGGGTGCGACATTGGGGCCTATGAGCGCTAAGGAAGCCAACATGAAGCGAGCTTGCCCGCCGAGACTCGAGCTCTTCCTCATCCTCGCCGGGCTCATGGCCTACGAATCGCCCCTCGTGGCAGTTCGTAGACGCTTGGCGCACCGCACCGACTCGCCCGTAAACGAGTAGGTGTCGAGCCCGCCTTTCCGCCCAACCCCCGAGCAGTTGTTGCGTTCGCGCAATACTACCCGAACGCGCAGCCGGCCGTACCTTCCACTATCGCCCTTGTAGGCCCGCCCCGGATTCCGCTGATGGTTGCGTCTCGTTCCGGTCCCGCGATGGTTGGCAGAACGGCGGTTGCAGCCGCGGGCGTTCTCGCCCTCACCACGTGCACCGATCGCCCTATAGGGCTGGAATCGCCGGTGCCTCCCACTTCGGAGACGCCGCTGGCTGTCACCGGCAGCCCCGTGGTTGTCGGAGCGGGGAATATCGCGCGCTGCGACGGGCAGAACGACGAGCAGACGGCGCTGGTGCTCGACGCCATCGCCGGCACCGTGTTCACCACGGGCGACAACATCCACGCGAGCGGGTCGCTCAGCGATTTCCAGAACTGCTATGGCCCGTCCTGGGGCCGGCACGCCGCGCGCACGCGCCCCGCGCCGGGCGATGACGACTACAAGACCGCGGGGGCGGCCGGGTACTTCGGCTACTTCGGCCCCGCGGCGGGGGAGGCGGGGAAGGGCTACTACAGCTACGACCTGGGCGCGTGGCACATCGTGGTGCTGAACAGCAACATCAGCATGGTGGCGGGCTCGGCCCAGGAAACGTGGCTTCGGGCCGACCTGGCGGCGACCACCCAGCCGTGCGTCCTCGCCTACTGGCATCACCCGCGGTTCAGCTCGTACGGCACGGCGGTGCGGTCGGAGGTGAAGCCGTTGTGGGACGCGCTGTACGCGGCGCAGGCGGACGTGGTGCTCAACGGACATTATCGGTTGTACGAGCGGTTTGGACTGCAGACGCCGGCCGGGCTGGCGGACGCCGCGGCGGGTATTCGCCAATTCACCGTGGGGACGGGGGGGCACGGGGTGCACACGTTCGGCACGCCGCGGCCGAACAGCGAGGTACGCGCAAGCGGCACCTATGGGGTGCTCGAGCTCACACTCGACGCGGGCAGCTACTCGTGGGACTTCGTCCCCATCACGGGCCAGACCTTCACGGACACAGGTACCGGGACGTGCCACGGGCGGCCGGGCGGTCCGCCGCCACCCAACCAGGCCCCCAGCGCCACCCCGGGCGGCTCCTACCAGGCCGAAGCGACGGTGACGTTCGATGGGTCGGGCTCGCGCGATCCCGACAACAACCTGCCGCTCACCTACGCCTGGGATTTTGGCGATGAGACCACGGGCGTGGGCGTCACCCCGGAGAAGACCTACGGCGCGAACGGGACGTACACCGTGACCCTGGTCGTGACCGATGGGTTGGGGCTTGCGAGCGCGCCCGCAACGACGACCGTCGCGATCGGCAATCTGCCGCCCGGAGTGAACGCGGGCGCCGACGCGACGGTTCAGCTCGGCAGTGCGTTCGTCCTGAACGCCACGTTCACCGATCCGGGCGGCGCGGGGGATGGGCCGTGGGCCTGGATTATCGATTGGGGCGACGGCACACCGACGGAGAGCGGGAGCACCTCGACCCTCGGTGGGCCGATCCGCACGAGCCATACGTTTACGGCATACGGTCAGTACACCGTGCGCCTGACCGTCACCGACAAGGATGGTGGCGCGGGATCGGATCAGACCGTGGTTACGGTGCCGGATCCCGGCGCGGCGGTGGTCCTCGTCGGCGCGGGCGACATCGCGGGCTGCTACCAGGACAACGACGAGCAAACCGCCATCCTGCTCGACGCCATTCCGGGGATCGTGTTCACGACGGGCGACAACGCGTACGGGCAAGGAACGCCGGAGGACTACGCGAACTGCTACCATCCCACGTGGGGCCGCCACAAGGCCCGCACCCGGCCCTCGCCCGGCAACCACGACTACGGCTCGATGGGCGCGCCCGGCTACTTCGGCTACTTCGGAGCGGCCGCAGGCGATCCCGATAAGGGCTACTACAGCTACACCGCCGGCGAGTGGCTCGTCCTCGTGCTGAACAGCAGCAGCGGCAGCGACGCGCGGGATGCCGCCTCGCCTCAGGTTCAGTGGTTGCGAGCCGAGCTCGCGGCCACGACAAAGCCCTGCGCCCTGGCGTACATGCACCATCCGCAGTTCACCAGCACGGCGGACCGGCGCTCGGGCCAGTGGAACGTCATCGACCTGTGGAACGCGCTGTACGACGGCGGGGTGGAGCTGGTACTCGCAGGGCACGATCATCTCTACGAGCGGTTCGCGCCCATGCGCCCCGACGGGACGTTCGATCCGGAGTTCGGGATCCGCCAAATCACGGTCGGCACCGGCGGTGAGGGCCTCAACAAGTTCGGCACGATCCACCCGAACAGCGTCGCGCGCAGCAACGTCGCGTTCGGCGTCTTGAAGCTGACCCTGAGCGCGGACGGCTATGCCTGGGAATTCGTGCCCATCGCCGGCCAGACCTACTTCGACGGCGGTACGGGGACATGCCACGGCCGGCTGGCCGGCGAGCCGCCCAATCAGGCGCCGACCGTAAATGCCGGGGCGGACGCGTACCTGCAGCTCGGTGCGCCCTTCAACTTGAGCGCCACCTTCACCGATCCGAGCGGCGCTGCGGACGCGCCGTGGACTTGGAGCATCGCGTGGGGCGACGGCGCGAGCGATAACGGAAGCACCCCTACCCTCGGTGGGCCGATCACTGCGAGCAACACGTACGGCACCCCCGGGCAGTACACCGTTCGGGTCACCGTTACGGACCAGAACGGCGGCGCCGGCGCCGACGAAACCGTCGTGACGGTGACCGACGCCGTGTCGCTGGTACTCGTCGGCGCGGGCAACATCGCGCGCTGCGACGGACAGAACGACGAGCAGACCGCGCTGCTGCTGGATGCCATCTCGGGCACCGTGTTCACCACTGGCGATAACGTCTATGCGGGTGGGGCGCTCACAGACTTCCAAAACTGTTATGGGCCCTCGTGGGGCCGGCACGCGGCGCGCACCCGGCCCGCACCAGGCGATGAGGACTACAGGACCGCGGGCGGGGCGGGATACTTCAGCTACTTCCGCCCCACGGCCGGGGACCCGGCGCAGGGCTACCACAGCTACGATCTCGGCGCGTGGCACATCGTGGTGCTGAACAGCAACATCAGCATGGTGGCGGGCTCCGCGCAGGAGCTGTGGCTCTGGGCGGACCTCGCCGCGACCACCCAGCCGTGCGTGCTCGCTTACTGGCATCACCCGCGGTTCAGCTCCTACGGCACCGCGGTCCGCTCGGAGGTGAAGCCGCTGTGGGATGCGTTGTACGCAGCGGGGGCGGACGTGGTGCTCAACGCCCACTACCGGGTGTACGAGCGATTCGCGCCACAGACGCCGACCGGAGGGGCGGATCCCACACGCGGCATCCGCCAGTTCACCGTCGGCACGGGGGGCCAGGGCGTCAACACCTTCGGCACGCCGCGGCCGAACAGTGAGGTGCGCGCGAGCGGGACCTACGGAGTGCTCAAGCTCACGCTCGACGCCGGCAGCTATTCCTGGCAGTTCGTCCCTATCGCGGGCCAGACGTTCACGGATGCCGGCACGACGCCCTGTCACTGAAGGCGACGGGGGAAGACGGGGGAACGGCAAAATCCCCGTCCCCCCTCGTCCTCCCCCGTGCCCCCCCTGTCCCCCCCCGTCCCTCCCCGTCCCTCCCCGTCCCCCCCCCCCATCTCCCCCCGTTCGTACGGCGCACCTCTTGCGACGTAGGACGGAGAGGCTCGACGCCGGTGTCCGGCGTGGAGATGGGGACGGAAATCGGAGCCTGGAACCTGTTGCGCGGGCGGACACTGTCGCGGCCGCGCGATACTACGGGAGTGTGCCGTGCGTCCGAGCGTACTCGCCACTGTGTCGATTCTCGTCGTTGCCGCCTGCACCGATCGCGCTCCCCCCACTGAGCCGCGGTCGCCCGCGCCGCCCACGTCCGCGACGCCCCTGCCGCTGCCGGCGGCGGTCGGTCCCAATGCTGTTGTGTTCGTGGGTGCGGGCAACGTCGCGCGCTGCGACAAGACGAACGACGAGCAGACCGCGCTGCTGCTTGACGGCATCCCGGGCACGGTGTTCACGACCGGCGACCACGTCTACGCGGGCTCGGCGCTCAGCGACTTCCAGAACTGCTACGGGCCGTCGTGGGGCCGGCACGCCGCGCGCACCCGTCCGGCGCCCGGTGATCTGGACTACTTGACGGCGGGCGCGGCGGGATACTTCAGCTATTTCGGCGCCGCCGCCGGGGATCCGGCGAAGGGTTACTACAGCTACGATCTCGGGGCGTGGCATATCGCGGTGCTGAACAGCAGCACCAGCATGGCCGTCGGCTCGGCGCAGGAGCAGTGGCTCCGGGCCGATCTCGCGGCCACCATCCAGCCGTGCGTCCTCGCCTATTGGCACTTCCCGCGTTTCAGCTCGTTCTCCACGGCCGTGCGTACGGAGATCAAGCCGTTGTGGGACGCGTTGTACGCGGCGCAGGCGGACGTGGTGCTCAACGGTCATTACCGCATCTACGAGCGGTTCGCGCCCCAGACGCCGACCGAGCAAGCGGATCCCCAGCGGGGCCTGCGCCAGTTCACGGTGGGCACGGGAGGGCAGGGGATCGACGGAATGGGCACGCCCCGGCCGAACAGCCAGGTGCGCGCGAGTGGCGTCTACGGCGTGCTCAAGCTCACGCTGGACGATTTCACCTACTCGTGGCAGTTCGTTCCCATCGCGGGCCAGACCTTCACGGACGCGGGGGATGCGGTGTGTCACGGGCGGCCCGGCGGACCGCCGCCGCCCAATCAGGCCCCCACTGCCAGCGCCGGCGGCCCCTATCAGGCCGAAGCGACGGTCACGTTCGACGGATCGGCGTCGCGGGACATCGACAACCACCTGCCGCTCACCTACGCCTGGGATTTCGGCGACGGCACGACCGGCAGCGGCGTGAGTCCCGCCAAGACCTACGAGGCGAACGGCAGCTATACGGCGACCCTGGTCGTGACCGATACCCTGGGCCTGGCGAGTGCGCCGGCCACCGCCGCCGTCACGATC
This sequence comes from Gemmatimonadales bacterium, assembly GCA_050732995.1. Taxonomy (GTDB): domain Bacteria; phylum Gemmatimonadota; class Gemmatimonadetes; order Gemmatimonadales; family GWC2-71-9; genus JBOHSA01. The sequence continues at coordinate 2,513 of JBOHSA010000208.1, read as the reverse complement.
GCGAACGTCGCGCCCGCCGTGAACGCGGGCCCGGATGCGACGGTCCAGATCGGCAACGCCTACGACCTGAGCGCCACGTTCACCGATCCGGGCGGCTCGGCCGACGCGCCCTGGACCTGGACCATCGCCTGGGGCGACGGCGCGAGCGAGTCCGGCAGCACGACCACGCCGGGTGGCCCGATCACCGCCAGTCACACATTCGGCGTGTTCGGCGAGTACACCGTGCGGGTGACCGCCACCGACCAGGACGGCGGCGTGGGGTCGGACGAGACGCTCGTGACGGTGCGGGATCCGAACTCGACGGTCGTGCTCGTCGGCGCGGGCGACATCGCGGAGTGCGGCGTGGACGACGACGAGCATGTCGCCCAGCTGCTCGATGTCATTCCCGGCACCGTGTACACGTTGGGCGACAACGCGTACCTGAGCGGGTCGGACGCGGACTTCGCCAACTGCTACCATCCCACGTGGGGGCGCCACAAGGCGCGGACCAAGCCCGTGGTCGGCAATCACGATTACGCCACGCCGGGCGCGGCGGGGTACTTCAATTACTTCGGCGCGGCCGCGGGCGATCCGACCAAGGGCTACTACAGCTACCATGCGGGCGAGTGGCTCGTCATCGTGCTGAACAGTGCCAGCGGCAGCGCCAACCGGATCGCCGGCTCCGCCCAGGAGCAGTGGCTGCGCGCGCTGCTCGCCAGCACGACGCGGCAATGCGCGGTGGCGATGATGCATCATCCGCAGTTCACGAGCACTGACGGCCGCTACACGGGCGAGTGGAACGTGATCGACTTGTGGAATGCGTTGTACGACGGCGGCGTGGAACTCGTGATGGCGGCGCACGACCATCTCTACGAGCGATTCGCCCCCATGCGTCCCGACGGGACACTCGACGCCCAGTACGGCATCCGCCAGATCACGGCCGGCACCGGCGGCGGCGAGGGCCACTACAACTTCGGCGCGATCCACCCGAACAGCGTGACGCGCAGCAATCTCGCGTTCGGCGTGCTGAAACTGAATCTGACCGGGAGCAGCTACACCTGGCAGTTCGTGCCCGTCGCCGGTGACAGTTACACTGACAGCGGCAGCGGCACGTGCCACGGCCGGCCGGGCGAGCCGGTGCCGAATCAGGCGCCCAGCGCGAATCCCGGCGGACCCTACCAGGCCGATAACACCGTGACGCTCAACGGCTCGGCGTCGAGCGATCCCGACAACAACCTGCCGCTCACCTACGCCTGGACCTTCGGCGACGGCACCACCGGCAGCGGCGTGAGCCCGACCAAGATCTATGGGACGAACGGCAGCTATACCGCGACCCTAGTGGTCACGGACGCCCTGGGCCTGTCGAGTGCGCCCGCCACGGCTGCGGTCACGATCGCGAACGTAGCCCCGACCGTGAACGCCGGGGCGGACGCGAGCGTCCCGCTCGGCGACCCCTTCGGCCTGACCGCGACGTTCGGCGATCCGGGCGGAGCGGCGGACGCGCCGTGGATCTGGACCATCGCCTGGGGTGACGGGAATACCGAGAACGGGAGCACCTCGACGCCCGGGGGCCCGATCACGGCGAGCTACACGTATGCCGCCGCGGGTCAGTACACCGTGCGCGTCACCGTCTCCGACAACGACGGCGGTACCGGCGCGGACGAGGCCGTGGTTATCGTGTCCGCGTCCGTGGTGCTCGTCGGAGCGGGCAACGTCGCCCGCTGCGGCCGCGTGAACGACGACAAGACCGCGCAGCTGCTCGACGCGATCCCAGGAACCGTGTTCACGGCCGGCGATAACGTGCGCGGGGGCGCCTCGCTCAGCGACTTCCAGAACTGCTACGCGCCGTCCTGGGGCCGGCACCTGGCCCGCACCCGGCCCGCGCCGGGCGATGAGGATTACAAGACGACGGGGGCCGCGGGGTATTTCAGCTACTTCGGCGCCGCCGCCGGGCAGGCGGGGAAGGGCTATTATAGCTACGATCTGGGGGCCTGGCACATCGTCGTGCTCAACAGCAGCGTCAGCATGGCCGTGGGCTCGGCCCAGGAGCAGTGGCTCAAGGCCGACCTCGCCGCCACCACTCGGCAGTGCGTGCTCGCCTACTGGCATTTCCCGCGGTTCAGCTCGTCCGGGACGGCCGTGAACACGGCGGTGAAGCCGCTGTGGGACGCGTTGTACGCCGCCGGCGCGGACGTGGTCATCAACGCTCACTTCCGGGTGTACGAGCGGTTCGCGCCCCAGACCCCGACCGGCGCGGCGGACGCGGCGGGAGGCATCCGGCAGTTCACGGTGGGTACGGGCGGGCAGGCGGTCGACGGGTTCGGCACGCCGCAGCTGAACAGCCAGGTGCGCGCCAGCGGCACGTACGGGGTATTGAAGCTGACGCTCAACGCGGACAGCTACTCGTGGCAGTTCGTCCCCATCGCGGGCCAGACCTTCACGGATTCCGGCACGACCGCCTGTCACTGAGCAGCGACGGGGGAGGACGGGGAAGGATGGGGAAGGAGAAGGTCTCCGTCTTCCCCGTCCTCCCC
>JBOHSA010000207.1:0-8354 GCA_050732995.1 Gemmatimonadales bacterium | reverse complement strand
GGCGCCCGCGGCCGACGAGGCCGGCGTCATGCGGTACGTGGTGAGCTGGCCCTACCGGCCGGACACCGCCGAGCGGGGGCCCCGGCGCCCCGTACCCGACGTGACCGGCCGCCCGCTGCGCGAGGCCGTGCGCGCGCTGCACCGCCGGGGTTTCCGAGTGACACTGAAAGGCTGGGGCCTGACCCACCACACCTGGCCCGCCGCGGGCGACAGCGCCGCCGCCGGCAGTACCGTCACGCTATTCGCCGACGCGGCGGCTCCTCCCCCCCCCGCTCCCGCCCGCCCGCCGCGCCGGCGCCCATGAGCCGACTCGCCGAAATCCTGAGCGCGTTGCGCCATGCCAACCTGCTGGCCGCCGACGCGCCGGAGGAGGGGAGGCTCCCGGAAATCACCGGCGTGACGGCGGACACCCGCTCGCTCGCGCCCGGGATGCTGTATTGCGCGATCCGCGGCACGGTGCAGGACGGGCACGCGTTCGTGTCGGCGGCCCGCAACGGCGGCGCCGCCGTGGCACTGGTCGAAACAGCGCAGCCGGATGCGTTGCTCCAGATTCTCGTGCGCGACGGCCGGCGCGCGGCGGCCGTCGCCGCCGAGACGTGGTACGAGCGTCCCGCGGCACGGCTCGAGCTCGTCGGCGTCACGGGCACCAACGGCAAAACCACGAGCGTCACGCTCGCGCGCCACGTGCTCGCGCCCCTGTTCCCCACCGGCTCGATCGGCACTCTCGGCGCCTTCGATCCCGCCGGCGCGCCGGTGCCGAGCGAGGCGGGGAACCTCACGACCCCGGGCCCGATCGACCTCCAGGCGACGCTCGCCGCCCTCGTCGCGCGCGGCGCGCGTGCGGTCGCCATGGAAGTCTCCTCCCACAGCCTGGACCAGGGGCGCGTGGATGGCCTGGTCTTCCGCGCCGCCCTGTACACTAATCTCACCCGGGATCACCTGGACTATCACCCGACGCTCGAGGACTACTTCCGGGCCAAGGCCCGGCTCCAGCGTCACCTCGCGCGGGACGGCCTCGAGGTCGTGAATGCCGACGACCCGGCATGGCAGCGCCTGCGGCGTGAGCACCGCCGGGTCACGTTCGGGGAGCGCGGCGGGGAAGTCACGGCCCGCCGCATCGCGGTGGAGGCGAGCGGGACCCGCTTCGAGCTCGTGACCCCGATGGGGAGCGCCGATGTGCGCCTGCCGTTGCTCGGGCGCTTCAACGTTGCCAACGCGCTGGGCGTCGCCGCCTGCGCCTGGGGGCTGGGCCTCGACGTGCAGGCCGTGGCCGAGCGGCTCACGAGCGCGCCGCAAGTACCGGGCCGGATGGAGCGCATCGCGACGACCCCGTGCGCGATCCTGCGGGACTACGCGCACACGCCCGACGCGCTGCGGCGCGCGCTCGAGACGGTGCGGGCCATCGCGACCGGCGCGGGGCGCGTGATCGTCGTATTCGGCGCGGGAGGCGACCGCGACCGCGGCAAGCGGGCGCCCATGGGCGAGATCGCAGTCCGCCTCGCGGATGTCGCCGTCGCCACCTCCGACAACCCTCGCACCGAGGATCCGGAGCGCATCCTCGATGACGTGGAGGCCGGGATGCGCGACCGGCCGCACGAGCGGCTGACCGATCGGCGGGCCGCCATCGCGCGCGCGCTCGACCTCGCCCGCCCCGGCGACGTCGTGCTCCTCGCCGGCAAGGGGCACGAGACCTACCAGGTGATCGGGACGGCGAAGCAGCCGTTCGATGAGCGGGCCGTCGTCCGGGAGCTGGGCGCCGCATGACGCCGTGGACGAGCGCGTGGGTCGCGGAGGTCCTCGAAGCCCCCGCGCCCCATCGCGCCACCTACACCGGAGTATCCACCGACACGCGGCAGCTTACGGGCGGCGAGTTGTTCGTCGCGCTCAAGGGCGAGCGGTTCGACGCGCACGAGTATCTCGCCGACGCGAAGGCGCGCGGCGCCGGGGCCGCGGTCGTGCGCCGCGGCACCGCACCGGTCGACGGGCTGCCGCTCTTTCCCGTCGCCGATACCCTGGTAGCCCTCGGGCGCCTGGCCCGCGCGCGGCGACGCAGCCTGCCGGACGGGAGCCCCGTCGTGGCCGTGACCGGTTCGAGCGGGAAGACGAGCACCAAGGAAATGCTCCGGGCCGCGCTCTCGGTCCGCTATCGGGTGCACGCCACGACGGGGAACCTCAATAACCTCGTCGGCGTTCCGCTCACCATGCTGGGGGCGCCGGCGGACACCGAGGCGCTGGTCGTAGAGGCGGGGGCCAGTGTCCCGGGGGAAATTGCGCGCCTGCGCGAGATCATCGAGCCGACCATCGCCGTCATCACGAACGTCGGCTATGCCCACGTGGAGGGGTTCGGGTCGCTCGAAGGGGTGCTGCGGGAGAAGCTCGCGCTGCTGGACGGGGTGCCCGTGGCCGTGGTCGGGACCGAGCCGGCCGCCTTGGGGACCGAAGCCCGCCGGCGCACCCGCACGATCGTCGCGGGGGCCGCCGCGGGGGCCGACGTGCGGCCCGAGACGGCCGCGCTCGACGACGAGGGCCGGGTCCAGCTGCGGTGGGCCGGGCAGTCCGTGACCGTGCCGGCGGCGGGGTTTCACCAGATCGACAACGCCATGATCGCGCTCGCGGCGGCGCGCGAAGCGGGGGCCGACCCCGGTCGGGCGCTGGCCGCCCTGGCCGGCGTCCGGCTCCCCAGCGGGCGCGGGCTGGTCCGGCCGCTCGGCCGGCTTACGGTGATCGACGACACGTACAACGCCAATCCGGCCTCCCTCCGGCGGGCGGTCGAGTTCGCGCACTGGCTGGCCGCGCGGCGCGGGCGGCCCCTGGCCGTCGTCGTCGGCTCGATGTTGGAACTGGGGTCCGAGAGTGCGAAATTGCACACTGCGGCGGCGCGCGAGATCGTCGCGCTCGGGCCGGCCCTGGTGGCGGCGGTCGGCGCGTTCGTCGCCGCGTTCGAGCCCCACCAGCGGGCGCTGGGAACGCGGCTGCTGCTCGCGCCCGACGCCGAAGCGTTGGGCCCCAAGCTCAGGGCGGCCCTCACCGGCGACGCGGTCGTGCTGCTCAAGGCGTCGCGCGGCGTTGCCCTGGAGCGTGTGCTGCGGTTTCTCAACTGAGACGCGGGGAGGACCGGGGTGCTTTACCATCTGCTGGCGCCGCTCGGGAAGCAGCACATCTTCTTCAATCTCTTCAATTACATCACGTTCCGCACTGCGGGCGCCACGGTCACGGCGCTGCTCCTCGCCTTCGTCGTCGGCCCATGGATCATTCGCCGGCTGCGGGAACGCCGAGTGGGGCAGGTGGTGCGTGCCGAAGGCCCGATGAGTCACCAGGGCAAGCGCGGCACTCCGACGATGGGGGGGTTGATCATCATCCTCGCCACCGTGGTCCCGACGCTGCTCTGGGCCCGGCTCGACACCCGGTATGTGGCGGTCGCCGTGATCGCCACGCTCTGGATGGGCGCGATCGGGTTCGTGGACGACTACCTCAAGATCGTGCGGGGCAAGTCGCAAGGGCTCGTGGCCCGCTGGAAGCTCGTGGGCCAGATCTCGTTCGGGCTCGCCCTCGGGCTCTACCTGATTCATTGGCCGCTCGCCGAGCGGCTCCCGGCCGCCTCGACCCAGGTGCCCCTGCTGAAGTACGAGCTCCTGGTCATGCCTCCGCTCGTGTACCTCGCGTTCACCACCTTCGTGCTGACCGCGATGTCCAACGCGGTGAATCTGACCGACGGCCTGGACGGGCTCGCCACCGGCCTCACAGCGGTCCTGGCGGGGACGTTCGCGGTGTTCGCGTACCTCTTCGGCCGGTTCGACGCCTCGCGCTACCTGGGGGTGTATCACCTGCTCGGCGCAGGGGAGCTGACGATCTTTTGCGGCGCGCTGATGGGGGCGGCACTCGGCTTTCTCTGGTTCAACGCCCACCCCGCCCAGGTGTTCATGGGGGATACGGGCTCGCTCGCCATCGGCGGCGCCCTCGGCACCGTGGCGATCCTGCTCAAGGCGGAGTTCCTGCTCCTCATCGCGGGGGGCGTGTTCGTGGCGGAAACGGTCTCGGTGATCCTGCAGAGCAGCGTCTACCGCATGAACCAGAAGCGGCGCGGCAAAGAGTACGCCGATGCGCACCGCGTGTTTCGCATGGCGCCGTTGCACCACCACTTCGAGAAGCTCGGGTGGGCGGAGCCTCAGGTGGTGACGCGGTTCTACATCCTGGGGATTCTCTGCGCGGCGATCGCGCTCGCCACGCTGAAGGTGCGATGATCCCCGACGCCTGGCGCCGGGGGGGGGGAAGTGGCGTCGTCGCGGTCGTGGGACTGGGCAAGAGCGGGGTGGCGGCGACCCGACTGCTCGCGCGTGCCGGCGTGCGGGTGTACGCCAGCGACGCGGCGGACCATCCTGCTGCGCCGGACGTGTTGCGCGTGCTGCGCGCCCTGCCGGGCGTGGAGGTCGAGCTGGGACGCCACGATCTCGAAAAGATCCGCGCCGCGGCGGGCGTCGTCGTGTCGCCCGGCGTGCCGCCCGACGCGCCGCCGCTCGCGACGGCGCGAGCGGCGGGCGTGCAGGTCCTGTCGGAGCTGGACCTCGGGTTCCACGCCCTCCAGCCCCAGGGCGTGCGCTGCATCGCCGTCACCGGGACCAACGGGAAGACGACGACCACCGCGCTCGTCGCCCATCTCCTGCGGGAGAGCGGGGGCGGGCTCGCGGCGACCGCGGCGGGGAACATCGGCCGCCCCCTCGCCGACATCGCCGTCTCCGGCGAGCGCTACGACTGGCTCGCCGTCGAGGTCTCGTCGTTCCAGCTGCACGACAGCCCGAGGTTCGCCCCCGACGTGGGGGTGCTCACGAACCTCGCCCCCGACCACCTGGACCGGTATCCATCGGTGGAGGCGTACTACGCGGACAAGGCGCTGCTGTTTCGCAACGCGCGCGCGGACAGCGTCTGGGTGCTGAACGGCGACGATGCGGCGGTCCTGGGCATGGCCAACGGCGTCCCCGGCCGCAGTCTGCGCTTTTCGCTGTGTGGGCCGGCCGATGCCTCGTACGACCCGCCCGGCGACCGCCTGCGCCTGGGCCGCGCGGAGCTCGTGCGCCGCTCGGAGCTCCGGCTCCTGGGCGACCACAACGTGGCCAACGCGCTCGCCGCGACCCTCGCTGTTCAGACGGCTGGCATCACGCCGGCGCGCATCGGGGAGGGGCTCCGCACGTTTCGCGCCCTGCCGCACCGGCTCGAGCCAGTGCGGGAAGCGAACGGCGTGCTCTGGATCAACGACTCGAAGGCGACCAACATCGCGTCCACCGTCGTCGCGGTCGCGGCGATGGCACGGCCGTTCGTCCTGCTGCTCGGCGGGCGCCACAAGGGCGAGCCCTACACGCGCCTCGCCGCCCTGCTCCAGTCGCGCTGCCGCCTCGTCGTCGCGTACGGCGAGGCGGGCGCGCTCGTGGAGCGCGACCTCGCCGGCCGCGTCCCGCTCGAGCGGGGCACCACGTTCCCGGATGTGCTGGACCGGGCCCGGCGCGCCGCCCGGCCCGGCGACGCCGTCCTCCTGTCGCCCGCCTGCTCGAGCTACGACATGTTCAAGAACTACGAGGAGCGCGGGGCCGCGTTCCGCGCGTTCGCGGAAACGTTGTGAGGGATCGGCGATGGGAGACGCGCCTCCTGACCGTGCTCACCGCGGTCCTCGTCGTGTTCGGCATCGCCGCCGTGTACGGGGCGTCGAGCCTGGTCGGTGTCGCCGGCGGAACGGGGAGCGGGGGGGGGGGCGTGGGCGAAGGAGCGGGCGTGCAGTTCGCGCTGCGGCAGGCGGTGGGCGCCCTGGTCGGCGGGATTCTGGCCAGTATCGTCGCGCGGGGAGACTACCAGCGCTGGCGGCGGCTCGCCTGGCCGATCCTCGGCGGCGTGGCGGTGCTCCTGGCGCTGCCGCTGTTGCCGTTCACTCACGCGATCGCTCCGACCATCAACGGGGCGCGCCGCTGGGTCGACCTCGGGCTCGTCACCCTGCAACCGTCGGAATTGGCCAAGTTCGCGGTGGTGGTGTGGGCCGCCATGCTAGCGGCCAAAAAGGGACCGGAGATCCGGACGTTCCGGCGCGGGCTCTTGCCTTTCCTCGTCATTCTGGCGCCCCTCGTGGGGCTGATCTTCCTCGAGCCGAACCTCTCGATGGCGCTGCTCGTGGCGCTCCTGGCCGGCACCGTGTTGTTCACCGCCGGCGCGCGGATCGGGCACTTCCTCCTGCTCGGCGTGATCGCCGCCCCGATCCTGTACGGGGCGGTCGCGCGCGCCCAGTATCGGCTGGCGCGGGTGCTCACCTTCCTGAACCCGGGCGACGCGCCCGCCGAGGCCTCGTGGCAGGTCCACCAGTCCCTCGTCGGGATCGGGCAGGGGCAGCTGCTCGGCGTTGGCTTCGGCGAGGGCCAGCAGAAGCTCGGATATCTCCCCTACGCCTACTCCGACTTCATTTTTTCCACGATCGGCGAGGAATGGGGCTTTCTCGGCGTGCTGATCATCGTCTGTTGCTTCGCCACGTTCGTGTGGCTCGGGTTCCGCATCGCCCGGACGGCGAGTGATCCCTTCGGGCAGTTCCTGGCGGCGGGGTTGACGGCCCTCGTCGGGATCACGGCCGTGCTGCACATCGGGGTGAGTCTCGCCGTGCTGCCCGCGACCGGTCTCACGCTGCCGTTCGTCTCCTACGGACGCTCGAGCCTCCTCGTCTCCCTCCTCGCCACCGGCGTCCTCGTGAGCGTGGGGCAGGGGCGCCGGACCGACGCCAGCCGCCCTGCGCTGTGAAGATCCTCATCGCCGGCGGGGGAACGGGCGGCCACCTGATGCCCGCCCTGGCGCTGGCGCGCGCGCTCCGGGAGCTGCGCCCCGACATCGAACCCGTGCTCGCGGGCGCCGCGCGCGGACTGGAAGCGCAGGTGCTTCCCCGCCATCCCTTCCGCTATCACCTGCTCCCGTTCGAACCGCTGTATCGTCACGCCTGGTGGCGCAACGCGCGGTGGCTGCTCGTGGCGTGGCGTGTCTGGCGGGCGGTGGGCCGGGTGCTCGCGGCCGAGCGCCCGGCGGTGGTGATCGGCACGGGCGGCTACGCGGCCGGCCCCCTGGTGTGGCGGGCGCAGCGCGCCGGGCTGCCGACGGCGCTCCAGGAGCAGAATGCGTTCCCCGGCGTGGCCACGCGGCTGCTCGCGCGCCGCGCGCGGCAGCTGCATCTCGGCTTTCCCGAGGCGGCCGACCGACTGACGCCCGGCCCGGACACCGCTGTGTTCACGCTCGGCAATCCCATCGATCCGCCCAGGGACCAGGGGGATGCGGACGCCGCCCGACGGGAATTGGGCCTCGCCGCCAGCCGCCCCACCGTCCTGGTGTTCGGCGGCAGCCAGGGCGCGCGAGCGCTCAACCTTGCGCTGGCGGCGGCGCTCGAGCGCGGGCTCCTCGGCGAAACCAACGTGCTGTGGGGCACCGGCGAAGCGCACCACCCGACCTTCGCGAGCTACGAGGCGCCGGGACGCGTCGTCGTCCGGGGCTTCTTCGATCCGATCCCCTTGGCCTATCAGGCGGCCGATCTCGTCGTGTGCCGCAGCGGCGCGATGACCGTCGCCGAGCTATGCGCGTGGGGCAAGCCCAGCGTGCTCGTGCCGCTGCCGTCCGCCGCGGCGGACCATCAGACGCGCAACGCGCGCGCGCTCGTGGACGCGGGCGCGGCCGTCGCGCTGCCGGAGCGCGATCTCTCTCCGGCCAGGCTCGCGCGCGCCATCACCGAACTACTCGGCGACCGGAGGCGACTCCAGTTACTCGGTGACGCGGCGCGGAGTCGGGGACGACCGAACGCCGCCCGGGATATCATGTCAAACATTTTGACACTGGCTCGGTAACCTCAAGCTCTTTCGCAACTTTCGTTTATCCGCTATATTAGCCGCCCACAGATGACCCTGTTTGCACCCGGGGATCCCCGCCCGATCCATTTCATGGGTATCGCTGGAGCGGGGATGAGCGCTCTGGCCGTCGTCGCCAGGCACCTGGGTGTGGCAATAACGGGATGCGATTCAGACCCCTCCGGAGCCGCCGATCTGGCAGCCTCAGGGGTTCAGATTTGGCGGGGTCACGACCCCGGGCACGTGAATGGGGCCCGCGCCGTCGTGGTTACCGCGGCGGTCGCGGGACAGCATCCGGAGCTCGAGCGGGCGCGCGCTCTGGGAATCCCGGTAGTACGGCGGGCCGACGCCCTGGGCCAAGCCGTCGCAGGGGGGGCGGGGGGAGAGGGCGGGGGGGGTGGGGGGACCGTTGTGGGGGTTGCCGGGACGCACGGCAAGACGACCACGACGGTCATGGTGACGGAGGCGCTGGCGGCCGCCGGGCGAGACCCCACTGGGCTCGCC
>JBOHSA010000206.1:0-5045 GCA_050732995.1 Gemmatimonadales bacterium | reverse complement strand
GGGGGGAGGGGGGGAGGTGAGGGCGGGAACGGGCTCGCGCGGGCTCGAAGCGCGGCGTGCCGCCGCTTCGGCGCCGGCCGTCGTCGCTTCGCCCTCCTCGGCCGCGACGATCCGGAACTCCACCGCGGGACCGTTGGCCCCGAACCCCAGGACGTCGCCGTCGGCGAGGGTAACGTCCCCGGTCACGCGCTTCCCGTTGACGAACGTCCCGTTCTTGCTGCCCAGGTCCTGCAGCACGAAGCCCCCGCCGCCCGGGCTCCCTTCGCCGCGCTGGACGATGGCGGCGTGGCGCGAGGACACGTCGAGGTCGCGCTCCGCGTCGAACCGCACGTCGGAGAGCGGGTGGCGGCCCAGCCCGATGTAGTGCTTGCGGAAGGTTTCCATCTGCCCGGCCCGGGCCCCGGAGAGAAACTTGAACTGGGCTTTCACTGGCCCCGCGCGGCGAGCCAGAGCGCGCCGGCGACGAGCGCCGCCGCGATGAGGGCCGCCGCGATTACGCTCCACCGCGCCCGCCGCGTCGGCACCGGCGGCCGGCTCCCCTTGTAGATCGGCACCGGCTCGGTGCTCGTCTCGGTGTCGATCAGCGGGTAGATCTGGTGGCCGACTTCCTCCTGCGCGCTGGACGTGCGCAGGCCGTCGCCCTCGAACCGGGCGATGATCACCGTGATGTTGTCCGGCCCGCCGCGCTGGTTGGCGAGCGCGATCAACCGGTCGCACGCCCCCGCCAGGTCCCGCTCCCGGGTGACGATCTCGGCAATCTCTTCCTTCTTCACCTGGCCCGAGAGGCCGTCCGAGCAGAGCACCAGCACGTCGCCCTTGCGGACCTCCTGGTGCGTGAGATCCACCTTCACCTTGGCGTCGGGGCCGAGGGCCTGGAGGATGATATTGCGCCGCTCGCTCTGCGCCGCCTCCTCCTCGGTGAGTTCGCCCGCCTCCACCAGCCGTTGCATCAGCGACTGGTCCTTGGTGAGCTGCACCGCCTCCCCGTCGCGGATCAGGTAGGCGCGACTGTCCCCGACCTGGGAGAGGTAGATGTGGTCGCCGAACAGGCCGGCGGCCGTGGTGGTCGTCCCCATGCCGCGCACTTCCGGGTGCGCCTTGGCGTAGGCGTGGATGTGGCTGTTCGCGACCTCGACCGCTTCCTTCAGGCGGTAGGCGAACCGCTGGGCCGTGGCCTCGGCGTCCGTCCCCCAGGCCTGGGCCATGTGGGCGTAGATCGTATCGGTCGCCATCTCGCTCGCGAGCTCGCCCGCCGCAGCCCCGCCCATGCCGTCCGCCACGACGAACAGCGAGCCGCGCTCGCCTACGTCGTGCTCGCGCACGCGCGGCTGGAGCGTGGCGTCCTGCCGCGTCAGGTCGGCGATCAGGAAGCAGTCCTCGTTGTGCTCCCGAGTCTTCCCGAGGTCGGTCTTGGCGAAGACCTGAACTCTAATGGGCTTTGACGAGCGTCCGAACATCTCCTGGCCTTAGCATTGTGTCTGCAAGAGCTGCGCGTACGCCTGGTTGCTGGGGTCGATGGTGCTGGCCCTGCGAACCCAGTCACACCCGCGCAGGCGATCCTTCTTGTTGAACAGGGCGTTGCCGACGACGAAGGCCGCGTAGGCCTGGTCGCGCAGGTTGATGCCGTTGGCGTTGTACAACACGGTTGCCGAGTCGCGGACCATGTCGGCCGTCGTCGAGTCCAGGCGCTCGAGCATCAGTTCGTCCAGCGCGGCGAACGCGCGAGCGAGATTGACGTTCGGCCGCGACACGGTAGCGGTCCGGCTGGGGGGCTGGGACGTCGAGGATCGCGTATTGGGCGCACGGCCGGACGCGCTATCGGCGGGGGGAGCGGTCGGCGCGGCCGTCGAGTCCGGCTTCGCCCCGCCGCTGAGCAGGACCGCTCCCGCGCCGCCGCCGAGCAGCACGATCGCCCCCACCACGACGGGCACGAGCGAGCGCTTCTTCACCGTCGCCGCGCGTTTCGCCCCCAGCAGATGCGTGGCGGCGGTGTCCAGCAATTGAGTCTTGCTCTCGCTGTCGGCCCGCGTGGCGGGGATCGCCGCCGCCAAGCTCCGCCCGCCACCGATTCCCGTCACCGCCGCCACGTCGCCCGCGAACTTGGCCACGGTCTGATACCGGTCCACAGGACTGCGCGTCAGCGCGGCGTCGAGGATCTCCTGCAGGCCGGCCGGGAACACGAGGTCGGGCCGCACCTGGCCGAGTTTCTGCGGCTCGTCGGTCAGCCGCTTGACCATCGTCTCCTGCATCGTGCTCGCCTCGAAGGGCAGCCGGCCCGTGAGCGCGCGGAACAGCACCAACGCGAGCGAATACAAGTCGCTCCGGCCGTCGACCGCGTCGCCCGACAGCTGCTCGGGGCTCATGAACTCGGGCGTGCCGAGGACCAACCCGGTCTTCGTGACCTTCTGACTCTCATCACCGCCGACGGCCTTGGCGATGCCGAAGTCCACCACCTTCACTACATCCCCGCCGCCCTTGGCGCGCCTGAGCATGATGTTGTCGGGTTTCAGATCGCGGTGCACGATGCCGAGGTCGTGCGCGGCCTGGAGGGCGTCGGCCACCTGCAGGAAGATGGGTACGGCGCGGCGCGGCGGCAGCGCGCCCTCTCGCTCGAGCAGGTCGGTGAGCGGCTCGCCTTCGATGAACTCCATGGCGAGATAGATCAGCCCGTCGGGCGTCTCGCCGAAGTCGTAGATCGCGCACACGTTGGGGTGCGTGATCCGGCTCGCGTTCGCCGCCTCGCGGTTGAACCGGGCCACGGCGTCGGGGTCGTGCACCATCCCGGGGTTCATCACCTTGATGGCGCTGCGCCGTCCCATCTTCACGTGCTCGGCCAGGTACACCTGGCCCATCCCCCCCTCGCCCAGCTTTTTCACCACGTGGTAGCGGTCCGCCACGACCTGCCCCACCAGATCCGCCGCGGGCGCGGCCGCGCGCAGGGTCGTACCGTCCTGCTGGCAGAACTTGACTTCGTCGGGATACTCGGCGGCGCAGACCGGGCAGACCTTCACGCCGGCACCTCGACGCGCAGCAGCTTGTCGCCGACCAGGATGCGCGACTCGTGCTGCAGCAGGATCTCGCCGCGCGCCGCCAGCGCGACGCCGTTCCGGCTGTTCGTGTCGAGCACCACGAAGTCGGCGTCCTCGGAGCGGATCATCGCGTGCTGCGCGCTCATCGAGCGGTCGTAGGGGAAGATCCAGTCCCCGCGCTCCCGCCCGATGTACACGTCCCGCCCAGGCGAGAGCTGGATCGTGTCGCGCGAGCTGCCGTCGGAGCGCAGCTGCGTCAGGCTCGCGATGTCGGCGCTCGGGAGCAGGCTGCCCATGCGCTTGGTGGCGTCCGCGTCGGGCGCGTGCGGGCCGGGGTACCCCAGGCGGCGGAACCGCAGGACCTGCGAGCCGATCAACAGCAGGTCGCCGTCCGCCAGCCGGTGGGGCCCCTGCAGAAACACCCACGTCCCGTTGCGGCTGCCAAGATCCCGCACGACCAGCCGGTCGCCCTCCCAGGAGATCTTGGCGTGCAGCGGCGACAGGAAGGGATCGTCCGGGAACCGCACGTCCCCTCCCTGCCGCCCGATCGTCGTATCCACGGTCTTGCGATCGAAGCGCTGCAGCACGGTCCCCGCTTCGTTGAGCAGTACGAGCGTGAACCGGAAGTCGCCGCGCCGCTCCGCCGACGCCCGGGTGAGGCTGGCCTCGGCGAGCGGCGCGCCGCACGTGGCGCAGAACTTGGCCCCGGTGGCGACCGGTGAGTAGCAGCGCGAACACGCCGGGCCTGACCCCGGCGCCGTCAGCCGGCGGCCGCAGTGCGGGCAGAAGGGCAACACCGGGCTGGCGGGCTGGCCGCAGAAGGGGCAGGGGCTCCCGGCCGGCGTCGGCGGGCTCGCGGCGCCGCCGAGCGCCGCCGCAGCGGACGGACTCACTCGGGGACCCGTGGGGGGGCCGGCGCGCGGGTGCGGCGGGGGCGCGCCGGGAGTCGCCGGCGGAGGAGCCGGCTTGGTCGCGGCGGCGGCGGCCGCCTTCAGCGCCCCGGACTTGGACAGCGGCTTGCCGCAGTCCATGCAAAACTCGGCCGTCGCCTCGTTCTCGCGGCCGCAGTAGGCGCAAACGGTCACCGGTGAGGCCCCTTCACAAGGCGCAGAAGTTAAGGTACGCCAATCTATTGGGCAAATTGACGCGTCGAAAGGGGCCGTGCTAGCTTGCGACCCGTGACACGCATGTGGGGCGTGGTATGGCTCGTGGTGGGAGGTCTCTCGCTCGGCGCCGGCGCCGCCGCGCAAGTCGATCCCTCCGGTCGCTGGCGCACCCTGCACACCCCGCATTTCCGCATCCATTTCCGCCCCGACGAGCGGGACGTGGCCCGCCGGGCGGCGCGCGAAGCGGAACGGGCGTACGCACTCCTCACCGCCGAGCTGCATCCGCCGCGCGGCATGGTGGACCTGACGCTGGGCGACGACATCGACGCGAGCAACGGGTTCGCCAGCGTGGCGCCGTCGAACCGCATCACCGTCCTGCTCGCTCCCCCCGCCGACGATCCGGCGCTGCAGGACAACGACGACTGGCTCCGCCTCGTCATCACGCACGAGCTGGCCCACGTCTTTCACCTGGACCGCACGCGCGGGTTCTGGCGCGTGCTCCAGGGCGTGTTCGGGCGCGCGCCGGGCCTGTTCCCCAACGCCTATCAGCCGAGCTGGGTGATCGAGGGCTTCGCCACCTACTACGAGTCGAGGCTCACGACGGCGGGCCGGGCGGACGGCAGCTTTCATACCCAGCTCCTGGCCGCCGATGCCGGCGCCTCGCGGTCACCGTGGGACGCGCTGCGGTTCACGCGCTGGCCGGGCGGGTCCCTCCCGTACGCTTACGGGAGCCGGTTCTTTCATTCGTTGGCTCAGCGCGCCGGCGATTCGCTGATCCCGCGGTTCGGCGAGGCCACCGCCGGCCAGCTGATTCCCTATCGGGTGGGCCGGCAGCTGCGCCGGGTGGGCGCGAGCGCCGACCTGCAGCGCGACTGGCGCGCGATGACCCGGCCCGCGCCCGGGCCGGCTC
>JBOHSA010000205.1:0-7563 GCA_050732995.1 Gemmatimonadales bacterium | reverse complement strand
CTGCGCCGCGAGCTGGAAGCCGCCGCCCTGTGGGACCGCACGACGGTGGTGCTGATCTCCGACCACTCGCGCCGGGCCGGCGAGCGCGACACGCGCGTGCCGTTCGTCGTGAAGCTCGCGGGCCAGGGGGGGGGGCCGGGAGACACGCTCACCTACCGGAAGCCGTTCAACTCGATCGCGCTGCACGACCTGGCGCTCGCGGTATTGGGTGGTGAGCTGACGGGCCCGAGCCCCGCGACCCTCGCCACCTGGCTGGACCGCTGGCGCGAACGCTCGCCCGCGGCGGACTTCCGCCAGTGAGCGCATGACGCTGACCCGCGACCGGCGCCTGATGTTGCTGGACCTCGCAGTCGGCGTGTCGCTCGCGAATCTCTGCCTGCTCCGCGTGTGGACGGAGATCCTGAGCCTCTCGGGCCCCAACGGGTACTACCTGAAGCTCTCACCTGCCGCTCCATGGGCGGTGATCGCCAACGTCTTGCTCCTGGGCGCGCTGTTCGCGGGCGTTGCGATCCTGGTGCGCCGCGTCGAGCACCCCCGGCTGCGTGCCGTCGCCCGGTGGCTGTTCCTGTTGACCTTGTTCATTCCGCTCGAGACGCTACGGACAGAGTTCCATCTGCCCCGGCTCGCCGAGTTCGCCTTCTGGGTGGTGGAACCGGCCGGGCGTCCCTTCCCACTCAAGAACCTGAGTCCGCTCCTGCCGCTCGTCCTGTTCGCGAGCTGGCCGGCGCGGAGCGCCCGCTACGCCCGGGCCGTGCTGCTCTTCTTCGCTCCGTTCACGCTCGTGACGGTCGGCCGCGGATTGTGGCTCGGCGCCACCTACCCCATCGCCGCGACGTTCGCCGACCGGCCGCTCGCGCCACCTCTCCGCCCTCCTGCACGATCCTCCACGTCCTCCTCCATCTCGCCTCGCGTCATCATCCTCGTGTTCGACGAGCTCGATCAACGCCTGGCGTTCGACGACCGCCCGGCGGGCCTCGAGCTGCCGGAGCTCGAACGTTTGCGCGGCGAGGGGGGGAGACTGTATGCGTCGCAGGCGACTCCGCCCTCCTGGCAGACCGGCATATCGCTGCCGGCGCTGATCACGGGACAGGCGATCGAGACGGCCGCGCCCGCGGGGGCGGCCGAGCTGCGGCTGCGCCGCGTCGGCGCCGCCGTGGGAGACGTGCGCGACTGGAGCCGCGAGCCCAACCTCTTCGGCCGGGCGCGAGACCTGGGGATCAACGCGGGTCTCGTCGGCTGGTACCACCCCTATTGCCGGGTGGTCGCCGCCGCGCTCACGCGGTGTCACTGGGAGCCGTACTTCGACGTGATCGGCCAGGACGGACGCGCGACGCTGGGCGGCACGATGGTCGCGCAGCTCCGCAGCCTGTCGCCTTGGGACCGGCGGCGCCGGCACGTCGAGAGCTATCGCCGCATCCTCGCGCAGGCGACCGCTGCGGCCACCGACGCCGAGCTCGGGCTCGTGTTCGTCCACTGGCCGGTGCCGCATCATCCTTACATCTACGACGGCGCGCGCGGCCGCCTCACCCTGCACCACTACTCCCACACGGGCTACGCCGACCAGCTCCGGCTGGTGGACCGGACCGTGGGCGAGCTGCGCCGGGCGCTCGAAGTCGCGGACCTCTGGGAGCGCACGACCATCGTGCTCACCTCGGACCACGCCGCCCGCGTGAAGGACCAGCCCGATCAGGGGATCCGGCGCGACGAGCGGGTGCCCTTCCTGCTCAAACTCGGGGGAATGGAATCGAGTCCGGGGGTCGTGTACGACCGGGCGTTCAGCACGCTGGCGCTGGGCGACTGGGTGCTGGCGGTGCTGCGCGGCGACGTGGCGACGGTCCCACAGGCCGTGCGGTGGCTCGACCAGCACGCCGGGCCGCAGCCGGTGCTGCGCGGACGCTAGCGATGGAGCCGAATCGCGGGGGAAGCGGGCTGCGGCGGCTTACTTGATGAGCTGTGTGAGCGTGTAAATCGTCACGGGAATGCTGAGCAGCATCGCCACAATCCGGAGCGAGCTCTCGGTGCGGGCGCGGCCCGGCACGACGATCTGGTCGCCCGGGCGCAGGTTCGCGACGTCGAGCGTCCAGCCCTCGGCGAGCGCCCGCGCGAGGTGGTCGGCGTCCATGACCGCCTTGCCCCCGCGCTCCACCCGCATCTTGTCCTGCTTGGCGGTGGGCGTCAGCCCGCCCGCGGCGGTCAGGAGGTCCGACACGAGCCCGTCGGCCGGCACGGCGTAGAAGCCGGGCCGGACCACGTCGCCGTACACCGCGAGGCGAATCAGCGGCCGGGCCTGCACCGTCGCGTTGCGCACGAAGCGGCCGATATCCGCGGTGAGGCGCTCTTCCAGCTCGGTGCGCAGCACGCCGCGCAGCATCACCCGGCCGATGACCGGCAGGATGAGCTCCCGATCCCCGCCCACGGTGAACGTGTCGCTCAGCTGCGGCTCGCCGTCGACGTGCAGCAGGATGCGGTCGCCGGCGAGGAAATCGCCCTCGTCCAGCCGCGCGCGGATCGCGGCCGCTTCGGCGCGCAGCTTCGCCGTCTCGCCCGAGGTCCGCCCCTGCTCGAGCTCCTGGAGCCGCCGGTTCAGCTCGCTCCGGGTCGCGGTCAGGCGGGCGCCCACGCCGTCTCCCGCCACCTGGGCGCGCCCGGGCAGCGGCGTCGCCAGCCCGAGCAGGAGCAGCCCGACCGCCGGCAGTATCGCGCGGGGGGGGAGGGGGGAGCACGTCATGAGTGCAAGCTACTCGACCGTCACGCTCTTGGCGAGATTGCGGGGCCGGTCCACGTCGCACCCGCGCAGCACCGCGATGTGGTAGGCCAGGAGCTGGAGCGGGATCGCGGTCACGAGCGGCGACAGGAGCGGGGCGGTGGCCGGCACGCACAGCTGGTGGTCGACCAGGGCGTGCAGGTCCCCGTTGCCTTCGCTCGTCACGGCGATGATCCGGCCCGCGCGCGACTTCACCTCCTGCATGTTCGACAGCACCTTGGGATAGACGTGGTCGTGGGGCGCGACGAACACCACCGGCATGTTCTCATCGATCAGCGCGATCGGCCCGTGCTTCATTTCCGCCGCGGGGTAGCCCTCGGCGTGGATGTCGCTGATCTCTTTCAGCTTGAGCGCGCCCTCCAGCG
This sequence comes from Gemmatimonadales bacterium, assembly GCA_050732995.1. Lineage (GTDB taxonomy): Bacteria > Gemmatimonadota > Gemmatimonadetes > Gemmatimonadales > GWC2-71-9 > JBOHSA01. The sequence continues at coordinate 4,434 of JBOHSA010000205.1, read as the reverse complement.
CCACCGGGAAGTTCAGGCCGCGGCCTAGATAGAGGAAGTTGCGCTCGTGGGCGAAGCGCTGCGCCAGGGCTTCCACCTGGGGCGCGAGCGTGAGGGCCCGCGCGATGGCCTCCGGCAGCCGGGCGAGCTGCCCGGTCAGGGCCTGCCCCTGCTCCAGCGTCAACCGGCCGCGCTGGCGGCCCAGATAGAGCCCGAGCAAGAGCAACGCCGCGATCTGCGACGTGAACGCCTTGGTGGAGGCCACCCCGATCTCGGGGCCCGCGTGCAAATAGATCCCGCCGTCCGCCTCGCGGGCGATCGTGCTCCCCACGACGTTCACGAGGCCCAGCACCTTGCAGCCCGCCACGCGGGCCGCGCGGATCGCCTCGAGCGTGTCGGCCGTCTCCCCCGACTGCGAGATGGCGATCGCCACCGTGCCCGGCGCCACGAGATGGGGCCGGTAGCGGTACTCCGAGGCGTACTCGACCTCGACCGGAATCCCGGCCAGCTCCTCCAGCGCGAAGCGGCCCACGAGCCCGGCGTGCCAAGAGGTGCCGCACGCGACGATCAGGATCCGCCGGATCGCCGCGCACTCCTCCGGCAACAGGTTCAACCCGTTCAGCCGCGCCGTGCCCGTCTCGAACAGCAACCGGCCCCGCAGGGTGCTCCGCACCGTCTCGGGCTGCTCGCTGATCTCCTTGAGCATGAAGTGCGGGTACCCGCCCAGCTCGATCGCCTCGAGATCCCATTCGATGGCGTTCACCGCGCGGACCTGGTCGCGGGCCTCACGATCGAGCACCCGGTACCCCTCGCGCGTCACGACCGCGAGGTCGCCGTCGTCCAGGTACACGACCGAGCGGGTGTGCGCCAGCACGGCCGACGCGTCGGAGGCGACGAAGAACTCCCGCTCGCCGATGCCGAGCAACACCGGCGAGCCCTGGCGCGCGACCACGATCTTGCCCGGCTCCGCCGACGAGAGCACGGCGAGCCCGTAGGTGCCCTCCACCCGCGCGAGCGCGGCGATCACCCGGTCTTCGAGCGTCTCGCCCGGCGCCTCCTCGATGAGATGCGCCAGGGTCTCCGTGTCGGTGTCGGTGACGAAGCGATGCCCTTCCCGCTCGAGCTGCGTGCGCAGCACGTCGGCGTTCTCGATGATCCCGTTGTGCACCAGCGCGATCGCCCCGCGGCAATCGAGGTGCGGATGGGCGTTCGATGTGGTCGGGGCGCCGTGCGTGGCCCAGCGCGTGTGGGCGATCCCCGTGCCGCCGCGCACCGGCGCCCGGTCGAACAGGTCCCGGAGCCCCTGGATCCGGCCGGCCAGCTTGCGCGTCACCACGCCGGCGCCGTTCTGGATCGCCAGCCCGGCCGAGTCGTACCCGCGGTATTCGAGCCGCAGCAGTCCGTCGAGCAGGATCGGACCGGCCTCCCGGTCCCCGACATACCCAACAATGCCACACATATCAGACGTCCTCGGCAGCGGTGCCGGTGGATTCGAGGAGCGGGCGCGCATCACCCGCCAGCCCGAAGCGTGCGAGTTGCGACAGTTTCGCGACCAACGCCGTGTTCTGACCATCCGCCGGCAGGATCGAGCCGCAGCGGGAGCACAACACCGCCTGCCACGCGTCGGACCCGCAGCGCAGGAAGGCCGAGGTCCGGGCCGGATTGTCGGTGGTCAGACTCGCGCAACGGCGACACAACATGCGATTCCCTTTCGGTGCCCGGTCGCGACCCGACCGGACTGGTCCCACCGAGGGGCAATTCAAGTTTGAGGCCCGTGCCACTCCCCCGAGCCTCACCTGCGAAAAAAACAGCTAACCCGTTGGTCACGTGACACTTGTGGCAATTGAGTCGGCCTGGACCTCGGGGCACGCGACACCGGAACCCAGGGGAATCGCGGCGCAAGGGCCACAGCTTGTTGGCTTTAGGCGGCGACTGCCCACCGCATGCGCATGCGGGGAAAGCCCACTAACTCCCTCTATGAAAATGGGTTGCGTGGCACCGCCCGATGGCGCACGACTCCTGCACTATCTTGCCCGGAGCAAGCGTGGCGCTCTATCATTCGCGCCTCGCGTGGCTTGGGAAATCATCAGCTTCACCCTGGAGCAAGTGTCCATGCCCGGACGCAAAATGGCGGGTCGTCCCCCCGTGGTCCTGCTCGCGAACGTGCAGGAATGGTCGGCCCGCTCGCTCGCGAGCATCCTCGAGCCGCAGGGCTACACCATCCTCCGCGCCTACACCGACAAACAGGCGCTCGAGCAGGCCCGCGCCGCGCAGCCGGACGTCGTCGTGCTCGACACCGCCCTGCCCGAGATGGGCGGCTTGGCCGTATGTCGCACGCTGCGCGCCGATGCTCACCTCCCCGACAACACCCCCATCATCCTGACGACCCCCGATCCGACGACCCGACAGCTGCGGCTCGATGCCCTGCGCGCGGGCGCGTGGGATCTGCGCGGCGGACCGGTCGACGCCGAGGAGTTCCTCCTGCGGCTCGGGCTCTATGTGCGCGGCAAGCTCGAGGGCGACCAGATGGGCGACGAGGGGTTGGTCGACCGCTCGAGCGGGTTGTACAACCGATCGGGGCTGGCGCGGCGCGCGCGCGAGATCTCCTCGGAGGCCCGGCGCCAGCAGCTCCCGCTCGCGTGCGTGGCCTTCGCGGTGGAGGGGCGGGAGCGCCCCGATGCGGCGACGGCGGATCGGCTGGCGCACGCGTTCCGCGCGGGCGGCCGGGTCTCGGACGCGATCGGCCGCCTGGAGGACACGGCGTTCGGCGTGATCGCACCGGCGACGGACCAGGCCGGCGCGCGGCAGCTGGCCGCACGGCTTTCGACGAGCGTCCTGGCGGCGTTCCCCGATCCCCGGCCGCGGCTGCGCTGGGCTCATGCGGCCGCACCGATTCCGCACACCGCCCCCCCCGATCCCCTGGCCCTGCTGGACCGCGCGCTCGGCGCCCTGCCCGGCGCCCACGCCGCCGGAGCGTAAGCCGACCGGTTCGACCGCCGCGTTGCCTTGACAAGTCGTCGGAGGGGTGTTTACCTCGTCTGTCCCACAGGGAGCAGGCACGGATGCGGTTGCCGCGGGTCGCGAATCCCCTTCCCCCCCTCCCCCCCCTCCCCCCCTCCTCGGACGCGACTCCAGCCCGGCCTCTCGCGGGGGTGACGAGCGCGGTGCTCACCGCCGCGGTGCGCCGCGTCGAGGAGCGCTGGCAGGAGCTGGGGTCGTTTACCTCGCTCCCTGAGACCGACCCGACGCTGGCGCCGCGGCTCCTGGCGGCGCTCGCGCTCGCCGTGGCGCACGGCGTACCCGGCTACCTGTCGGAGCTGGTGCCGCAGCCGAGCGCGCCGCTCTGCCGCCGGCTGATCGACTGGCTCCGCGTCGAGCTGCTCACCCGGCGGCGCAATGGCGCGCCGCCCGCCACCGCGAGCGAGCTGCTCCGGCTCCTCCTGAACCTCGAGACCGTCCGGCAGGCGGTCGAGGCCGAGGGCGTGCAGGACATCGAGGCCCACCTCGCGGGGCCCGAGGGCCTGGAGCTCCTGGTCGGCGTGTTGCACGACCTGCGCTCGCCGCTCACGTCGATCCTGTTCCTCGCCGAGGGCATGCAGCAGGGCCGCAGCGGCGGGGTGAGCGACCTGCAACGCCGCCAGCTCGGCCTGATCTACAGCGCCGCGCTCGGCCTCTCCTCCCTTGCGAGCGACGCGCTCGAGCTGTCCCGCGGCGGCGACCAGCTCGCGGAGGGCGGCCGCTCCCCGCTCTCTGTGATCGAGCTGTTCGAGTCGGTGCGCGACATCGTGCGCCCCATGGCCGAAGAGAAGGGCCTGGAGATCGTCATCGTCGTCCCCACCGTGCAACACCGGCTGGGGCACCCGGTGGCGCTCAGTCGCACGCTCCTGAATCTCACGACCAACGCCCTCAAGTTCACCGAGGAGGGCTTCGTGGAAATCCGCGCGACCGAGCTGGACGCCAGGCGCGTCGAGTTCGCCGTGCGCGACACGGGACCCGGGGTGAACCAGGCCGCGCTCAAGAGCCTGTACCAGCCGCTGCGCCGGCGCGGCGAGCGGCACGGCTTCAGCCTGTCGTCCACCGGCCTCGGGCTCGCCATCTGCCGCAAGCTCGTCGGCGCGATGGGCGCCGAGCTGCGGCTCCAGTCGCGGCCGGGGTGGGGCACGCGCTTCTCGTTCGAGCTCGACCTGCCGCCCGTCCATCCTGCCGAGCCGCCGGCGCCGCCCGCCTTCGGGCTGCGCTCCGTCGAATAGCGCCGCCGTGGGCCTAGCGCCGTTGCCGGCGTTCGCCGGCCGGGGCGCCATGGCGCTCGCCTGCCGCCTGCGCCGGCCGACCCCGGGCGGCGTCATCATCAACGGGCACGTTCTCACCGCTTCCCAGGCGCGGTTCCAGGTGGACGTGCTGGCCCGCTGGTTCGAGTTCATCCACTATGACGAGCTGCTGGAGCGACTCGCCGCG
>JBOHSA010000204.1:0-2995 GCA_050732995.1 Gemmatimonadales bacterium | reverse complement strand
GCGCAATTCCACCCCCTCGAAGACGCCCTCTCGGCCCTGGGAGTGGCGGTGTGGCCCATGACGGAGCTGGAGGCCGACGACGGGCTCGCCTCCGCGGCGCAGATCGCCTCCCTGGATCGGGGCGTGGAGAAGATCTGCATCTGGACACCGGACAAGGATCTGGCCCAATGCGTGCGCGGCGACCGGGTCGTCCAGGTCGACCGCAGAACGCGGAAGATCCGGGATGCGGCGGGCGTGCGCGAGAAGTTCGGGGTGGAGCCCGTCTTGATTCCCGACTTCCTCGCCCTCGTCGGCGACGCCGCGGACGGTTATCCAGGCATTCCGGGGATCGGTCCGGTCACGGCGGCGCGGCTGCTGAACCAATACGGCATCATCGAGGACTTTCCGCCGGCGGTCCTGGGAACCCGCCGCGACCTGGCGCTGCGCTTCAAGGATCTGGCGACGCTCCGGACCGACGCACCGCTCTTCCGCGATGTGGACGAACTGCGGTGGCGGGGCCCCACGCCTGCGTTCGCCCCGTGCGCGGAGCGCCTGGGAGATGCTGGTCTACTGGAACGCTGCCTTGAAGAGGAAGAACATGGCCGCAAGAACGATTAGGGTCATCGTGGAGCCGAGGAAGCAAGGGGCAGCCCAGAGCATGGACCGTTTTGCCGGAGGCGATATGAGGTGGCCGGATGCCCTGGCCCGGACTCGAACCGGGACGGCTTGCGCCACTGCCCCCTCAAGACAGCGTGTCTACCAATTCCACCACCAGGGCGAGCGCGGGCAACGTACCCAGGGGCCCGCGGCCGGTCAAGCGCCGGTCTGGCCCGGCGGGAGGCGGATGGCATAGTTTAAGCCGCATGGAACTGTGGGTCCCATTCGTGTTCGGGGGGGCGGTCGGCGCGCTGCTCGGCTTCCTGTTCGGCCGCCAGAACCGGCGGCCGGCCGCCCGGGTCCCGGTCGCCCTCCCGCCCGCTTCATCGGGGGGCGGTCCGGAAATCCGGCGCATCGCGCTGGACGAAGGCTCGGCCAACGTGCTGAACGCGCTGAACAACCGCCTCGCCGCCATCGGCGCGCTGGCCGACCTGCTGCAAGGCAGCCCGCTCGACCCCGAGCGCGCGCGCGCCCTGCTGATGCTGCTCGGCGAGGTCCGCCGCGCCGCGGAGATCTCGCAGCACTTCCTCGAGCTGGCCGAGCATCCGATCGGCGCCGCCGAGCCCTCCGATCTCGCGGTCGTGCTCCACACGGTGCTCACGGAACGGCAGACCACACTGAAGGAGCTGGGGGTCCAGTTGCTGCGCAAGGTGCCCGAGCGCCTGGCGATGGTGGCCTGCCCCATGGCGCAGCTCAAGGAGATGATGACCAAGCTGGTGGACTTTTCCCTGCGCCGCTTGCGCGACGCGGCCCCGCCGCGCGAGTTCCGGATCGAAGTGGTCGAGACCGGGCCCTCGCTCGTGCTCGCCTTGTCGGACAGCGGCGCGCCCCTCTCGCTCGAGGCCGAACAACGGCTCGTGTCCCCGTTCCGGTTCACGCACGGCGGGGGCGGCGGCGAGATCGAGTTCGCGCTCGCGCGCGCGCTAGCCCAGTCATCGGGCGGCACGCTCCGGCTGCGCCCGCGGAGCGGCGGCGCGGGGAACACCGAGGTCGTCGTCACGCTGTCCAAGAGCGTGCTCGGCCCCCTGGCGCGCACCGGGGCGGCCGTCCCCGCGCTGCCCAAGCTCCGCATCCTGGTGGTGGATGACGACACCGTCAACCGCCAGGCGATGGAGCTCCTGCTCGAGCGCGAAGGCCACGAGGTGGTGGCGGTGGAGAACGGGCTCGTGGCCATCGAGCGCATCCAGGCGCGCGGCGCGCAGTTCGACGTCGTCGTCAGCGACCTCCAGATGCCGCGGCTCGGCGGCCGCGCCCTGTACGAGCAGCTGAGCGAGGAAAACCCCACGCTCGCCCAGCGGTTCGTGTTCGTCACGGGGGACGTGGCGCGCGCCGAAACCCGCCTCTTCCTGGAGGAGTGCGGCCAACCCTCGGTGACCAAGCCCTACGAGCTGGGCGACCTGATCCACGCGATCGGAACGGCCGCAGGCCGACGCTGATGTACCGCGACCTGGACGCGGCCCGGATCGTGGAGACGGCCCGCGTCCTGCACCAGCGTCGCAGCCTCGCCCACATCGTGGACATGCACCAGCTCACCAAGGACCCGAGCACGTCCTCACAAGCCGGCCGGCACGAGCAGGTACTGGTCGATACAGGCCCGGTCGGGGATCAGCCGCGCCCGTCGTGGGCGACGTGAGCCTGACGCTGTTCCAGCTCAGCGTCAGTTTGACCCGGCACTAGCCCGCCAGGGCAGTCCCTCCCGAATCCGCACCGAGAAGTCCGCGTGTTCCGCACGTTGTGGACCCGCACCGAGTCGCCCGCAACGTCGGCCCAGGGCAGCACCGCCTGATTCGGCTGCCAGTCGCGCTCGTTCGACGGCCGGGCGAGGAGCCAGGGCACCGCCAGGATCGTGAGCGGCAGGGCCGTCACGAGCAGCAGCCGGCGGCGGTTCACGGCACGATCACGGCTTTCGTCACGCGCAGCGCCTCGACGTCGGCCAGCGCCTGGCCCGCGCCGGCCAGATCGTAGCGGCCGCCGATCAGGCGGGCGAACGGCAGGCGGTCGCGCCGCCGCGCCAGGAGCTGCAGCGCGCGCGCGACGTGATGGACCTCGGTGCCCCATTGCCCGCGGACGTCGGCGTGCTTGCGGTTGATGTCGCGGTGCGGGTTCAGCGTCACCGTCCCGCCGTCCGTGTAGTGCCCGGCGATCACGTAGGTGCCCCCATCCCGCAGCAGGCGCAGCCCTTCTTCCACCGCTTCCGGCCGCCCGGCCGCCTCGATCCCCACGTCCACGCCGCGGCCCCCCGTGAGGTCGCGGATCGTCGCCTCGCGCTGGTCGGGCGGTTCGGCGTCGAGCGCGACCGTGACGTCGGCGAGCTCGAGCCGCGAGGCCGGCGCGCCGATCGCGATCACGAGCCCCGCCC
>JBOHSA010000203.1:0-1543 GCA_050732995.1 Gemmatimonadales bacterium | reverse complement strand
GATCTCGTGAACGCGCGCAAGAACATCGGGATCGAGGCGTACGAGCTGGCGGCGTTCGTCGCCCAGCAGGCGGTGGAGAAGTACCTCAAGGCGGCCTGGATGGTGCTCCGGGGCGAAGCGTCCCCGCGCACGCATTCCCTGACGGAGCTCGGGGACGCGCTCGGCGTGCCGCCCGACCGGCGCAAGCACCTGGTGTATCTCAATGCGGACTACGCGGCGGCCCGGTACCCGGACGCGGCGAACGGGGTCCCCTACGAGGTCTACGACCGGGAGACGGCGGAAGCCAAGGTGCGGGCGGCCGAGGAGGCGTTCGAGTGGCTCAGGCGGTTGACGCCGACGTAAAGGTGGCGCGCTTCCGGCGGGAGGTGCTGCCGCCACTGGTCCGGCGGTTCCGGCCGAGTCGCGTGCTGGTGTTCGGCTCCCGGGCGCGGGGTGAGGCGCTGAAGCACAGCGACCTCGACGTGCTGATCGTGGCCGAGGCATTTCGCGGGATCAAGTGGCTGGACCGGCCGGTGCGCGTCGTCGAGGAGTGCGACATCCGCTTCGGGGTGGAGCTGTTGTGCTACACGCCCGAGGAGTATGCGCGCAAGCGCGCGGAGCTGGGGATTGTGCGCACGGCGAGTGCGGAAGGGGTGGAGCTGCTTGAGACGTGAGGCCGCTCGATCGTGATCCCCGAGGCCTCGGCTCCGCCGGAGCCTGGCAACGGCTTACGGAATTACGTATAATACATAACTATGGAACATCGCATCACGGCCACAGAGCTTGCGCGGAAGTTGGGTGACGTGCTCGGCCGAGTTCGGTACCGCGGCGATTCCTTTGTGGTGGAGCGCAATGGCGATCCGGTAGCGCGGCTGGTGCCGCTCCCCGGTGTGTCGACCGGTTCAGTGCGCGACGCGCTCGCGACGTGGCGATCGGGGAGTGCTCCGGACCCGGCGCTGGCGGACGCGCTGGAGCGCGTGGGGGACGCGGACCGGCCACCGGAGAATCCGTGGGCCTCGTGATCGATACGAGCGCCTTGGTCGCGAGTGAGCGCGCCGGGGAGTCGTGGGAGCGAGCGGTGTCCGCGATCGGCGACGAGCCGGCGGTAGTGCCGGCGATCGTGTATGCGGAGTTGCTGGTGGGAGTGGAGCTGGCCGACGATCCGGGACGGGCGGCGGGTCGCCGGGCGCGGATCGAGGCGCTGGTGTCCCGGGTCCCACTGGTGGAGTTCGGCGCCGGGGTGGCGGTCCACTGGGCCCGCCTGTTTGCCAGCCTGAACCGGGCGGGCCGGCCGATCCCGGCAAACGACCTGGCAGTGGCGGCCACGGCGCTGTTTCTTGAATTCGGCGTGCTGATCGGTCCGCGCGACGAGGCGCATTTCCGGGCGGTGCCGGGCCTGCGCGTGGAAACCCTGTCGTAGCTACGAGGCCGGCGCCTTGCCGGTGGACGGGCGGAGACTGCTTGGAGATGCTTGAAGGAGCAGGGAGCACTGTGCAGTGCGTACCGGGCCTCGGCTACTATCTCAGCGCCGCCGGCGGCTTCGCGCGCAATGCCGACAAGGGGG
>JBOHSA010000202.1:0-5929 GCA_050732995.1 Gemmatimonadales bacterium | reverse complement strand
TGTGGCCGTCCAGCGTGATCGCCCAGGCCACGAGCACGGCCTCTCGCTGGACCCCGTGGAGGCGGAGCGGCTCGTAGACGCCATCCAGGAACAGCGAGCCCGGAGACATCGCCGAGCGGCCGCGCCTGGAACGCCTCGTACTCCGTCCACAGCCGGTCGGTCAGCGCGCTGACCGCCGTGCGGGAGAGGAGGCAGTCGCACCGCCCATCGGTGAACGCCGCCTAGATGTCGCGCGTCGAGAGCCCTCGGGCATACATCTCGATGGCGAGGCGCTCGACCACCTCCGAGTGACCGCGGAGAAAGTCATAGACCTGCGACCGGTACGGCGCCCGGCCTCACGCACCTGGGGCACCTGGACCGCCACCCCTCGGCCGTCTCCAGGTGGCCCGGGACGTAGCCATTGCGCTTGCTCCGCCCGGGCTGCCGGGCGTACCGCTCGCGGCTGATGAAGTCCGTCTGTTCCTCCTCCAGCGCCTCTTGGACCAGACGCGCCGTGGCGAGCTGCACGAGGTCCGACACCGCGGCGGTTCCCGACTCGACCGAACCGGCGTCCTTGGGGAAAGTGGCGATCTGCTCCCGCAACCGAACGCTCGGTGGTATCTTCGGCATGGCGGCGTGACTCCTTCTGCCCATTCCGGGCCTCGAGGTTTGGGAAAGACCTCGAGAAGGTATCACGCCGCTTCCACTTTTACAGAGAATCTAGGACATCACCACGCCCTAATTGAACAGAATCACTCATCGCAGGAGATCTGCGGCGGCGGACACGTTAAGACGGTCACCGGCGTGGTGACGCTTCTGGTAGCCCCGACTGCATCTGTCACGTCGACGCGCAACTCGAAATCCGCACCGCCCGTGTCAGTCGTGAGCGACTGCTCGTTCCCAGCTGGCACGCCGTTGATGTACCACTGGAACGCGTACGGCGGCACTCCACCCGAGACAATCGCAGTCCATGTTGCAACCGTGTTCGCAGACACGACACTTGGCCCGTCTATCGTAACCGTCAACGACGCAGGTGGAGGGGGCGGCCGCTCCGGATCAACCGGCCCCAAATCTGCGGCGATCCCGACCAAGGGACTGGCGTAGAACACCTGGTCCGGGGAGGACACGCTCGGAGTGACTCCCCACAATACGCCTACGAGCTTGGCGTAGCCGGGCTCGCCAGCGACGAACGTGTAGCGCTTATAGACCGGCGACCCGCTGTCTCCGGGGCCCGCACCGGCACGCACATGGATCTGACACAGCATGACCGGGCGGATGTTAGCGCCAGCGGGCGGCCAGAGATGATGTCGTATTCGGTGTCAGCGCATGTCTGAGTCACTGGGCCACGCGTCCAGCCCGTGCGCTGACCGGTCTTATTCAGATCCTCGTTCATCACCGCGTAGTCTTCTTCGGTGACCAACACGATCCCCTGTATCGTGATCCTGACGTTACACCATGTTCCCCCCGTGCACGGCGGCAGACCAGTGAACGCGATGCCGTACTCTTTTGTGATGCCAGTCTCGTACTGGATGATGGCGGCATCGCTGTTGCAGCACCAACGGCCGACCGGACACCCGTATGAATCCTGGAAAAGCGGCTCATCCGTGATTTCCCTCCCAATGTACTCACCACCCTGCCCGATAGGCACGCTATTCATTACGAACGCCTGAGAGAGTCCGCCAGTGCAGTGTGAGTTCGTAATGAACGCCCCGTTCGGGTAATAGCTGATCCTGGGGCCGTGCGTGCAGTCCTGCAGTTGCCCGTTGGGATCGAACGGGAATTCAAAGCTGATCCCCAGCCCGCCGATCCTCGGGGAGTAAGCGTTGCGCAGCGTCGCTGTCACTTGCGTGTGGCCCCGGACCTCAAAGCCAACGGTGCCAACGGGCAGGCCCAAGGGCTCGATCAAGTCGCGCACCCGCGCCGAATCGCCTGCCGTGGCCACGCCGACTGTGACGCGGTTGCGGTACTCGTCGGCGTCGAGGAAGACAACCTGCGGGTCGCGGAACACGACCGAGCGTAACTGTTCCTTCCACGCTCTCAGCTGCTGGAAATCGAAGCGACCCTGCACAAACCGGAGAAGCGGCGTCCCCTGGGGGGGGCGACGTCGCTGTCTTTCACCCGCCCCAGCATGAAGGCCGCGATCACCGGCCGGGCAACCGCCGTTTTCGCGAGGTCTGTTAGGTAGACCTGGACATTCCCAGCGTCGTCGAACGCGAGGCCGCCAAAGCCAGGGACCTGTTGCGCAATCTCGACGAACTTGTCATCCAGCGTTTGCAAACGCCCGAGTTGCACCGGGCGCGCGGCCTTGGCGCTTGGTGCTCCCGCGTCAGTCCGGGGGGCGGTCGGTTCATAGTCGGCGCACGCCGCGACGCCGGCAAGCCCGATGATGAGCGAGAGGTAGGTTTTGCGGCATTTGGTTAGAGACATGAGATCCTCGTGTGACCTAAGGCTACGGCTCTCAGTGCGGCAGGTACGTGCGCACGTACACCTCAACGCAGGTAAGCTATCGCCAAAGTTCCCACGGGCGCTATGACTTCTGACGCGGAGCGGAATGGAGTGCTACCTCTTGCACGTCGACTGAACCTGCGGAAATTCTCCCTATGGCCACACTGAGTGGTACTGTCGACAGAGGTCTTGGATGCCCACACTCGCAGCGCTCCTGAACGGGACCCTGCACTGGGTGTCGCCCCACGGGAAAGCTGTGCTCGACCTGCCCCCGCTTCAGAAACTGGCCGCGTGGGTCAGGCTCCTGGGCTGGGTGTTCGAGTGGGAACATCGGCGTACGTCGTTATGCCGTCAGGCGATTCGTGGAGGGGGCGAGCCCCCGGTATGCTACCGAACAGTGAGGCGCATCACCGGAGCACGATGGGAAGAGGTCCGAGAGCTCGGTACCGCATGGGTATTGATGCAGCTGACCGCACAGTCCCAGAGGCAACCCACGACTCGCGACGCAACTGAGCTGCCAGGCGGTGTTCCTAGCTTGGGCGCGGAGCTCGCCTAAGCGCGACCACGAATCCGACTACCAGTACGGCCGCCACAATGCCGACGATGTACGGGATCAGCTGCTGCGCCCGGAACGAGCCCGCCGAGAGCGCGACGAGCACTCGAGCGCCGGCCGCCAGGGAATCGGTGCGGTAGGCGGCGAAGCGGCGGCGCTCGATCTCCTGGACGCCGACGGTGTCGAGCCTCGGCGCCGATACCACCGCGGCCGTGTCCTCGAGCAGCAGATTGACCTCGCCGGTCCACTGGTCCACCGGGAGGGCCAGCTGCCGCACGTCGGCGGGGAGCACGTAGGCGTAGCTCACCTGCTTGGCGCTGCCCGGCGCGAGCGGGGCGAACACGGCCACGGCGTCCCCTCGCCGCGCTACCGCCTCCGGGGACACATCCCCTTCCCCCACCCGGAATTGGATCGCCGCCTCCGGCAGCGCGCCCGCCCACGTGGGGCGGATCGTGTCGGGCGCGACGCGCGTCGTGCGGCCGGGGTTCTCGAGCTGGACGATCTCGAGCACCTCGCGCGTCCCGTCCCGTCCCGGGCGGGCGACGGTGACGACCCGCCGGGCGAGGCGCATGGGCGGCCCGGTCGAGCCCGTGTCGTACACGACGAGCGTCTGAGGTGCGGGCACCCCCCCGCCATTGCGGACGGGCGCGGAGAAGTATCCGATGCCGTCGTGAGTCGCGCTGACGAGGAACAGCGCCAGGGTGTCGCCGGCGGGGAGCCGCAGGTGGTAGCGGCCGCGGGCGTCGGTGAGCGCCGAATCGATCGGGCCGCTCGAGTCACGCGCGACGCGATGGAGCACGGCCCACACGCGCGGCAGCGGCCGGTCGCCGCGGCCGCCGTGCACGATGCGGCCGGTGACCAGGGGAGCTTGTGCGGGGAGGGCGAGAGCGCCGAGCAGCGGCGCCAGCAGGACAGGCAGCAGCCTCCAGCGCCCCGCACCGTCCTGCACCGTCCGATTGCTAGGGTGTGAACTTACCGAAGTCTTCCGGATCGAGGTTCTGCAAATAGGTCTTCAGCGCATCCGCGTCGAGCGACCCGCCGGCCGGTCCGGCCGCCCCCGGCTCGCCTTCTCCCGCTCCGCCGGTGCCCGTGTCCACGGAGGTCAGCTCGAGCAGGTTCTCGCTCGTGAAGATCGGGGCCTTGAGCCGCAAGGCCACGGCGATCGAATCGGAGGGCCGGGCGTCGATCTGGATCACCGCGTCGCCCCGATAGATGTGCAGCTCGGCGTAATAGGTGTTGTCCTTCACCTGAGTGATGATGACCTTGCGCAGGTCGGCGCCAAGTCCGACGATCACCTGTTTCAGGAGGTCGTGGGTGAGCGGCCGTGCGAACTTCACGCCGGCCAGCTCCATCGCGATCGCGCTCGCCTCGGCGGGACCGATCCAGATCGGGAGCACCCGCTCCCCGTCCCGCTCCTGCAAGATCACGACCGGCGTGTTGGTCGTGCGATCGAGCCCCAGGTGGGCGACGCGGACTTCGATCACGGGGCGGGGAGCCGCTAGGTTCCCATATCCCAGGAAGCGAGGTACTTCTGCTGTGCCGGCGTCAGGGCGTCGATCGCCACACCCATCGCCTGGAGCTTCAGCCGCGCGATCTCCCGGTCCAGCTCGGGCGGAATGCGGTGGACCGCTTTGCCGAGGCGCGCGGCCTGCTTGAGGACGAATTCCGCGGCGAGCGCCTGGTTGGCGAAGGACATGTCCATGACGCTCGCGGGGTGGCCTTCGGCCGCCGCAAGGTTGATCAGTCGGCCGTCGGCGAGCACGAAGATGCGCTTGCCGTCCAACCGCCACTCGTCGACGAACTCGCGCACCCGCCCGGGTCCCTGGGCGGCCTGCTTGAGAGCGTCCAGGTCGATCTCGACGTTGAAGTGGCCGGAGTTCGCGACGATCGCGCCCTCTTTCATCGCCCGCATGTGCTCGAGCCGGATCACGTGCACGTTGCCCGTCAGCGTGACGAACAGGTCCCCGACCCGCGCCGCGTCGGCCATCGGGAGCACGCGGTAGCCGTCCATCTGGGCTTCCAGGGCCTTCATGGGATCGATCTCGGTGACCACCACGTTCGCCCCCGCTCCGCGCGCCCGCAGCGCGAACCCGCGCCCGCACCATCCGTACCCCGCGACCACGACCGTGCTCCCGGCGAGTAGCAGGTTCGTGGCGCGCACAATGCCGTCCAGCGTGGACTGTCCGGTGCCGTAGCGGTTGTCGAACAGGTGCTTGGTGTCCGAGTCGTTCACGGCGATCACCGGGAATTGCAGCACCCCGTCCTTGGCCATCGCCTTGAGCCGGATCACCCCGGTGGTGGTCTCCTCGGTGGACCCGACGACGCCCGTGACCAGGGCTTTCCGGTCGGCCGCCGAGAGCGTCTCGACCCAGCGGCGCACCGGCGGCGCCAGGTCGTCCATCCGGTTGAGCGCGATCATGTGCAGCGCGCCCACTAGGTCCGCGCCGTCGTCCATCGTCACGTCGGGCCGGTGGGCCAGCGCCGCCCGGATGTGCTCGTAGTAGGTGGCGTGGTCTTCGCCCTTGATCGCATAGACCTTGATGCCATGGTCCTGCGTCAGATGCGCCGCCACGTCGTCCTGAGTGGAGAGGGGGTTGGACGCGCACAGGGCGACGTCGGCCCCGCCCGCCTTCAGGGTGACCGCCAGGTTCGCCGTTTCGGTGGTCACATGCAGGCACGCCGAGAGACGTTTGCCGGCCAGCGGCCGCTCCCGGGCGAAGCGCTCACGCAGCTGGCGCAGCACGGGCATCGAGCGCTCCGCCCATTCGGTGCGGCGGCGCCCTTCCGGGGCCAGGTGGATGTCCTTGATATCGGACGCGGCGTTCGGCGCCGTGGTCGTCATGTGGTGGCCCGGGCCTGCTGGTAGTGACGAGAGCGTTGGACGGCGAGCCGGAGGTCTTCCACGCGGTTCGGCTGCTCCCAGGTGAAGAACTCGAGCTCCCGATCGCCCCC
>JBOHSA010000201.1:0-13591 GCA_050732995.1 Gemmatimonadales bacterium | reverse complement strand
CCGCGCGCTGCTAGCGCACGCCTGACACGGCGGCGATGCGCCAGCCGCGCTCCGTGCGCGTGAATCGCATCTCGAGCCGCGGCAGGTCTTCCCGCTGCACGCCGCCGCCCTCGGGCACGTAGCGGATCAGGGCCTGGACCTGGGCGGTGCTGGCCGTGCCGCGCCGCGTGAAGCGCCGCACGGTGTAGCGGGCCGAGATCTGCGCGGCGCTCCCGAAGAAGCTCTCCCAGTTGCGCTCCTCGCGCGGGGTGATCCCGGGATACAGCACGCGGATGTTCTCGACCCGTTCGCTGGCCACAGCCCGGGCCAGATCTTGCAATAGGACCTCGACGGCCGCCCGCAGGTCGGTGGGCTGAGGGCTGGGCGGGGCGACGCCCAGCGCGATCCCGACCTGCTCGGCGTTCTGCGCGGCGAGCTTGGACAGGGTGAAGTCGTGCGCCGTGAGCAGCGACTCGGCCCGGGCGAGCGAGGCGAGGGCGGGCGCCGCTTCCGGCCGGGTGCCGAGGGCGCCCACCACGACCGTGGCCCGCCCGATCAGGTCCACGGTCTCGCGCCGCAACGCTTCCGCTTCCCGCTGCGCCGTGCGGTAGTACCCGACCGCTTCGCGCCATCCGGTCGAAGCCCCCGGCACGTCGCCGTCCAGCAGGGAGCGGTCACCGTTCTGGAACAGGGTTTCGCCCAGCAGCGCGGCGCGCACGCCGTTTTTCAGGGCGCCCGCCCGCTCGGCCCGATCGCGGGCGGCGAGCGCGGAATCGCGCAGAGCCGAAAGCGCCGGGTTGATCTCGCCCGGAAGCGTGCGCCCCAGCTGGGGTCCAGTGGGGGCCCTGCGCGCCGGCGCCGCCGCCGGCTCCTCCGGCCGCGACGGCATCAAGGCGATCGCGGCCACGACCAGCGCCAGAGCGGAGAGCACCGCCACGCGCCACTTCATCGGCGCGTGCGTCACGAGCTTCAGCACCACCCCGGGCAACGGCGTCCACCGGAGTCCCAGCCGCTGCGTGGTGCTGTCCGTGCCGCCCGACAGCGCCACCCGGATCCCCAGGAGGGTCTGTTGCATCGCCCGGGCGCTGTCATAGCGATCCTCCGGCACCTTGTTCATCGCCTTCTGAACCACGCGCTCGAGCGATGCGGGGATGGACGGGGCCATGGTGCGCAGCGGCTTGGGGTCGGTCGTGAGCACCTGGTACAGCAGGCCGTGCACCGATTCGCCCTCGAACGGCTTCTGGAAGGACAAGAGCTCGTACAGGAGACACCCGACGGAGAACAGGTCGGTCGCGGGCGTAATGGCGCCGTTCGTGATCTGCTCCGGCGCCATGTAGTTCGGCGTGCCGACGATCGCGCCCTCGCCCGTGACGTCCGCCGATTGCAGCCGCGCGATGCCGAAGTCCATGATCTTGACGCGGCCGTCCGCCATGATGCGGACGTTCGACGGCTTCACGTCGCGGTGAATGACGCCGCGCTGGTGCGCGTAGTGCAGGCCCTCGAGGATCTCGATCACGATGTCCAGCTTGCGCTCGAGGGCCAGCGGCTCGGTGGTGACGATGATCTCGCTGAGGTCGCGCCCTTCCACCAGCTCCATCGCGATGAACAGCTGGCTCTCGGCTTCGCCCAGGTCGTACACGGTGACGATGTTGGGATGTTGGAGGGCGCCGGCGGCGCGGGCCTCGCGCAGGAAGCGGTCCCGCACCGCGTGCGTCTTGCCCACCGACGAGTTCAGGAGCTTAAGCGCCACGTAGCGCCGCAGCACCGAGTCGTAGGCCTTCCACACGACGCCCATCGCCCCTTCGCCGATGAGCTGATGCAGCTCGAACTTGCTGAGCCGACGAAACCGTTGTTGAGATTGTGTCATGACACCACGAGCAAGGGCTCGCGCGGAATGTGCAGGTTGGACACGGCGAGGGCAACCACTGGTCGGGGCCCGGGGGGGGGGACCGGGCTAGCGGGCGAGCCAGTCGTACAGGCGGCCGAGCGCGGCCCGCGTGGCTTCGTCCACGACGACATCGCGCCGCGGAAGCACGCGCTCGGCGATCTGGAGGAACCCGTCCCGGGTCAGCCGCTCTCCGCCGTCCCCGCCACCGCCCCCCCAGGCGAAGGGGGGCACGTACTTCGGTGCGCGCACCGGGTCGAACACGTTGGCGCCCGTGCCCACCACGGTGCCGGTGCCGAGCAGGGTGCCGATCGCCGTTTTGGCATGGTCCCCGATCAGGCTCCCGAGAAATTGGAGCCCCGTCTCGACGCGCGTCCCCGCGACATCGAGGCGTACTCGGCCGTACGTGTTTTTCAGATTGGAGGTGATGGTGCCGGCGCCCAGGTTGGCCCAGCGGCCGATCACCGAGTGGCCTACGAACCCGTCGTGGGCCTTGTTCGCGTATCCGAGGAACACGCACGTCGCGAGCTCACCGCGCACCGTGCAATGCGGGCCGATGGCCGACCCCTTGACCGATCCGCCGAGCAGCCGGGAGTTGGCGCCGACCCAGAGCGGTCCCTCGAGCCGCGTGCCCACCTTGACCTCGACGCCGCCTTCGAGCACGATGGGGCCGGCGGTCGCGTCGAACACGACGCCGGGCTCCACGGCGGCGCCGTACAGCCCGATGCGGGCCGGGTCTCCCAGCACCTCGGCGCCGCGCGGGATCGGATCGCCCTCGGCGAGCAGGTCCGCCAGATCCAGCGGCAGCAGGCGCTCCAGGGCGGGGATCAAGTCGTACACACCGGCCAGGACGAGGCCGGCCACCTCGATCGCCGGGCCCGCCGGTGTCGGCCCGGTCCAGGTCTCGCCCACGCCGACTCCCCAGCCGACTGGGACGCCCTGGCAGGTGAGGCGGAACGCGGTGGTGGGCAGCGTCGGCGCGAGGCCGCGGGGTGCGAAGCTCGAGGACCCGACGATCGCGGGCCCCGGAATCGGATGACGCGCCGACACGGGCGGCACGCCCGCTTCGACGAACCCCGCGAGGTGGGGCAGCGTGAGGATCTCGGCCGCCTCCGCCCCCACGAACGCCTCCCAGCGCTCGCGCACCAGGTGGGCGCCCGCGCGCAGCTCCGAGAGCGGGCGGGCGCCTGCGAACGGCGCCCAGGCCGCCGCCGGCTCGGGATCGGACAGATAAAGGGTGTGCATCAGAGTCGCTGGACCATCCCTTTGAGGTGTTCGGCCCGGCCGGTGGGCGTGACGAGCGTGTGCCCGTTGGCCCGCACCACGATCATCCCCTCGAGCCCGATCACGGTGACGTGCTCGCTCTCCGCCCAAATGACGGAGTCCCGCACATCCTCGGCCAGGGTGACGTGGCCGACGACGACGTTGCCGCGGCTGTCGCGCGGCCGGATGCGCAGCAGGGCGTCCCACGAGCCGATGTCGTCCCACCGGAACGCGCCAGCCACGACCGCCAGCCGCTTGCTGCGCTCGAGCACCGCGATGTCTACCGGGACCGGCCGGACCGCGGCGAAGAATCCGGTCGGGTCCCCGGCGGACAGGGCGGGCCAGGCGGCGCGCAGCTCGCGGGCGTGGGCCCCGGCCTCGCCCAGGAAGCGCGCCACGCCCCAGGCGAACAGCCCGGTGTTCCACAGGGCGCCCCGGCGCCGGAGCAGCGCCGCACGCGCCGCGCTCGGCTTTTCCACGAAGCGCCGGACGCGCCGGGCGCTGCCGAGCGCCGGGCCCGGCACGATGTAGCCGTATCCGGTTTCGCTGCGCGTCGGCTTGACGCCCACCGTCACGAGCACGTCGTGCTCCCGCGCGACGGCGAGCGCGTGCGTCGCGGCGGCGCGGAACGCCCGGTCGTCTTCCACCGCCCAGTCGGCGTGGAGCGAGAGCATCTGGCCGCCGGGGTCCCGCTTCGAGATCCAGTGCGCCGCCCACACCAGGGCGGGGGCTGTGGACGCCGCGCGCGGCTCGGCGAGGATCTGGTCCCGTGGCACCTGCGGCAGGACCGCCGCGACCTGGTCGACGAGAAACGGCCCCGTGAGGATGAGCACCCGCTCGGGCGGCACGAGGCCCCGCAGCCGGTCCACCGCCTGCACCAGGAGCGGCCGGTCGCCGGCAAGCGGCAACAGCTGCTTGGGTCGCTCCGGTGTGGACAGCGGCCAGAACCGCGAGCCCGACCCGCCGGCGAGAATCGCGGCCCAGGTGCTCATGCATCTCCCAGCATGGCCGCCACCTGGGCGGTGAGCTTCGTCGGGCTGAATGGCTTCGTCAGAACTTCGGCACCCAGGCGTCGGGTCTCGCTCAACACGCGCTCATCTCCCTCCGCCGTGAGCACCAGGACCGGGAGCGCCCAGGTGGGCGCGGCCGCCCGCAGCTCCTGCAGGAAGTCGATCCCGGACCCGTCCGGCAAATGGAGGTCCAGGAGCAGCCCATCGGGCAGCGGGGCGACGCTGGCCAGCGCGGCCCGGGCTTCGGCCAGCGTGCGCGCCAGCGTCAGCCGGTAGCCTTGCCGCTCGAATTGCAGGCGCAGGATGAGCCCGATGTGCGGCTCATCGTCCACGACCAGCAGGTGCCGGCCCGGCGGGGGAGAGGGAGTGGAGAAAGAGGCCATCGCACCGGCTCGCGGTCACAAGAGAGCGGCGATGGCCGTGCGATGGCGACGGAGGTCGAACAGCAGGCCGCCCACGTTGGTCGCGGGCTGCACCAGTACCACCAGGAGGGCGTCGGCGTGCAGCACGGCGACCACCGCGAGACCGCCGCCGAACTCCAGCACCCCCGTCCCGAAGTCGCCCCGGGCGCCGGCCTCGCCCAGCTGCGTCATGCTGTTGACCACGCCGGGCACCAGAGCCGCCACGTTCTCGGCGTCGACGCCGTCCTTGACCCGGGAATCGATGGGCAGGCCGTCGCGCCCGACAACCACGACGACGTCCACGCCCGGGCGCCGGCTCAACGCTTCCACCACATCGCGGATGGTCGCCATACGGCGGCCAACCTAGGATTCGACCCGAGCGAAGTCAAGCAGTGATCGTGGGTTGACCCACTTGGCGAATGCTCGGTATCTTCAGCGACACTCGATGCACTCCTCTCCATGCCATCGCGCCGCCCGCGCCGCGCTGATCGGCGCCGCGCTCGCCGCCGCGTGCGGCGATCCCTTCGGGCTGCCGCGCGCGGTATTCGAGGTGCAGGCGGAAACGGACACGCTGTACGCATTGGACGGCACGGCCCTCACTCTGCCGTCCGCCTTCAACCTCGGCGACGCCCAGCCCATCCGCACCGACCGCTCCACGGTGTTCGACTTCGCCTTCAACATCGATACGCTGGACCAGGCGCTGCTCTTGCCCACGGGCGCGCTCGGGCTCCCGCGCGGCTCCGGCATTCGCGTGATGACCGTGCCGATCGACTCGATCAAGATCGCTCCCACGCGCGGCTACACGGATACGGCGGCGGTGAAGGTGGATCGCGGCAGCGTGGTGGTGATCCGCTCGCGTCCGTTCACGTGCAGTTTCGGGACGACCGCGTTTCTCTACGCCAAATTACGCGTGCTCGCCGTGCACCCGGGCGAGCGGCGCCTCGCCTTCGAGATTCACGTCAACCGGAATTGCGGCTACCGCAGTCTCGAGCCCGGCCTCCCGCGCCGCTGACCCTCCCTCCGTGATCGATCTCAAGCTGCTGCGCACGTCGCCCGACGCGGTGCGGGCGGCGTTGCTCCGCCGCGGGGATCCGGCCCTCGCCCCCCTCGTGGACGAGCTGCAGCAGCTCGACGCGCGCCGGCGCCACCTGGCGGGCGAGCTCGACGGCCTCAAGGCGGAGCGCAACGAGGCCGCCAAGGCCGATGCTCAGTCCGTCAAGCAGAAAGGCAGCCTCCCGGCCGACGTGCTCGAGCAGCGCAAGCGGCTCGGGGCGAAGATCGCCGCGGCCGAACGCGGGCTGCGCGACGTCGAGGCCGTCCTCGACGCGAAGGCGCTATTCCTCCCCAACCTCCCGCTCGCCGACGTGCCCGATGGCGACGCCAGTCGGAACCGCGTGGTGCGCGACTGGGGGACGCCCGCGGCCCGGCAGGCCGGCCTGCGGCCGCACTGGGAGCTGGGCGAGCGGCTGGGCATCCTGGACCTGGCCCGAGGCGCCAAGGTCGCCGGCTCCGGCTTTCCCGTGTTCGTGGGGGCCGGAGCGCGACTCGTCCGCGCCCTGATCAACTTCATGCTCGACCTGCACACTCGCGAGCACGGCTACGTCGAGGTCGAGCCGCCGTTCGTCGTGAAGCGCGAGGCCATGGAGGGCACAGGCCAGGTGCCCAAGTTCGAAGATGACGCTTACCGAACCGCGCCCGATGGCTTGTTCCTCGTTCCCACGGCCGAAGTGCCGGTGACCAACCTCCACCGGGACGAGATCCTCGACGGCGCGCGGCTGCCCATCGCCTACGTGGCCTACACGCCGTGCTTCCGGCGCGAGGCGGGAGCCGCGGGCAAGGACACCCGCGGCCTGCTCCGCGTGCACCAGTTCGACAAGGTCGAGCTGGTCCGCTTCTGCCGGCCGAGCGACTCGCCCGCCGAGCACGAACGGCTGACCGGGCACGCCGAAGAGGTGCTGCGCCGCCTGGAGCTGCCCTACCGCGTGGTGCTGATGGCCACGGGCGAGCTGAGCTTCGCCAACGCCAAGCAGTACGACCTCGAGGTATGGGCGCCTGGCGTCGGCGCCTGGCTCGAGGTCTCGAGCGCGAGCACCTTCACGGACTTCCAGGCGCGCCGCGCCGGGATTCGCTACCGGCCGCAGCCGGGGCAGAAGCCTGAGCTGGTGCACACGTTGAACGCCTCCGGGGTCGCGTTGCCCCGCACCATCGCCGCGCTACTCGAGACGCGCCAACAGGCGGACGGCTCGGTGATGATCCCGCCGGCCCTCGTCCCCTACCTCGGCGCGGATCGGCTGGTGGCCGCCGGTGGCGGCTAAGGCGCGGGCGGGGTCGACGATTTTGGTTGGCCTCGCGCTCCTGTTCGGGGCGCTGTCGGCGACCTACGCTTGGGTCGTGGCGCGACATCTGCGGGACGACGCCCGCGCCACGGGGCGGATGCTGGGGCGCGTGTTCGCGGGGCTGAACGACCCGCATCCCGACGCCGCCGCCGAGGCTCTGCTCGCGCTCGCCGAGCAGGTGCGCGAGCTGGGCGTGCCGATCGCCGTCACTGACACGGCGGGCCGGGTGAGCGCGCTCGCCAACGCCCCATTCGGGCCCGACGCCGATTCCGCACGCGTTGGGGCGTGGATCGCCCGGCTCGATGCCACGAACGCACCCCTGGTGCAGCCGGCCGTGGGCACGGTGCACTACGGCGGCGTCCCGGCCGCGCGCCGGATCGCCGGGCTCGCGGTGCTGCAGGCCGGCGCCTTCCTCTGCCTTGTGGTGATCGCCGTCTGGGCGTTCCGCTGGCGCGTGGCGGCCGCGCGCGACCGGTTGTGGGTCGCCATGGCCCGCGAGTCCGCCCACCAGCTCGGCACCCCGCTGATGAGCCTCACGGGGTGGATTGACTACCTGCGGGAGAATCCGGGTACCGCGGGTGGCGAGTTCGTCCCGCATCTTGCGGCCGATGCGGAACGGCTGGAGCGGGTGGCCAAGCGCTTCGAGCGCATCGGCCGCCCCGCGCGGCGCGAGCCCGTGGGCCTCGGCGCCGTCGCGGAGCGCGTCGTGAGCTACTTCCGCCCCCGGCTCCCCACACTCGCCAGCCCCGTGACGCTGGAGCTCGACGCCCCGAGCGCGGGGCCGGACGCCGTGGGCGACCCGGTGCTGATCGAATGGGCGTTGGAGGCCTTGATCAAGAACGCCATCGACGCCCTCAGTGGGCGGGGTGGTCGGGTCGTGGTGCGCGCGGAGGCCGACGGCCGAGCCGCGCGCCTCAGCGTCACCGACGACGGGCCGGGCGTGGCCCCCGACGTGCGCCGCCGGCTGTTCGAGCCCGGCGTCAGCAGCAAGCCGGGCGGCTGGGGCATCGGGCTGGCGCTGGCGCGCCGCATCGTGGAGCAGCAGCACGGCGGCCGCATCCGCTACGCGACCGGCCCCGAAGGCCGGGGCAGCGTGTTCGTGCTGCAGTTCCCGCCGGTATGACGGCCACGCTGCCCCTGAACCCGGCGCAACAGGCGGCCGTCGAGCATTCGGGCGGCCCGCTGCTCGTCCTCGCCGGCGCGGGATCGGGGAAGACCCGTGTGCTCACCGCCCGGATCGCCCATCTCATCCAGGCCCGCGGCGTCCCGGCAGGGCGGATCTTCGCCGTCACGTTCACCAACAAGGCCGCGGGCGAAATGCGCGCCCGCGTCGCCCTGCTGCTCGGCGCCGACCCGCGCGGCCTGTGGATCGGCACGTTCCACTCCCTGTCCGCCCGCCTGCTGCGCCGGGAGGCCGCCCTGCTCGGGTTCGGCCCGAACTACACGATCTACGACGAGGAAGACTCCCAGTCCTGCATCAAGCGCCTGCTTGAGCAGCGCGGCCTCTCGCCCAAGGCCTATCCGCCCCGCGCGCTCCACGCCCTGATCTCGAGCGCCAAGAACCGGCTCGTCCCGCCGGACGAATTCGCGACGGCCGCGGACAGCCCGCTCGCCCGGGTCGCGGCGGACGTGTACGCCGGGCTCGGCCCCGCCCTACGGCAGGCGAACGCGATGGACTTCGATGACCTGCTGCTCCACCCCCTCGCGCTCTTTCGGGACCACCCGGAGCGTCTGGCCTACTGGCAGCGCCGGTTCACGCATGTCCTGGTCGACGAGTTCCAGGACACGAACGTGGCCCAGTACCGCCAAGTGCGCGCGCTTGCCTCCGAGCACCGCAACCTGTGCGCGGTGGGCGACGACGACCAGGCGATCTACGGCTGGCGCGGCGCCGACGTGCGACACATGCTGGCGTTCCAGCAGGACTTCCCGGGCACGACCCTGGTCCGGCTGGAGCAGAACTACCGCTCGACCCAGGTCATCCTCGACGCGGCGAACGGCGTCATCGCCGAAAACCGCCAGCGCCTCGGGAAAACGTTGTTCACGGCGCGGCAGGGTGGGGACTCGGTCGTGCTTCTCGCCGCGGCCGACGAGCGGGACGAGGCGGAATGGCTCGCCGCCGAGTGCGCCCGCCTGGCCGCCGAGGAGGACATCCCCTACGAAGGCCTGGCCGTCCTATACCGGACCAACGCGCAGTCCCGGCCGATGGAAGAGGCGTTCCGCTTCCGTGGACTGCCGTACCGGCTGGTGGGGGCCGTGAGCTTCTACGAGCGGCGCGAGGTGAAGGATCTGCTGGCCTACCTGCGGCTCATCGCCAACCCGGCCGACGATGAGGCGTTCCTTCGGGTGATCAACGTCCCGCGCCGGGGGATCGGCGAGGCGTCGGTGGCCCAGCTGGCCCGGACGGCGGCGCAGTGGCGCAGGCCGCTGCTCGAAGCCGCGCGCGCGGCGGACCGCGTGCCGGACCTCCGGCCCAACGTGCGCCAGGCCTTCTCCGGCGCGGCCGCGCTCGTCGACCGGTTGCGGGCGACCCTCGGCCGCTCCGATCCCGCCACCGTGCTGGAGCAGGTGATCGCCGTGACCGGGTACGAGGCCTACCTCGCCGAGGAGGGCCCCGAGGGCATCGAGCGCCTGGAGAACGTACGGGAGCTCGTCGCCGGCGCCGCCGAATGGGCCGAGGTGCAGGACGCCGACGAGGAGCCGGGGAGCGAGGGGAACGAGGGGGACGAGGGGGGCAGGGGGGGGACGCTCCTCGAGCGCTACCTCGCCCAGGCGGCGCTCATCACGCCTGTGGACGAAGCTGGGCGGAGGGGGCGCCGCCCGGCGGAGGAGACACCGGGGGTCACGCTGATGACGGTGCACATGGCCAAGGGCCTCGAGTGGCCGGTCGTGGCGCTCGCCGGACTGGAAGACGGCCTCTTCCCTCTGGGGCGCGCCGCCGGCGAGCCCGGGGGGCTGGAAGAGGAGCGCCGATTGTGCTACGTGGGTCTCACGCGCGCGCGGGAAAAACTGTATCTCTCATGGGCGCGCACGCGATACCGGAACGGCCGGATGGAGCTCGCGCAGCCGTCGCGCTTTCTCGAAGCGCTGCCGCCGGCGGTGGTGGACGAGCGCAGCACGACCCCGCTCTGGAATCGTGACCGGCGGCGCGGATGGCCAGCGAGCTCGCGGGCGACGCCCGGCGCACGACGCCCGATGCACGCCGAAGTCGAGCTTCCCGAGGAAGCGACGGAGGAAGCGACGCAGGATGCGCCGCGCTACACGCAGGGCGAGCGCGTGCGACACCGGAAGTTCGGCGGCGGCGTCGTGCGCGCCCTCTCCGGCCAGGGGCGCGACCTCAAAGTGACCGTGGAGTTCGACGATCAGGACGTGGGCACCAAACAGCTGCTCGTGGCCTTCGCGGGGCTCGAGCCGGAGTGGGATGGCGAGGGAGAGAGCGCATGAGCGTGTCGCGGGAAGACGTGCTGAAGATCGCGCAGCTGGCGGAGCTCCAGGTGGACGAGGAGACGCTCCCCATCCTGGTGGACCAGATGTCCCGCATTCTCGACTACGTCGCGCAGCTCAACGCCGTGCCGGCGAGCGAGTCCACCAAACCCTTCGTGCCCGGCCCCGATGCCATCCGGGTTCGCCCGGACGAGGTCCGGCCGGCGCCGCTCGCGTTCGGGCCGGACAAGATGGCCCCGGCATTTCGGGACGGGTTCTTCGTCGTGCCGCGCCTGGGCCAGTTCGAGGAGGAGGGGAGCTGAGCGACGCCACCGAAGCCCTGGCAGGCGCCAAGGCCGCGGCGGACCGCCTGGTCAAGGCCAAACGGCTGAACGCGCTGCTCACCCCGGCGAAGGAGCTGCGCAAATCCCTGCTGGCGCAGGCGCAGGCGGCTCATCCGTCCGGCGTGCTCTACGGCATGCCGGTCGCGGTGAAAGACAACATCTGTACCCTGGAGTTCACCACCTCCTGTGGGTCGAAGATCCTCAAGGGGTGGCGCGCGCCGTACGACGCGACCGCCATCGCGAAGCTGCGCGCGGCCGGCGCGCTCGTCGCCGGCAAGACGAACTGCGACGAGTTCGCCATGGGCTCCTCCACCGAGCACTCGGCCTACGGCCGGAGCCTGCACCCGCTGGACAAAGCGCGGGTGCCGGGCGGCTCGTCGGGCGGTTCGGCCGCGCTCGTAGCGGCCGGCGCAGTGCCCGCCGCGCTGGGCTCGGAAACCGGGGGCTCGGTGCGTCAGCCCGCGTCGTTCTGCGGGGTGGTGGGCATCAAGCCGACCTACGGCCGGGTCAGCCGGTACGGGCTCGTGGCGTTCGGGTCCTCGCTCGACCAGATCGGCGTGCTCGGGCGCAGCGTGCACGATGCGGCCCGCGTGCTGTCGGTGATCAGCGGGCGCGACCCGCGCGATGCGACGTGCGAGGACCGCGACCCGCTGCGCCTGCCGACGGTACCGGAAAACCTCCAGGGATTCGTGATCGGCGTGCCCCGGGAGTACTTCCCGCCCGACCTGGACCCGGGCGTGCGCCGCGCGTGCGAGCGGGCGATCCGGATCCTCAAAGAGCTGGGCGCGGCGGTACGGGAGCTGTCGCTGCCGCACACCGCGTACGCCGTGCCCACCTATTACGTCCTCGCGCCGGCCGAGGCGTCCTCCAACCTCGCCCGCTACGACGGCGTGCGCTACGGGCCGCGGTTCAACGGGGCAGGGGATGTCCGGGTGTTGTATCGCACCACCCGCGGTGAAGGGTTCGGCCCCGAAGTCCGGCGCCGCATCCTGGTGGGCACCTACGTGCTCTCGTCCGGCTACTACGACGCCTACTACCGCAAAGCGCAGCAGGTACGCGCGCTGATCGCCCAGGACTTCCGCAACGCCTTCGACCGCGGCGTGGACCTGCTGTTCACGCCCACCACCCCCACGCCGGCGTTCAAGGCCGGCGACAAGCTGCAGGACCCCGTCGCGATGTACTTGTCGGACATCTTCACGGTCACGGCCAACCTGGCGGGGCTGCCGGCGATCTCGGTCCCGATCGGGCGTCTCAAAGGGCTGCCGGTGGGTGGCCAGTTCATCGGCCAGGCGTTCCTGGAGGACGAGATGCTCGAGGCGGCGTACGCCCTGGAGCGGGCGGTGCCCGCGGCGGCGGAAGCCTGATGGCGGGAGGATGGGAGGTGGTGATCGGGCTGGAGACGCACGTCCAGCTCGCGACCGAATCGAAGATGTTCTGCGGCTGCGCCACCACCTTCGGTGCCAAGCCGAACACGCAGGTCTGTCCCGTCTGCCTCGGCCTCCCTGGCGCGCTCCCCGTTCCCAACGCGCAGGCGCTCAAGCTCGCCGTGCGCGCCGCCCTGGCGCTCAACTGCACCGTGCACACCCGCAGCATCTTCGCCCGCAAGAACTACTTCTATCCCGACCTGCCGAAGGGCTACCAGATCTCCCAGTACGAGCAGCCGCTTGCCACGGCCGGCGCGGTGTCGTTTCTCTCCCCCGACCGGGGCGTTGTGAGCGCGACGATCGTGCGCCTGCACGTCGAGGAGGACGCCGGGAAGTCGCTGCACGACCGCTTCCCCAAAGCGACGGCGGTGGACCTGAACCGGGCCGGTGTGCCGCTGATCGAGATCGTGACCGGGCCCGACTTCCGTTCCCCGCCGGAGGCGCGCGCCTACCTCCTTACGCTGAAGCAGGTGCTCGAGTACATCGGCGTCTCCGACTGCGACATGGAAAAGGGCAGTCTGCGAGTGGACGCCAACGTGTCGGTGCGCCGGGTGGGAACGGCCGAGCTCGGGACCAAGACCGAAGTGAAGAACATCAACTCGTTCGCCTACGTAGAGAAGGCGCTGTCACTCGAGCGGGACCGCCAGATCGCCCTGCTCGAGAGCGGGGGGGAGGCCGCGGTCGAGCAGCAAACGATGTTGTACGACGCGAAGGCGAACGCCGTGCGCCCGCAGCGCACGAAGGAAGAGAGCCACGACTACCGCTACTTCCCGGACCCCGACCTGCCGCCGCTCGTGCTCCAGCCCGAGTGGCTCGCGGAACAGCAGGGGCTCCTGCCCGAGCTGCCGGCAGCGAAGCGGGAGCGGTTCGTCGCCCAGTACGCGCTCAGCCAGCAGGACGCGGGGGTGCTCACGTCGCACCGCGGCGTGGCGGACTACTACGAGAGCGTGGTCCACGGGGGGGCGGACGCCAAGGCGGCGGCGAACTGGGTGATGGGCGAGGTCCTGGCGGACATGAAGGATCACGCCGAGCAGATCCGCGTCGCGCCCCAGGGGCTGGCCCAGCTCATCGCCCTGGTGCGCGGGGGGACGCTGTCGCATCAGGCGGCGAAGCGGGTGTTCGCGGAGATGGCTGAGCGGGGAGTCGGGGGGGGAGGCGACCCGCGCACGATCGCCGAGGCGTTGGGGGTGGTCCAGGTTGCCGATACCGGGGTCGTGGCGGGCTGGGTGACTGATGTGCTGGCCGCGCACCCCGCCGAGGTCGGCCGCTACAAGAGCGGCGAGACCAAACTGATGGCGTTCTTCCTGGGACAGGTGATGAAGCTGTCGCGGGGCAAGGCGGATCCGAAGCTGGCGCAGCGGGTCCTCGAGGAGCAGCTGGCGGCGTAGTCACCCTACTCGCCGCGCCCGACCTCCGCCGCCCGATCCCGCCACGGCCGCTGCGCCCGCGATTCCCGCCAGAAGGCGAGCGACGCCGGCGGCAAACCGAAATGACGCTCCGCCGTCTCCCGCACCCGCTCGGGCCGCCGG
>JBOHSA010000200.1:0-3171 GCA_050732995.1 Gemmatimonadales bacterium | reverse complement strand
GGGTGGGGGTGGGGGTGGGGGGGGGGGGGGGGGGGGCGGAGCGGCGCTGGCCGGTGTTCGACGGCCGAGAATGGACGCAGCTCGCGCCACGGGAGAAGCACGCCTTCGTGACGGGGTTCCTGGTCGGCGGCGCGCTGGCGGACGCGGAGCGCGCCGGCGCGACCGATTCGGCCGGACTGCACCGCAGCGTGGATTCGTTGTATCGTGGAGGGAATCTGCGGTTTCCTTTTGGGCACGTGGTGTACGCCACCCAATTGGACGAGTTCTACTGGTGGGACAACCATGTGCCGGTGCCGTTGTACCTGGCGCTGCGTGACGTCAACGTGCGCTTGAAGAGACAGGAGCAGTGATCCTGGCAGGTAACCCCCAAAGGAGGGATCTGCTATGAGGCGGTTCTTGGGGCTCGTGCTGGCGTTGGCAGTGGGCGTGACGACTCTGGCCGACGCGCAGCGCAGGGCGCAGGCGCAGAAGAAA
This sequence comes from Gemmatimonadales bacterium, assembly GCA_050732995.1. Classification (GTDB taxonomy): domain Bacteria; phylum Gemmatimonadota; class Gemmatimonadetes; order Gemmatimonadales; family GWC2-71-9; genus JBOHSA01. The sequence goes on along the minus strand of JBOHSA010000200.1, from coordinate 2,697 downwards.
CCGTTCCTCGGAAACCCGGCGTTCGTCGCACAGCCGGGCATGATCGGCGCGTTGAACGGATCGGGGTTGAACGTCAACGCCCGCTTCGTGACGGCCATCCCGACGTCGATCAGCCGCACCACGCTCATCGGGATCATCCAGTGGACGCCGTTCGCCGATGAGGACAACGACGACGCGAAGGAGAACACTCCCGCCTTCGTGTACGGGCCGGTCGTGAATCTGGTCAACAACGAGAAGGTGAGCTTCGACATCGACGGGCTGTTCGCCTACGGGCCGAGCGGCACCGTTCCCCCCAAGTCCTTCTACACCCACAAGTTTCTCATCGAGGGCGACCTGTTCATCAAGGTCGGCCGGATGATGAACATGGAGGCGGCGAGTCGCTTCCGGAACCTGAACGTCTACGTACTGCTCGCCTACGTGCTCACCGGGCTCGATGACGGCGTCGGCACGGGCACGCTCGGCGAAGTGACGTCCAAGGACCGGTCGGTCCTGCTGGTCGGGTTGTCGCTGCCGATCGCGCCGTAATCTGCTCGCGGCGTGGATGAAAGACGTCGAGGCCGGGAGCGATCCCGGCCTCGTGCGTTTCTGTTCGACGTCTCTGTTGGTCGTCTCAGTCTACTTGTACCTATACGTAATTCTGCCGCGGGTGAGGTCGTACGGCGACAGATCCACGGCCACGCGGTCGCCCTGCAGGATCCGGATGTAATTCTTCCGCATCTTGCCGCTCACGTACGCCAGCACTTCGTGGCCGTTTTCGAGCTTCACGCGGAACGTCGTATTGGGGAGCACCGCGGTCACCGTTCCCATCATCTGAATCGCGTCGCCGGCCACTCCGCAGTGCTCCTTCCAAAGTCGTCAGGGGGTTCGGGGGTCCATCGTGCGATCCCGCGGATGCTCCGGGCCTCGTTCGATGTAGGAGGCGTGGCGCCCGCAGGTCTGACAGGTCAGGCTGATCCGTTCCGCCGCGCGCGCCCGCCCCCCCGGGCCCACCCCCCCTTCGAGGCTGGTCGCGCGGCGGCGCGGGACGCGCTGAATGGCCCGCGCGCCACAGGAGGGGCACACTAGCGGGGCGTGGTCCCGGTCGGCCGCTATGAGCGCCAACGCCTCGGGCGCCCGGTATTCCTTGATCCCGCGACGGCCCACGATGCGAACTCCCACCTCCAACTGCGAAATGTAGCCCTCGGCCGGGCGGCTTGACAGCCCTGCGCTCGGGCGTATCTCTCACGGGAACCGGAGGTTGCCATGGACGGGCCCGAGTTCCAGACCCTGGCGCAGGTCGAAGTCGATCTGGTCCAACCCGAGCGCCAAGGGTTCACGCTCACCGGGCAGGGACCCGACCACGCGGAATACCGGCTCGAACTGCATTTCGAAATGCCGCTCGACCCCAAGACCCGGACCGTGCTGGGCGAGTTGTTGTCCCACTCCGAGCTGACGATCTCCCGACGGGTCCCCGGCTCGCTGATTCAGGCGCTGCGGGCCCGGCGTGACCGCGCGCACCGCCGCTAGCGCCCGGCCGTCACGGCCGGCGGGCCGTGGGCGGGGTATCATCGGAATTCCTTCCCCCTTGAGGCTTTGGATGCGCCGACTCTCCGGGCGACCGGCCGTGCTCGCGGCCTTCACGGCACTGCTCGTCGCCGGGTGCGCCGGTGGGACCCGGGGAAAGGAGGGGGGGGGGACGCTGGAGCCCGCGGCCCTGGCCGCCCTTGAGGCCCAGCGCCCCGCTTACCCCAACGATCCCGTGCTCCACCTCCGGCTGGCCCGGGCCTACTACGCCGCCCAGCGCTATGCCGACGCGCGGCAGGCGATCGACGTCGTGCGGCGCGTGCAGCCAAGCAACGCCGAGGCCGACGCGTACCACGGCCTGCTGTTCGAGGCGCTCGCGCACTACGACTCCGCCCGCGCCGTGTATACCCGCATCCTCGCCGCCCGGCCGCCGAGGCGAGTCGAACGGCTGCTGACCGGCCGGCTGACGCTGCTCGCGCGCAAGGAGCTCGTCCTGGCCGCGCGGCTCGCGCTCGCGCGGGAATCCCTGCTCGTGCGGACGGCGCCCGATCCCAACACCGTGGCCGTGATGCCGTTCCGCTACACGGGCCGGGACAGCGCGCTGCGGCCGCTCGAGCGCGGGCTCGCGGCTCTGGTGGTCACCGACCTGTCGCGCGTCCGGCGCTTGCGGCTGGTGGAGCGCGAGCGGCTGCAGGCGCTGCTCGACGAGCTGCGCCTCGCGGCGAGCGGACGCGTCGACCCCGCGACCGGCGCCCGCTCGGGCCGCCTTACCGGCGCGGCGCAGGTGGTGCAGGGCCAGTTTCAGGAAGTGCCGACAGCGCACTTCCGCATCGACGCCGCCGTGGTGCGCTCGAGCGACGCCGGCGTGGCGGCGACGGGCACCTCTTCGGATCAGCTGCGCGCCCTGTTCGACATCGAGAAGGCGGTGGTGTTCCAGCTGCTCGAGCGCATGGGGATCACCCTGACGCCCGCCGAGCGCACCGCGATCAGCGAGCGGCCGACCCGCGACCTCCAGGCGTTCCTGCTCTACAGCCGCGGGCTCGAGGAGCAGGACCGGGGCGACCTCGCCGGCGCGGCGCGCTCGTTTCAGGCCGCCGTCCAACGCGATCCCGGCTTCGCGGCCGCCGCTCAGCAGGCGAGCGTGAGCGCGGCGGCGGCGGACGCCGCCGCGGCGCCCGCCCAGGAGGTCGCGGC
>JBOHSA010000199.1:0-7122 GCA_050732995.1 Gemmatimonadales bacterium | reverse complement strand
TTGGTTGAGGTAGTGCTGCAGCGCGAGGTCCTGGCTCAGGCGCTCGCGGATGCGGCCCCGCAGATCCTCGAAGGACTGCTCGCCCGCGGGCTGGCGGCCGGTCAGCTCGAAGACGACGAACTTGGGTCGCCGGCTGCCCTCCCCGACGACGAACACGGGTTTGAGCCCGGGGGTCGTGTCCGCGCCGAGTCTCTCCTGGTACTCGGGAGCCAGCTGGGAGAGCGGTACGTCTTCAGCGAGCCGCTGCTCGTTGGGGTCGGCGTAGCGCCGGGCGAGCGAGTCGAACGACGCGCCCGCCGCCAGGGCCGCATGGATCGAATCGGCCAGGCGCCGGGCGGCCTGCACCTGGGTGGCCGAGATCTCCGGCGCGATCAGGAGGTGGCGGCCCAACACTTCGGCGGGCTGCACCCGCTCTACCTTGATGATGTGGTAGCCGAACTCCGTCTCCACGGGCGCCGAGACATCGCCGGGCCGCAGCGAGAACGCGACGTATTCGAAGTTCTTCACCATCACGCCGCGCCGGAACCAGCCCAGCTCGCCACCCGCCTCTCGACTCGCCGAATCGGCTGAATACCGGCGGGCCAGCGCGGCGAAGTCCGCACCACGCCGCAGCTCCGCGAGCAGCGAGTCGGCAAGCTGGAACGCCCGGAGGCGGGCTGCGGAGTCGGGCTGCGGCAGCACGACGATCTGCCGGAAGGACACCACCGCCGGTCGCTGGGGCAGCTGCCGCCTGTTCCGCTCCCAGAACGCGCGCATCTGCTCGTCGGTCGGCGGGATCGGTTTGAGCTTGCCCTGCTGGCGCAACAGCTCCAGCAGCCGCTCCCGCAGAATGCCGCGCCGCTGCTGCTCCGCTACCCAGCGCCGCCACTCCTCGACCGAGGCGAACCCCGCCTGGCGCAGCTGGGTCTGGAATTCGGGCTCGGAAGCGAACTGGCGGCGCACGTTCTGGACGGTCTTTTCCACCTGCTCCTGGACTTCTTGGTCCGTCACTTTCACCGTTGTGTCGCGCTCCGCCTGCTGGACCAGGAGCTCCTCCTCGATCATCTCGCTCAGCAGCTCGCGGCGCGCCTGGACCCGGCCGGCGGAATCAGTCGGGACCTGCGCGCCCTGCGCCTGGAGCTGGACGAGCTGCTCCTCGATCTGCGAGGCCAGGATCGGCCGGCTCCCGACGACGGCGGCGATGCGATCGAAGATCTGCGCCGCGAGGACGGGCGCGCCGCCGCCCGTCGCGAGCGCCGCGAGCCCGAGCGCGAGCCGCCCGCGCATCCTCACCTCCGGCGACCCGTGTCGGCCGCGGTGGGCGGTGGCGGAGCCGGCGCGGGACCGGGGGCGGGCTCCATCGCGGGTCCCCCCCCGCCCCCCGGCGGCCGCTCGCCCCGCAGCGAATCCGCCCGGGCCTTCTCCGCCCGAATCTGCTCCAACGCGACGGTGATGCCCGACCGGTTCAGGGACCAAGCGCGCCGCGAGCGGACGACGTCGCTCAGGAAGGGCGACATCGGCACGAACTGCGCCCGCTGCTCCACCACCCGCTGCAAGTAGTCCGTCACGCGTTCGGCCGCGAGCCGGCGCCGATCCGCCAGGGAGGCGGTGGTATCGACACCGGAGCCGGGGCCGAGCCCCAGGGCCGTCCGCAGCCGGACGAGCTGGGAGTCGTGGTCGGCACGCAGCCGGGCCCACTCTTCCGGCGTGAGCGGCGTCCCCGCCGAATCCGCCTGGAGCAGCAGGATGGTGAGCAGGGCCCGGCCCTTGAGAAACTCCCGGATCTGGTCGTCGCTCGCCGTCGGGATGCTCTGCGTGAACCGGGGGTCCAGCGCCTCGAGCCAACGCACCAGATCGCGCACGCGGAACCGCCCGCCACGGAAGGTGGCCAGCGTCCGACCATCGGGGCGCGCGTCGTTCAGGTCGGTCACCGCGTGCCGCACCAGCGCCGGCGCGCGCTTGACGACCCGGATCCGCTTCCGGATCGCGAGGCTGTCCAGGTAGACGGAGTCGAATCGCTGGACCAGGCGATTCTGCAGCCCGACCCGGAAGGAGTCCCGGACCTCCGCGAGCGGCGGGCGCCGGATGATGTGGAACCCGAACGGGCTCTTGACGATGCCGCTCACCGCGCCCGGGGCGAGGTCCCAGGCCGCTGCTTCGAAGGCGGGCACGTAGTCGCCGCGACCGGAGACGCCGAGGTATCCGCCCTGCGTCTTCGACCCATCTTCCGAATTGCCCGTGGCCACCCGGGCGAACGCGGCCCCGCTCCGGCCCGCGACCTGCGGCAGGAGCCGCTCGATCTGCGCGCGCTTGCGGCCCTCGACATCCGCGGCGGCGCTGGAGGGGACCTGGAGCAGGATGTGCTGGAACAGCCGGGTCTCGCCGGCCTGGAAGGCGGAATCCACCTGCGCGGGCGTCAGGGCGGAGACACGCGCGAGCAGCCGATCGTGGAACTTCTCCCATTTCATCTGGGATACGATGGGCCACATCGCCTGTGCGACGGTGGCCGAGTCGTCCAGTGGGTGACCCTCCACCACCGCCAACACGACCAATACATAGTCCACCCACACCTCGGCGATCCGCGCCAGGGCGGCCTGCTCGGCCGGCATGTTGGGAACTCGGCTCGCGATCCCGATCAACCGCTCCACGGTGAGCACTTCGCCGTCCGCCTTGGCGACCTCGTTGGCGTGCGCCGAGAACGCGTCCCGCAACGCGTTGCACCCCGCCAGCGTGAGCACCACGAGCACCAGCCCCAGCCGTCGCATGCCGGCTCCTAAGTGGAAGGAAGGTCGCGGACCGCGGCGGCCAGGGCCCGCGCCAGCCCGGGGCCCACGGCTTCGCCGCCCAGCCGGCGGAGCCGCAGGGCGAGGGGCACGGTCCGGCGCACGTCGGCCTCGAACTGTACCGCGTCGAGCGCGGCTGTCAGGCCGGACAGACGTGGCCGCGCGTCCCGCCGAAACGTGAGCCGCGCCTCGTCGCCCCGGACCAGGACCGTTTCCAGCCCCAGGCGGGCGCCAAGCGCGCGGAGTTCGGACACGAGGAGCAAGCGCTCGGCGTCCGGCGGCAACGGGCCGAACCGGTCGCGCAGCTCCTCGCGCACGGCTGCAATCTCGCACGGTTGCTCGGCTCGCGCCAGCCGGCGATACACGTCCAACTTCGCGGCGTCATCCGGCACGTACGGCTCGGGCAGGTGCGCCGGTTGATCGAGGATCACTTCGGGCGGCGCCCCCGTCCCGCCACCCGCGTCCCCGCGCCCCTTCAGCGCCTCGACCGTCTCGCCGAGCCACCGCAGGTACATGTCGAACCCCACCGCCTGCGCGTGTCCCGATTGCGCCCCGCCCAGCAGGCTCCCCGCGCCGCGGATCTCCAGGTCGCGCAGCGCGATCCGGTAGCCCGACCCCAGATCGGTATGATGCGCGAGCACCTCCAACCGTTCCGCCGACTCGGCGTCCACCAGGTCCGGCACGAGCAGGTAGCAGTACGCCCGGCGGTGGCTCCGCCCCACCCGGCCACGCAGCTGGTACAGCTGGGCGAGCCCGAACCGGTCGGCCCGATCCACGATCATCGTGTTCGCGTTCGGGACGTCGAGCCCCGATTCGACGATCATCGTGGACACGAGCACGTCCACGTCGCCTCCAACGAAGCGCGCCATCACGGCGTCCAGCGCCGCTTCCTGCATGCGCCCATGCGCCAGCCCCAGTCGCGCGCGCGGCGCGAGCGCAGCCACCCGCGCCGCGATCGTGTCGATCGTCTCGATCCGGTTGTGCACGAAATACACCTGGCCGCCGCGATCCAGCTCCCGAGCCATCGCTTCCTCGAGCAGCGCGTCGTCCCACGGCTCGAGAAACGTCAACACCGGCGAGCGGTCCTTCGGAGCCGTCTCGAGCAGGGTCAGGTCTCGCAGCCCCGCGAGCGACATGTGGAGCGTTCGGGGAATCGGGGTCGCCGTGAGCGTCACCACGTCCACCACCAGTTTCAGCGCCTTGAGCCGCTCCTTGTGGCGCACCCCGAAGCGGTGCTCCTCGTCCACCACCAGCAGCCCCAGATCCTTGAACACGACGTCCTTGGACAGCAGCCGATGGGTGCCGATCACAATGTCGGTTGCGCCCGCCGCGAGCCGCGCGACCGCCGCGGCCGAGTCACGCACGCTGCGGAACCGGGACAACACCTCGATCCGGACCGGGTAGTCGGCCAGCCGTTCCCGGAACGTGCGGCCGTGCTGCTCGGCCAGGATCGTCGTGGGCACGAGCACCGCCACCTGTTTCCCGGCCTGGACGGCCTTGAAGGCGGCGCGGAGGGCGACCTCCGTCTTGCCGTAGCCCACGTCCCCCACCAACAGCCGGTCCATCGGCCGGGCCCGCTCCATGTCGCGCTTCACGTCTTCCGTGGCGCGCCGCTGATCCGGCGTATCCTCATAAAGGAAGGCCGACTCGAGCTCCCGCTGCCACGGCGTGTCGGGCGGGAACGCGTAGCCGGCGGCCAGTTGGCGGCGCGCGTACAGATCGAGCAGGTCGGCGGCCATCTTGCGAATCGCCGCGCGAGTCTTGGTCCGCTGCCGCTGCCAGGTGGTGGCACCAAGCCGATGCAGCCGGGGGGGTGGGGCGTCGCCGTCGCCCGCGGCGCGGTACGGCTCGAGCTGGTCGAGCCGGTACAACGGCACGTTCAGCCGGTCGCCGCCTTCGTACTCGACGACCGCCACCTCGAGGGTCCCGGCCCCCGCGCCCGCCCCGCCCGCGTCGCTCTCCCCGCCGCCGACCGTGATCGTCTGCAGCCCGCGGTAGATCCCGATCCCGTGGTCGAGGTGCACCACGTAGTCGCCCACGGCCAGGGCCCGCGTGGCTGGCGTGGCCAGCGCCGTCCGGTAGCGGCGCGGCCGCCGCAGGCGCCGGGCCCGGCGAAAGATCTCGTGATCGGTGAGCACCCGCAGGGAGGGGAGGACGAACCCTCCATCCAGCGCGCCGACGGCCAACCGCGCCGCTCGGTCGCCCAGGAGCTCCTCAAGGCGCTCGAGCTGTCCCTCGTTGTCGCACAGGATCACGGTGGGCGGCTCGGCCGCGACGATCTGTCGCAGCCGCTTCAGATTGCGCTCCACCGCCTCCGGCGGCGCGAGCGGAAAACGCTCGACCGCGTCCGCCGCGTCCAGGGCCAGCCTGCTGAAGGCCGAGATTCGTCCGCGCCAGGTCGCGGGCTCGAGCAACAGATCTTCCCGCGGCGGCGGCTCCTCCCCCATCCGGCGTGCCACCTCCAGGTGGTGCGCCGCGTCGGTCCAAACGCGCTCGACCTCCCGCTCGACGCTGGATTCCTGCTCGACGACGAGGAGCGTGTCGGTGGGCAACAGGTCGAGCAGCGAGGAGCGCACGCTTCCCGCGTCCTGCGGCCCGCCCCGCTCGGCCGTCACCGGCAGGACCGTCACCCGCTCCACCCGCTCCCCGGATCGCTGCGAGTCGAGGTCGAACGCTCGCAACGAGACGATTTCGTCTCCCAACCACTCGATACGAGCCGGCGCCGCCATCCCGAATCCGTAGACGTCGAGGATGCCGCCCCGCACGCTGAACTGCGCGACTTCCGTCACGGTGGGGACGCGCCGGTAGCCCATCGCTTCCAGTCGCTGGACGACCTCCGTCAGCGATCCGCTTCCCACGGCCCGGTGCCCGCTCCCCGTCTCCAGGACCAGCCGCGCGGTTTCCAGCGCCCGTGGCACCGCCGTGCGCTCGGCGCTCGCCCGAGCCGTGGTGACCAGCACCCGCACGCCCGCTCCCGCGTCCCGCCCGCCATGGAGCAGCGCCTCAAGCGTCTCGATACGCTCGCCCGCGATCTCGTAGTGCGGCTCCTCCGCGCCCAGCGATTCCCGTTGCGGGTAGAGCGCGGGGCCGGGGCCCAGCAGGGTCGTGAGATCCGCCAACCACCGTTCCGCATCGGCCGGCCCCGACGCGACGACGACGAACAGCCGCTGGGGCAGCCGGCGCGCCAGCGCCGAGATCAACACCGCCGGGCTCGACCCCGGCAGACCGGCCACCGCAAGTCGGGAGCCGGCTGGCGGGAGGTGCCCCGCCAGCGCTCGGGTGGCGGGGAGCTCATCGAAGCGGTCGAGCAGAAAGTAGAGCGGCATCAGCGCGTCAGGGTCGCGACTCCCAATTCCACGGCCGCGAGGGCCAGCGCCAACGCGAGCAGGAGCCCGCCGAGATCGGCACGGCGCGTGCCGGCGAAGCGCCCTGCCGCGAACCGCTCCGCTCCGAGGACCGCTGTGGCGTCGCCCAACGCCCGGCGTACGTCGTCGTCCGAAGCGGGGGTGAGATCCGACTCCCTGGGGTCGGGACCGGACACCGTCGCGCCGAGCGTGTCGCCGCCCCGGACGTCGAACGCGACCCGCACGGGCCCTTCGACCTCACTGATCGCCGCCTCGCCACGAATCACCCGATTCACCAACGCGTCCACGAACGGCACGAACCCCGGGTGCGCCGGCAGGACGGTCCATGCCGTGTCGAGCCGGCTTCCGAGCAGGACGACGCCACTACCGTCACGAACGAGCCACGGCTCGCCATTCACGCGCGCCAGCACGGCAGTGCTGTCGGCCGCCGCTGCCTCGAGCCGCAGGCGCCGGCTCACCTGGATGCCGGCGATCAGCGCGAGCGTCGCGGGGGACACCGTCGCGGGACCGGGTGTGCCCGGCCCGGCGAACCGCCAGGCCACACCGCGCGCGGCCAGGGCGCGGTTCGCCTGACCCGCGAGGGCCTGGTCCTCCGGCGGGAGCACCACCGTCAGGCCGGCGCCTGCGACGGGACGTTCGGCGATGGTCACCTCTTCGCCGGCCACGATCCGTCCCCCGTCCCGCAGCACGCTGAGCGCGGTCGCCACGAACGGGCCGGTCTCGATCCCCGCCGTCACCCGTGCTGGTGGCGCTACCCGCCACACGAACAGGCGCCGGTCGTCCACCCGGAGCTCATCGGGCTCCAGCTCCACTTCCCCTACCCACCAGCCTGGTATCAGGTGCGGCAATGCCAGGGCCAATTCTTCCCCGGGTGCCGCGAGCCCCCGTCCGCCGTCGCGCGGCGATCCCCCGCCCCCGGTGCGCAGTCGGACGGTGACGGACCCCGGGCCCGCGGTGGACGTGCCCACGACCGCGACGCCCACGGCCCCCCGCGC
>JBOHSA010000198.1:0-6885 GCA_050732995.1 Gemmatimonadales bacterium | reverse complement strand
GGGTCGGTGACGGCGGTGGAGCGGACGCGGACCGCGCTCGGCGACCTGGCGGCGCTGGCCCGGCGGATCGCCGACGACCATGCCGAGGCCGTCGCCGCGATCGCCGCGCGCTTCGAAACGACGCTGCGGGGCGGCGGCACGTTATTCTTCGCGGGCAACGGCGGGAGTGCCGCCGACGCGCAGCACATCGCGACGGAATACGTCGTCCGCTACCAGACCAACCGGCCCGCCTTGCGGGCCGTGGCGTTGACGACGGACTCCTCGCTCCTGACCGCCTGCGCCAACGACCTGGGGTTCGACGAGGTGTTCGCGCGCCAGGTCGAGGCCCTGGCGCAGCCCGGCGATCTCCTGGTGCTCCATTCGACGAGCGGGGAGAGCCCGAACGTGATCCGGGCGGCCCAGGCGGCCAACGCCCGCGGCGTCGCGGTCGTGGCGTTTCTCGGCAAGTCGGGAGGCCGCCTGAAGGATCTCGCCGAGCTGGCGGTGATCGTCCCCTCGGAAGACACGGCGCGCATCCAGGAGCTCCATCTCGCGCTGGAGCACATCATCTGCGAGATGGTGGAGGAACGGCTCCGGGCGTGATTGATCTCAGCGGGAAGCGGGCGTTCGTGACCGGGGGGGGGCGCGGGATCGGCCGGGCGACGGTGCAGCTGTTGGCGCGCGCCGGGTGCGTTGTGGCGGTCGGCTACCGCAGTCGCCGCGCCGACGCCGAGGAAACGGTGCGGGCCGTGGAGCGGGCGGGTGGTCGGGCCGTAAGCGTGCCCGGGGACCTCGGCGAGACCGGGACCGCGGCGCGCGTTGTCAACGAAGTGGTCCGCGCCCTGGGCGGGCTCGACCTGCTGATCGTGAACCACGGCGTGTGGCCGCCCGACGACGTCCCCGTCGCCGAGATGAGCGACGCGCAGTGGGAGGGCACGCGGCGCGCCAACCTCGATGCCGTCTTCCACGTGTGCCGCGCCGCGATCCCCCGGCTGGCCGATGGGGGCCGGATCGTGCTCGTCTCCTCGACCGCGGGGCAGCGCGGGGAAGCGGGGCATGCCGACTACGCGGCCACCAAGGGGGCGGTCATCGCGCTCACCAAGTCGCTGGCGAGCGAGTTAGCGCCCCGCATCAACGTGAACTGCGTCGCTCCCGGCTGGGTGGACACCGAGATGGCCGAGCAGCCGTTCCGGCAGAACGCGGGCCGCGGGCGGCAGGACATCGAGCGGACGATCCCCCTCGGGCGCGTGGCGAGCCCGGACGATATCGCGGGACCGATCGTGTTCCTGTGCTCGCCCCTGGCCCGGTACGTCACCGGCGAGATTCTGAACGTGAACGGCGGGAGCGTGCTCTGCGGCTGATCTCGGAGGCGCCGTGATCCTCGGGCTCGGGCTCGACGTGGTGGAGACCGCCACGATCGCGCGCCTCCTGGCCGAGCAGGGGGAGCGGTTCGAGGAGCGCGTCTTCACGCCCGGGGAGCGGGAGGAGTGCCGCGCCCGCGCGGACCGGGCCCAGGCGCTCGCGGCCCGGTTCGCGGCCAAGGAGGCCTGCCTGAAGGCCCTCGGGACGGGATGGCGCGAGGGCATCGCCTTTCTGCAAGTGGAGGTGGTGCGGACGGAGGGCGGCGGGCCGAGTCTGCGACTGACCGGGGGGGCGGCGGACCGCGCGCGCGCGCGGGGCGTCAAACAGGTTCACGTGAGCCTGACCCACCAGCCCGGCGTCGCCGCGGCCGCCGTGATCCTCGAAGGCTGATGCCGTTTCCGGCCACGCTGTCGATCCCGGACCCGGTGCGCCGGATCGCCCGGCGCCTCGAGGAGGCCGGCTTCGAGACGTGGTGCGTCGGAGGGGCCATCCGGGACAACCTGCTCGGCCTCGAGAACCACGACTTCGACCTCACGACGGCAGCTCCCCCGGACCAGATGCGCCGGCTGTTCAAGCGCACCGTGCCGGTCGGCATCGAGCACGGGACCGTCGCGGTGCTCGACTCGGACGGCCGGCCGCACGAGGTCACGACGTTCCGCAAGGACATTCAGACGGACGGCCGGCACGCCGTCGTCGAGTTCGGCGTCTCGCTGATGGATGACCTGGCGCGCCGCGACTTCACGATCAACGCGATCGCCTATCACCCCCTGCGGCACGAGTGGCGCGATCCGTTCGGCGGCGAGCGCGACCTCGCGGGGAAGCTGATCCGGTCGGTGGGCGACCCGAACTGGCGCTTCCAGGAAGACTACCTCCGCATCCTCCGCGCCCTGCGCTTCAGCGCGCGGTTCGAGTTCCGGATCCATCCTCGGACCCTCGAGGCGGCGAAGGCGAACGCCCAGGGCCTCGCGCAGCTCTCGGCCGAGCGCGTGCGCGACGAATGGTTCAAGGGCATCGCGACGGCCAAGAGAATCAGCCGGCTGGTGAGCCTGTGGCAGGAGGTGGGCGCGGCGCGCATCTGGCTGCCGGAGCTCGGCGATGCGGGGAGCGGGAAGCGGGACGCGGGCAGCGTGGACAAGGTGCCGCGCGACCCCGTGCTCGTCACGGCGTTCCTGGCCTCGGACCCGGCCTCGCTGCTCACCCGGCTGAAATGCTCGAGCAAGGACATCGAGCGCGGCCGGAGCATCGGCGCCTGGCGCGGCAAGTTCCCCGACCCGAGGCATCTCCCGGAGGTGCGTCGCTGGCTCTCGGGCGTCGGGGAGCAGGCCGACGATCTGCTCGCCTTGCTCCCGGCGCTGCCCGCCGCCCGCTTCCCGTTTCCCGTCTCCCGTCTGCCGGACGTCGTCGCGTCCATTCGCGGCGCCAAAGACCCCCTGACCGTCCCGGATCTGGCGGTCGACGGCGACGATCTGCTGGCCGCCGGCGTGCGTGCGGGGCCGGATGTCGGCGAGGCACTGCGCCGCCTGTTGGCCGAAGTGCTCGAGGACCCGTCCCGCAACACCAAGGAGTACCTGCTCTCCCGTGTCTAGCGCCCTGGTCTACGCGCTCGTCGCGGCCGGCGCGAACGTGCTGGGCGCGCTCGCCGTCACCCGCCGGGCCGCCGGCAGCCTGCGGCTCATCGAGCACACCGTCGCGTTCGGCGCCGGCTACATGCTGGCCGTCGCGATCGTCGAGGTGCTGCCCGAAGCCTTCGCCCGCAGCGGCCAGGGGGCGCCGCTGCTGGTGTTGCTGGGCTATCTCGCGGTGCACCTGACGCAGCACACCGTCACACCGCACTTCCATTTCGGCGAGGAGACGCATCCGGTCCACCCGGTGGCGGCGCCCACCGCGTTGGTGGGGCTCTTGCTCCACACCTTTTTCGACGGAGTGGCGATCGCCAGCGCGTTTCTCGTGGGTCCCGCGCTGGGGGTGATGGTGTTCATCGCCGTTGTCCTCCACAAGCTGCCCGAGGGCGTGACGATCGCGAGTCTGATGCTGGCGGCCGGCCAGCCGGGCGGCCGCGCTCTGCAGGCCGCCACGCTGCTGGGCCTCGCCACGCTCGCCGGCGTCCTGCTGACGGACCTGCTCGGGTTCCTGGTCCGCCACGGGTTGGCGCTGTCGGCCGGCGTGACGATCTACGTCGCCGCGTCGAATCTGGTCCCGGAGTTTCAGGGCAAGCCCGGGTGGCGCCTGCCGGCCGCATTTTTCTCGGGGGCGGGGGCCCTGTACCTTACCAAGATGCTCCTCGACGCCGTCCCATGAGCGCGCCGACCCTGTTCCAGGGCTCCGCCGAGCCGCTGGCCGCCCGCGTGCGCCCGCGCACGCTGGACCAGTTCCTGGGGCAGGAGCATCTGCTGGGCCCCGGCAAGGCCCTGGGCGAGCTGATCCGCCGCGGCGACATCGGGTCCTGCATCTTCTGGGGCCCGCCGGGCTCGGGCAAAACCACCCTGGCCAGAATCATCGCCAACTACACCGAGCGGCACTTCGAGCCGTTCTCCGCGGTCACCGAAGGCGTGGCCCGCGTCCGCGAGATCATCAGGGAGGCGGAGGATCGGCTCAAATACCACGGGCAGGGGACCATCCTGTTCTGCGACGAGATCCACCGGTTCAATCGGGCGCAGCAGGACGCCTTCCTGCCCTGGGTGGAGAACGGCATCATCACGCTCATCGGGGCGACCACCGAGAATCCGAGCTTCGAGCTGACGGGGGCCCTGCTGTCGCGCTGCCGCGTGTTCGTGCTGCAACCCCTCACCCCGGATCAAGTCGGCACGCTGGTGCGGCGCGCACTCAGCGACACCGATCGCGGCCTCGGGCGCCTCGACCTCGAAATCGACGATGACGCGCTGGCGCTGCTGGCCCGAGAAGCCGACGGCGACGCGCGCCGAGCGCTCCAGGCGCTGGAAGCGGCTGCGGAATACCTGCTCGGCACGCGGGGCGGGGGAAGCGGGAAGGGCGTGGGGGAGGGCCGGGGGGGCCGGGTCACCGTCGAGCTCATTTCCGACGCGCTCCAAAAGCGGTTCGCCAAGTACGACAAAGGGGGGGAAGAGCACTTCAATCTCATCTCGGCCCTGCACAAGGCCGTGCGCGGGTCGGACGTCGAGGGCAGCCTCTACTGGCTCGCCCGGATGCTTGCGGGCGGGGAGGACCCCTTGTACGTCGCCCGCCGCCTGGTGCGGATCGCGACCGAGGACGTCGGCCTCGCCGACCCCCGGGCGCTGTCGGTGGCCCTCCTGGCGAAGGACGCCTATCACTTTCTCGGGAGTCCGGAGGGGGAGCTGGCGCTGGCGCAGGCGGCCGTGTACCTCGCCACCGCGCCGAAGTCGAATCGGGTCTACGAGGCCTTCGGGCTGGCGGCGCGGGCCGCGGCGGAGCACCCGGCGGAGCCCGTGCCGCTGCACATCCGCAACGCGCCGACCCCCCTGATGGAGGCACTGGGCTACGGCGAGGGGTACCAGTACGCGCACGCCTCCGCGGACGGGTACACGCCCCAGGAGTACCTGCCGGACACCCTGCGCGGCGCGCGCTGGTATCGGCCGACCGAGTTCGGGTACGAGAAAACGGTGCAGGAGCGGATCGCATGGTGGGACAAGCTGAAAAGAGAGGCGACGGACAAAGAGGCGACGAAATGAGAACACTCCTAGTCGTGATGCTCCTCTCCGGCTGCGCCACCTTCCAGGCCGCCCTCCGGTTCCAGGAGCCGCAGGTGGAGCTGGAGGAGATCAACATCACCCGGCTGGGGCTGTCGGGCGGCACGCTGGATCTCGTGTTGGACGTGTACAACCCCAACGACTACCGGCTGCGCAGCACCCGGTTGGAGGTCTCGCTGGACCTCGAGGAGTCCCACTTCGGGGACGCGCTGATCGACAAGCCGTTGGACCTGTCGCCCGAGAATCACAGCCGGGTGGTGATGCCGGTCCGGTTCGACTGGGCGGGGGTCGGGGCGGGGGCGCGCGCGCTGCTCACCCGGCAGGCGGTGCGCTACGGCCTGCGCGGGGTGGTGATCGTTGAAACGCCCCTCGGCGACAAGCGGGTCGGGCTGCGCGGCAGCGGGAACGTGCCCCTGAAAAAGCTGATGCCGTGAACGCGGGGGAGGCCGGATTCGCTCACTCATAGAGATTCAGCCGCCGATCGAGCGAGCCTTTCTCGTGGGCGCGCCGCGCAAGGGGTCGGATGACGCGGCCCAGGTCGAGGAGCACCTCGACGAGCTGGCGCGGCTGGCCGATACCGCCGGCGCGGTGGTCGCCGGCCGGACCTACCAGCGGGTGGACGCGCCCACGCCGAACTTCTTCCTCGGGCAAGGGAAGGTCGAAGAGCTCCGGACGGTCCTGGCGGGGGCCGGCGCCACATTGGTGCTGTTCGACGAAGGGCTGTCCCCGGTGCAAGGGGTAAACCTAGAGAAGGCCCTCGGGGTCCGCGTCATGGACCGGACTGAGGTCATTCTCGACATCTTCGCCACCCGCGCGCTGAGCTACGAAGCCAAACTCCAGGTCGAGCTGGCCCAGCTCGAGTACTTGCTCCCGCGGCTCACCCGCATGTGGACCCACCTCTCGCGCATCCGCGGCGGCATCGGATTGCGGGGTCCGGGGGAGACCCAGCTCGAAACCGACCGGCGCGTCATCCGCCGGAAAATCTCCGTGCTCAAGCAGCGGCTCGAGGACGTGGCCGACCACCGCGCCAATCAGCGCCAGGGCCGCCGGGCGCTCCCCAGCGCCGCGCTCGTGGGCTATACCAACGCCGGCAAGTCGAGCCTGCTGCGGGCCCTCTCGGCCGCCGAGGTGGTCGTCGAGGATCGGCTCTTCGCCACGCTCGATACCCTCACGCGCGAAATGGACGTCGGAGGCGGCTACACCTTCCGTCTCACCGACACCGTGGGCTTTATCCGCAAGCTGCCGCACCATCTCGTCGCCTCCTTCCGCGCCACCCTGGAAGAAGCCCGCGCGGCGGATCTCTTGCTCCACGTGATCGACGCCGCGCATCCGACCTGGGAGCAGCAGGTCGACGTCGTCGAATCCGTATTGGCGGAGATGGGGCTGTACGAGCCGGGAACCGGGACACGGGACGCGGGAACCGTGACTCCCGTCCCCTCCCCTGAGCGCAAGCGCGTGGTATACGTGTTCAACAAAGCCGACCTGCTACCCGATCCGGAGGGCTTCCTCGCCCGCGTGCGCGAGTCCTATCCACACGCGGTGCTCACGACCACGCTGCCCGCCTCCCGCTCGCCGCATCCCGAAGGCGAGGGGATCGCCCGGCTCCGATCCGTGCTCCGGTCCAGCGCCCAAGCGCTGCGCCCGATCGCCGAAGTGCGGGTCCCGGTGGCGGACGGGAGACTCCTGGCCGCGTTGCACCGGGAGGCGGAGGTGCTCGACCAGGAGCAGCTCGACGGGGTCGTGGTGGTCCGGGCGCGGGTCGAGGCGTGGCTGTTGGGCAAGCAGCGGCGCGAGGGAGTGACGGTGGAGATCGCCGGGTGATGAGGAGAAGAGGGGTTGGGGGGGGGTGGGGGGAGGGGGG
>JBOHSA010000197.1:0-18943 GCA_050732995.1 Gemmatimonadales bacterium | reverse complement strand
CAGCTGGGCCCCGGCATCGGCCGCGGCGATCGCGACCGCGCGCGCCGAGCCGCCGGTGCCGACGACCAGCCACCGGTCCGCGCCGTCCGCGCCCAGGGACCGAAGGCACGTTCTGATCCCGGATACGTCGGTGTTATCGCCCACCAGCACTCCCCGCTCCGTCCAGAACGTATTGCACGCCCCCACCCGGGCGCACAGATCCGTTTTCCGCGCGACCAATCGTTCCGCCGCCTCCTTGTGCGGCAGCGTCACGTTGCCGGCGATCCCCACGGCGCCGAGGGCGGCGAGGAACGCCGGAAATGAGGCGGGATCCACCCGCAGCGCGACGTAGACGGCGTCCAGGCCCAGCGCGCGGCAGGCGGCCGTCTGGATCGCGGGCGACAGGGAATGCGCCACGGGATCGCCGAGGATGGCCAGGACCCGCGTGCTAGCGCCGATCTCCACTCCGTCCCTCCTGCGCTACGCGCGCAACCGCCGCCGTGACCAACGTCTCGAGCTCGGCGCATGTATCACGATACACGTCGATGTCGCCGCCGAACGGGTCGCTCACCTCGGCCTCGTCGCCTTCCCGCCCGGCGTATTCGCCCAGGACGAACACGTGCCCTTCACCCCCCAGTTCGTCGACGCGGGCGCGATGATGCCGGGCCATCGTGAGGATGAGATCGGCCTGCTCCACCAGCTCCCGGGTGAGCAGCTGGGCGCGGTGCCCGGAGAGATCGAGTCCGCGCTCCAGCCCGACGAGGTAGGCGCCCTCGGACGCCGGCGCGCCGTCCCACGCGCCCGTGCCCGCCGAGCCGACCTCGACGCCGTCGACGCCTCGGTCGCGCAGGACGCGGTGCATGATCGCTTCGGCGAGCGGGCTCCGGCAGATGTTCCCCGTGCAGACGAGGAGGATCCGCCGGATCACGGCGCCAACCGCCCTACGGCGCGCCGCAGCTCGGCCACCGGGATCGCTCCCGCCCGCACGAGCCGGGGAGGGGGCGCGGGTCGCGTGCAATCGACGACGGTCGAGGGAGGCCGGTTGCCCAACACGCCACCGTCCAGGACGAGCAGGCGCCCGCTCGCGACCCCGGCCGCGAAGTCCCGGACGATGGCCTCCGCCCCCGGCGCCGGGAGCTCACCGGGCAGATTGGCGGATGTCGAGGTCAAGGGTTCGCCCATGGCGGCGATCAGCCGGGCCATGTCCCGGTGCGATGTCCAGCGCACGGCGATCCCCCCTTCTGGCCCGCGCAACCGGTCCGGCAGCCGGCCGCCGCCGCCGGGGAGCACGAGCGTCAGGGGTCCGGGCCAGAAGGCCCGCGCCAGCGCGTCCGCCGACTCGGTGAACGCCAGTCCCTGCGCCTCGGCCATCGCGCGGTCGCTCACGAGGAGCAGAAACGGCTTATCGGACCGCCGGCCCTTCAGGTCGGCCAGCGCCTGCACCTCCAGCCCGATGGCCCGCGACCCGAGGCCGTACACGGTTTCGGTGGGATAGGCCAGCAGCCCGCCCGTCCGCAGGTGCGCCACGACGCGCGGCACGGCGGCGACGACCTCCGGCTCCGTGCGGAACGGGACGGGGTTCACCGCACGTCACGCGCCAGCGCCTCGGCGATCCGAAAGTCGTCCGCGGTGGTGACCTTCAGGTTCTGGGGCGCATCGGGCACGACTTCCACCGGGAACCCGGCCCGCTCGCATAGCTCGGCATCGTCGGTCGCTCCCCCCCCCCCCCCATCCTGCCCAGCTGCTCCGTCATCGGCCGGCAGGTCGGCGTAAGTGCGGTCGATCATGGCCCGGGGGAACCCCTGCGGGGTCTGCGCCCGCCACAACCGGTCGCGGGCCACCGTTCGCATGACGCGACTCCCTTCCCCCACTTCCTTTACGGTGTCGGTCACGGGCAGCGCCGCCACCGCGCCGATTCCCTGGCGCGCCCGGGCGATGACTCCGTCGATCGTGCTGCGGCTGACGAACGGTCGCGCCGCGTCGTGCACCAGCACCACGCGCGCGTCCGGCGGCAACGCGCGGAGGCCCGCGCGCACCGACTGTGGTCGTAGCTCCCCGCCCCGGACGAGCGCGAGGCGCTCGCCCACCAGCTTGCCCAGCCACTCGGGCGGTCGGTCCACGTAGGCGCTCGGGAGGGCGATGACGACGTGGGCGACCTCGGGATGGGAGGTGAACGGCCGCAGGGCGCGTAGCAGCATGGGGACGCCGAGGATGGAGCGGAACTGCTTGGGCTCGCCCGGGCCGGCCCGGACGCCGGCGCCCGCGGCCACGATGACGACGCCGACGTCAGGCGGCGAGACGGGGGGCGAGCTCACCAATGCCTTCCATCCCGACCACTTCCAGGCCGGCGCCCGCCGCGGGCGCGACCCGGGAGCGCGCCGACAGGAACACGCGGCGGAATCCCTGGCGTCCGGCCTCGGCCAGCCGGCGCTCCACCCCCACGACCGGTCGGATCTCGCCGCCCAGGCCGACCTCGCCCAGGAACAGGGTATCGGCCCGGACGGGGCGGTCGTGCACGCTCGAGACCAGGGCCGCCATGACGGCCAGGTCGGTCGAGGGCTCGAGCAGTCGCACGCCGCCCGTCACGTTGACGAACACGTCGAGATTCCCGAACGCCAGGCCGCCGCGCCGCTCGAGCACCGCGAGCAGGACGGCGAGGCGGCGGTGATCGAGCCCCGTGGCCACGCGCTGCGGCGTGCCGAAGCCCGCCTGGGACGCGAGCGCCTGGATCTCGACCAGCATGGGGCGCGTCCCTTCCATGAGCGCCGTGACCGCCGAGCCCGAGACGCCGGTCGCGCGGCCGGCGAGAAACGCCGCGGCGGGGTCGGGCACCGGCGCGAGTCCGGCGCCCGTCATCTGGAACACGCCGATCTCGTCCACCGAGCCGAAGCGGTTCTTCGCGGCGCGCAGGATGCGATGGTCCAGGGTGCTCTCGCCCTCGAAGTACAGCACCGTGTCCACGATGTGCTCGAGGGTCTTGGGGCCCGCGATGCCGCCGCCCTTGGTCACGTGGCCCACGAGCAGGACGGCGGGCCCGGCTTCCTTGGCGAACCGCATCAGCCGGGCGGCGCACTCGCGCACCTGGCCCACGTTCCCCGGCGCCCCCTCGAGCTCCTCGGTGTAGGTCGTCTGGATCGAGTCGACGAGCAGCACGCGCGCGCCGAGCGCCTGCGCGTGGGCCAGGATGCTCTCGAGCCGGGTCTCGCCGAGCACGTGGATCCCGCCCGTCGCTTCGCCCAAGCGGTCGGCCCGGAGCCGGAGCTGGTCGGGCGATTCTTCGCCGGACACGTACAGCGTGGCGATGCCGGCCTGCTCGAGCCGCGCCGCGCACTGCATGAGCAAGGTGGACTTGCCGATCCCCGGCTCCCCGCCAACCAGGACCAGCGAGCCGGGGACGATCCCGCCCCCGAGCACGAAATCGAACTCGGCAAGGCCCGTCTGCCACCGCGCCACCCCTCCCGTCCGCACCTCCCCGAGGCGGACCGGCGGATTGGCCGTCAGCCGATCCCTCGACTTGGCCGTCTTTCCGCCTGACCGCCGGCCCGCCGCCGGCTCCTCCGCGAGTGTATTCCACGCGTCGCACGCGTCGCACCGCCCCGCCCACTTGGGCTGCTCCGCGCCGCACTCGGTGCAACGGAACACTGAGCGAGGTTTACCGGCCATAGTCGGCCTCGGGCGCGGTCGCCGCGGGGGCTCCGCCGGGCAGGTCTCTTAGGGAGCGGTTGTCGAACCGCGTGTATTCCTTCTTGAAGTACAGCGGCACCAGGCCGGTCGGGCCGTTGCGCTGCTTGCCCACGATCAGCTCGGCCTGGCCCTCGATGTTGTTCCCGTCCTTGTCGGTCGGCCCGTAGTACATCTCGGGGCGATAGATGAAGCAGACGATGTCCGCGTCTTGCTCGATGGCGCCCGATTCGCGCAGGTCCGAAAGCTGCGGCCGGTGGTCCCCGGTGCGCTGATCGGGCGCACGCGAGAGCTGGGACAGGGCCACCACCGGGATATCGAGCTCTTTGGCCAGGGCCTTGAGAGAGCGGGAGATGTAGGAGATCTCCTGCTGGCGGCTCTCGGCGTCCGTCGGGCCCTGCATGAGCTGGAGGTAGTCCACGACGACCAGGCCGACATCGTGCTCGGCCTTGAGCCGGCGCGCTTTGGAGCGCATGGCGAGCGGGGTGAGCGTGGCCGAGTCGTCGATCCAGATGGGCGCCGTGCCGAGCAGCCCGGCGGCGCGGGCGAGCTTGGGATAGTCGTCGTCGCGCAGCTGGCCGCGGCGCAGCCGCTGGGCGTCCACCAGCCCCTCCGAGCACAACAACCGCTGGACCAGGGCGTCCTTCGACATCTCCAGCGAGAAGATCGCGACGCCGATCGTATGCTCGATCGCGGCGTGCTGGACGACGTTGAGCACGAACGCCGTCTTGCCCATCGACGGGCGCCCGGCGATGATGATGAGGTCCGCCTTCTGGAACCCCGCCGTCAGGCGGTCCAGGTCGACGAAGCCCGACGGGACCCCGGTGACGGCGCCGTGGCCGCTCTGGAGCAGCTCGATGCGCTCCATCGTCGGCCAGATGAGCTCCTTGAGCCGGGTGAACTCCTCGGCGCGCTTGAGCTGCGCCACCTGGAACACCCGGTGCTCGGCGTTGTCGAGCACTTCGCTCGAGCTGGTGCGCCCCTCGTACACGTCCTGGATGATGCCGGTGGCCGCCTCGACCAGGCGGCGGAGCACGGCCTTGTCGCGGACGATGCGGGCGTGGTACTCGACGTTGGCCGCGGTCGGGACGACGTCCACCAGCGCGCCGATGTACTCCATGCCGCCCGCGCGATCCAGATCGCCGCGGCGCGCCAGCTCGTCCCGCAGGGTGACCGGGTCGATGACGTCGCCTCGCTCGGTGAGGGCGACCATGGCCCGGAACAGGATCCGGTGGCCCTCCCGGTAGAACATCGTGTCCTCGAGCAGCTCGGCGGCTTGGAGTGCCGCGTCCTGATCGAGCAGCATCGCGCCGAGCACGGCCTGCTCCGCTTCATTGCTCCACGGAGCCTGCCGGCCGGCGAACTCGCGCTCAGCGCTCGAGGAGACGGCGGGCGATGCGGACGTCATCCCAGGTCGGTCGCTTCCAGTGGGGGTTGCGCAGCAGGGCGGCCGGATGGTAGGTGACGATCACCGGGATCCCGCGGAAGCGATGGAGCTGCTGCCGCAGCGCGCCGAGCGACTGCTTGGTGTTCAACAAGGTCTGCGCCGCCGTGCCTCCCATCGCGAGGATCACCGACGGGTGCAGCAGGTCGAGCTGCCGGAACAAGTACGGCACGCACGCCTGCAGTTCGTCATACTGCGGGGTGCGGTTCTCCGGCGGCCGGCATTTCACCACGTTACAGATGAAGACCTGCTCCCGTGGGAAATCTATCGCGGCGAGGATCTTCGTGAGCAGCTCGCCCGCCTGCCCCACGAAGGGGCGGCCGGTCTCGTCTTCCGTGCGGCCCGGGCCTTCCCCGACCACGACCAGCCGGGCATCGTCCGGGCCCTCCCCGGGGACGGTGCGCGAGCGACTCTCGCACAGGCGGCATTTCGTGCAGCCCGCGACCAGGGCGGCGATATCGGCGAGCGACCGCGCCTGCTGCACGGGGTCGTTCGCGAACAGGTCGCCGCCGGGCGGATCGTAGCTGATCCCGGGGGGGGGCCATTCCTCTACCGC
The DNA here is from genome assembly GCA_050732995.1 of Gemmatimonadales bacterium. Taxonomy (GTDB): domain Bacteria; phylum Gemmatimonadota; class Gemmatimonadetes; order Gemmatimonadales; family GWC2-71-9; genus JBOHSA01. The sequence continues at coordinate 13,283 of JBOHSA010000197.1, read as the reverse complement.
CGGGGGCTCCGGCGCGCCGGCGGTCGGCCGGTCCGCGGCAGTCGGACCGAGGGTGGAGGGAGGAGGAGAGGCCTCGGCGTCCGTGTGACCGCCTAGCTGTCCGACCGCCCACGTCACCGGGTCTCCCCCCAGGAGCCGCTGCTGTTCCAGGTATAGCTGCGCCAGGACCCGCCCGTCGCTCACGTCAGCGCTTGCTCCACCACGTCGAGGATCTTCTCCGCCACGTCCCGCTTGGGCATCAGAGGCAGCTCCAGCGGAGCTGCTTCGCTCTTGCCGCTCGCGCGGCGCAGGATCGTTACACGATTCGTGGCGACATCGAACCCCGCGCCGGGCTCGAGCGCGTCGTTCAGAACCACGTAGTCGAGGTGCTTATTTTGCAGCTTGGCCCGGGCCCGCGCAATGCCGTCGCCGGTCTCGAGGGCGAACCCCACCACGATACATCCCTTCGGCCGTTTGAGCGCGCCGAGGATGTCGGGCGTGGCCTCGAGCTCGACGGAGAACGCCCCGCTGGCGCGCCGCCGCTTGGTCGCGGCGCTCGCCGTCGGCCGATAGTCGGCGGGCGCGGCTGCCATGATGAGCACGTCCGCCTTTTTCACCATGGCCTGCACCGCGCGCTGCATCTCTCCGGTGGTCTCCACGCGGTGTACCGCGACGCCCGGGGGGAGCGCCAATTCGGTCGGGCCCGCGATCAACACCACCTCGGCGCCGCGCGCCGCGGCGGCCTCGGCGAGCGCGAACCCCATGCGGCCGCTCGAGGGATTGGTGATCACCCGCACCGGGTCGAGGTGCTCCCGCGTGGGACCCGCCGTCACGATCACCCGGCGCCCTTGCCAGGCGCCGCCTTGCGCCAGCAGGCGGGCGGCGGCGGCGAAGATCGCCACCGGCTCGCTCATCCGGCCCGGCCGCTCGCTCGGCCCCTCGGCCAGCGGGCCGACCTCGGGCCCGATGAACTGCCAGCCGCGGGCCAGCAGGATCTTGAGATTGGCGAGGGTCGCGGGATGGGCGTACATCGCATCGTTCATCGCCGGCGCGGCGAGGATCGGCCCCGGGGTCCCGGTGCCTCCGCTCCGCGCGAGCAGGATGGCGGTGAGGACGTCGTCGGCCAAACCTTGTGCGGCCCGCGCCAGGAGATGGGCCGTCGCGGGCGCGACGATCACCAAGTCGGGCGCCTGGGCGAGCCCGATGTGGGCGAGGGCCCGGTCCCGCTCCCACAGGGACGTGAGCACCGGCCGGCCGGTAAGGGCCTCGAACGTGAGCGGCCGCACGAATTCGGCGGCGGCCGCCGTGAGCACCACGTCCACCGCCGCGCCGTCCTCCGCCAGCCGCCGGGCGAGGCTGCAGCTCTTGTAGCAGGCAATCCCGCCCGACACGCCGAGCACGACGTGCCGGCCGGCGAACGGCATCAGACCTCCTGCCGCCGCCGCCGGACCAGCCGGTACTTCAGGTTGCCGCGCACGAGCTCTTCCAACGCGCGGGTGGTGAGCTTCTGCTCGAAATCCACCGAGCGGTCGCGCGGGAAATCGTTCACGAACCGGGCGAACTTCGCCGCCACGAGCAGGCCCAGGTACTTGTTCTGGGTTTGCGCCGCCACTTCAACAGGAGTGATGATCCGCATGGTCTGGCCTCAACGTCGATGAATTTGGTCGTACAGCCGTTGCGCTTCGTCCCGCAGTCCGTTACCGAACTCCTCGATCCACTGCAACTGGCCAGGCTCGCGTCGGAACCCGCCGCCCTCCTCGACAATGCGGACCACGCGATCGACCGCCCGGTCGACGGTGTCGTTACGCACGAGCCGATCGAACGCCGTGATCTCCCCCAGCTCGTACTGGGCGCGCTCCACCCGCCTCCAGATCTCGGGAGCCGACTCGCTTTTGCGGTCGAGCAGCCGTTGCATCAGGACCCGGGGCGACGCCGGCAAAATGAAAATCCTGATCGAGTCCGGGTAGGCGCTCCGGACCTGGCGCGTGCCGTCGACCTCGATGTCGAGCAGGACATGCCGTCCGGATTGTTGCACCTTCTCGACTTCGCGCTTCAGCGTCCCGTACCACGCGCCGGCGTACTCGGCCGTTTCCACGAAGCGCCCCTGATTCCGCCACGCCCCGAACGTCTCGGGACTCACGAAGTAATACGCTTGCCCTTCCTTTTCCCCTTCCCTGGGGCTCCGCGTCGTGGCCGAAACGGAGTACCCGAACCGGGCGGGATAGCGCTCGAGGATGCGCTTGGCGATCGTCGTCTTCCCACCGCCGGATGGGGAGGAAAGCACGACGACCCGCGGCGTCACTCCAGGTTCTCCAGCTGCTCCCGGAACCGCTCGAGCTCCCCCTTCATCGCGATCACGGCCTGCGTGATGGCGGCGTCGTTGGCCTTGGACCCGATGGTGTTCGTTTCCCGCAAGAGCTCCTGCGCCAGGAACCCGAGCTGTTTGCCCACCGCGCCGTCGCCGGCCAGCGCCTCGCGGCAGGCGGCGAGGTGGGTCCGGAACCGAACGAGCTCTTCGGCGATGTCGACCCGGTCGGCCATGAGGGCGATCTCGAGCGCCAACCGCTGCTCGTCCACTTTCACCCCGCCGACGAGCTCGGCCACGACCTTTTTCAGCCGCTCATACTCCGCCGCGAGCCGGACCGGCGCCCGATCTGCGACGCGCTGCGCGCCAGTCTCGAGCGCGTCCAGCCGGGCACGCAGGTCCTCGCTCAGCGCCCGTCCCTCGCGCTCGCGCATCGTCAGGACGTCGCGCGCCGCCTGGTCCACGATGGGTTGCAGCTCCCCCCAGCTCGCCGCGCGATTCCCGTCCGCTCTCCCCGCCCCCGCTCCTCCCCCCGCCCCCGTGCCCACCGTCAGGACATCCGGTTGCCGTGCGACGAACGCTAGATCGGGCTCGCCCTTCAGCTTCAACCGCTTCTTCAGGTCCTTCAGGGCGGCCACGACCTGTCGGGCCCGGACCACGTCGACGGCCACGGCGGCGTCGGCCGGAGACGCCGGGGGCTCGACCCAGCGCGCCGTCACAGCCACGTGCCCGCGTTCGAACAGCGCGCGCAGCCGCTCCCGCAGTTCGCCCTCGACCCCGGCGAGCTCAGCCGGCAGCTTGAATTGCGGGTTGAAGTAGCGGTGGTTCACGGTGCGGATGTCCACCCGCAGCCGCCCGCCGAGAACGCTGCCGTCAGCCGAACCGAAACCGGTCATACTCCGCGACACAGACTTTAAGGCTAGCCGGGCGAAGCACTTAGGTCAATTGGCCGGACTAGTTGAAGAACGTCCACCGCACGCCGTAGAAACGGATGACGTTGGGATAGGGCAGCCCCGGCACGTACCCGTTGCGCATGCCGTTCACGTTCCGGATGATCCAGAGAATGGTCACATCGCCGATCTGCATCTCGATGTTAGTCTCGGCGAACGTGGAGCCGGTAAGCCGCAGCTGGCCGCCAGTGAGCGTGTCCAGCCCGCCGAGCCCCCCGCTCCACGATTCGAGCGCGAACTCTCCGCGCAACGCGAAGGTGCCGCTCCGGAAGACGCGCCAGAACTTGGAGTAAAACGTCGCTGACACCCGGGCGTGGTGGGGCAGCTCGAAGTCGCCTCCGCCACGCACCGGATCGAAGTAGGTGGCGGCGAGCTGGACGCTGGAGGCGGGTCGCAGCACCACGTGCGCCGTGACGTAGTCCGTGCTGGGGGTGGGCCCGAGGCCGCCGACGGTCTTGAGCCCCAACGGCGCGCCGGCGGGTGTGAACGCGCTCCGGCGGCCGCGACCAAGCTCGAGCGTGGCCAGTCGGTGCGTCCAGCGCACCGCGCCGCTCAGGTCCGTGGTCTTTTGCGGCGGCGCGGTGGTCAGCGCCGCGGCGGGGGTCTCGCGCGCTGCGACCAAGTCGCCGTGGGCCGAGAACCCCCAGGGCAGCTCCACGCCCGCGCCGAAGTGCGCACGGTCCGCCGGCCGATCCGGTCCGTTGCGTGCATGTCGCGCGTCCGCGGCCAGGGTGATCCTGGAGAGCGGCGCCCAGGACGCGCGCGCTTCGAGCTCGTCGGGACGGTGGTGATCGACGAACCGGGCCGTCAGAGTAAGCTGCGCCCGGCGCCAGACCTGGCTGGCCTCGAGCTGGGCCTGGGTGATGGCGCGGTCCGGAGCGCCCGTGTCGCGGAACACTTCGACGTCCGTGGCCGAATGAGCGAGGGTCGCCTGGATCCGGGGCCCCAGGCCGTCGTCGCGCGCCGCGAAAAACACGCGCAGCATCCGGTCCTGGCGTTTGAGCTCCCACGGATCGACCCGGCCGTTCGAGCCGCTGGCGCTCCGGCGCCAGCTGGAGCTCAGAATCTGATACGACGCGCCCATCCGAGCGTTGGGGACGAATTCGGCCTTGAGCCACAGGTCCACCGTCCGGAAGGGAGACGTGGACGTGCCGCGCGCGCCGTCGTGCGTGTTCCAGTCGGCGACCAGCGACAGGCCGAGCCCGCGGCGCCATCGGCGGAAGAAGCCGCCCGAGTACCGCGCGATATTGATGTCGCCGGTGACGACGCCCACCGCGCTGCGGGGCACGATCGAGCGCGGCCGCTGCGGCACGAGATACACGCGCAGACCGGCCGGCAGGGGCTCCACTTCCACGCGCTCGAGCGGTGCCAGCGAGATGCGCGCCGGGTCGAGGAACACCGAGTCCCGCCCGAGCGGGAGGTACGGCACGCCGTCCCAATAGATCTCGAGACTACGCGCGCCGCGGCCGCCGAAGAACACCGGCTCCGCCTGGCCGTAGAACCCGCCGCGGGCCACGAACACGCCGGGAAGGTGCGCCAGGAGATCGCTTAGCGTGTAGATGTTGGAGAAGCGGAGCGAGTCGGCGTCGAAGCTCAGCCGGGCGCCGGGCGGCAGCGGCCCGTGCGGAACGGCGGGGGCGAAGGTCGGGCGCAGCGCCGCGGTCGTGTCGCGGGCAGTAGAGTCACGGGGAAGCGTATCGACGGCCGTCGTGTCGCGGCGGGTGGTGTCGACCTGTCCCGCGGCGGCAGACGCCGCGACCGGGCTCGCCAGAATCAGCCGGAGGGCGAGCCTGCCCCCTCCCCTTCCACCCCTCCTCCCCTGCCTCCGCCCAGTCAAGAGCTCGCGCGCTTCAGGATGAATTCGGCGAACAGCCGCACGCCGACGGCCGTGGGCCCCTTGGCCTGGTGTGGGCTCTCGCCCTCGGTGTAGGCCGTGCCCGCGATGTCGAGATGGACCCAGGGAAACCCTTCCACGAACTCCCGGAGAAACCACCCGCCGCTGATCGTGCCTGCCCCACGTCCCCCGGAGTTCTTGACGTCGGCGATCTCGGACTTGATGAGGTCGCGATACTCGTCCCACAGCGGGAGCGGCCAGCAGCGTTCCCCCGCCTGCTCCCCCGCCTCCCGCACCTCGGCGATGAGGGCGTCGTCGTTGCCCATCAGGCCGATGGCGTGGTGCCCCAGTGCGATCACGACTGCCCCGGTCAACGTGGCGGCGTCCAACACCGCCGCCGGCTTGAAGCGGCGCGCGTAGGACAGGGCGTCGCACAGGATCAGGCGGCCTTCGGCGTCCGTGTTGATGATCTCGATCGTCTTCCCGAAGTGGCTGCGGACGACGTCGCCGGGCTTGATGGCTGTGCCGGACGGCAGGTTCTCGGTGGCCGGAATCAGGCCCACGACGTTGAGCTTCGGCTGCAGCCGCCCCAGCGCCTCGAATGTGCCCAGCACGGCCGCCGCGCCCGACATGTCGTATTTCATGTCCTCCATGTTCTGGGCCGGCTTGATGGAGATGCCGCCGGAGTCGAACGTGACCCCCTTGCCCACGAGGGCGACGGGCGCGGCGCCTTTGGCATCTCCCCGGTACTCGAGCACGATGAAGCGGGGCTCCTCCTGTGAGCCCTGGGCCACGGCCAGCAGCGCGCCCATGCCCTCCTGTTTCATCGCCGGGCGGTCGAGCACCGTGACGGCGAAGCCGTAGGTCTGCGCGAGCTGCCGGGCCTGGTCCGCCAGGTAGGTCGGGGTGCAGACGTTGGCGGGCTGGTGTTGCAGGGTGCGCGTGAGGCGGTGTCCCGCGGCGATCGCCTCGCCGATGCGGCGCCCCGCTTCGGCCTGCTTCGCGTCCTTGGCCTCGACCACGAGCTCGAGCGCCTCGACTTCCCGCTTCGGGTCCTCGGGCGCCTGCTTCAGCTCGGTGAACGCCCAGGCGCCCTGCGCGGTCCCCTCGACCGCGACCTGGGCGAGGTCGGTGGCCTTCAGGCCGTTTCGCCCCTCTGCCGCCACGGCGAACGCCAGCGATCCGGTCCCGAGCCCGCGGGCCCGTTTGGCGGCGCTCGCCGCGGCGCGCCGCACCGCCGCGCGCGTGACCTCACCCGCCTTCCCGAGGCCGACCAGCAGGATCCGCTGGGCGGCGCCGCCGTACAGCAGGAGCACCTCGTCCTTCTTACCCTTGAAATCCCCGCCCGCCACGGCGCGGGTCAGGATGCCTCCTGCCGCGCCGTCCAGCTCGGCGAGCGAGGCCGGCAGGCCGGCGCCCTGCGCGAGGGCCACCGCCAACAGCGGGGTCTCGATCTGTGCCAGCGGCTTGGTGGTGAGGGCGCTCTTCATGGAATGTGCTCGATTATGGCGTCCCCGAAGGCGGAGGTCGAGACCTCCGTGGCGTCCGGCATCTGCCGGGCGAGATCGTAGGTCACGTGGCGAGACCGGATGGCGCCCTCCAAACCATGGATGAGGGCCACCGCGACGTCGTTCCAGCCGATCTCCTCGAACATCATGGCGCCAGAGAGAATCACGCTTCCGGGATTGACCTTGTCCTGGCCGGCGTACTTGGGCGCGGTGCCGTGCGTGGCCTCGAACACGGCATAGCCGTCCCCGACGTTGCCGCCGGGCGCGAGCCCCAGGCCGCCGACTTGGGCGGCGCAGGCGTCGGACAGGTAGTCCCCGTTCAGATTCGGCGCGGCGATCACCGAGTACTCGTCGGGCCGGAGCACGAGCTGCTGGAACATCGCGTCGGCGATCCGGTCCTTGATGATCACGCGTCCCCCCCCGTCCCCGGTCCCGCTGCCCGCTTCCACTTCGGTGATCGTCCGGTCTCCGAAGTGGGCCTTGGCGACTTCGTAGCCCCAATCGCGGAACGCCCCTTCGGTGAACTTCATGATGTTGCCCTTGTGCACCAGGGTCACCGACGGCCGGCCGGCCGCCAGAGCGTAAGCGATGGCCTTGGCCACGAGTCGTTGCGAGCCGAACTTGGACATCGGCTTGATGCCGATGGCGCTCTCTTCGCGGATGTGCGCCTTCAGCTCGCCCTGCAGAAAGTCGCGCAGCCGGCGCGCCTCCGGGCTGCCGGCGCGGTACTCGATCCCGGCGTACACGTCCTCGATGTTCTCGCGGTAGATGACGACGTCGAGCTTACCCGGGTGCTTGACCGGCGCCGGGACCCCTTCGAAGTAGCGCACCGGCCGGATGCAGGCGTAGAGATCGAGGATCTGGCGCAGGGCGACGTTAAGCGAGCGGATGCCGCCGCCCACCGGGGTGGTGAGCGGCCCTTTGATGGCGACGCGGTACTCGCGGATGGTGGCCAGGGTGGGCTCGGGGAGCCAGTCGCCGGTTTCCTTGAAGGCCTTCTCGCCGGCCAGCACTTCCCGCCAGGTCACGCGGCGCCGGCCGCCGGAGGCGTGTGCGACGGCGGCGTCGAACACCCGGCGCGCGGCGCGCCAGATGTCGGGCCCCGTGCCGTCGCCCTCGATGAATGGTAGGACGGGCTGGTCCGGCACGACCCATCGTCCGTCGCGATAGTCGATCCGCGCCTCCCCTCCCCGATCCCCTCCCCCCGCGCGCGGTGCCATCGGTCAGCCCCCCCCCCGCTTTCTCAGCGGCACCCACTTCCGATCCATGGCGCCGACGTAGTCGGCGCGCGGCCGGATCAACCGGTTATCGGCGTGCTGCTCCAAGACGTGCGCGCACCAGCCACTGACGCGGCTGATCGCGAAAATCGGCGTGTACAGGTCGAGCGGGATGCCCAGCACGTAGTACAGCGAGGCCGAGTAGAAATCGACGTTGCAGTACAGTCCCTTCTCGCGCCGCACGACCTCTTCGATGACGCGCTGCGTCGCGAACCAGTGCGCCTGGTCGAACTTTCGGCCCAGCTCTTCGGCCAGCCGCCGCAGCACGGCCGCCCGCGGATCTTCCGTCCGGTACACCCGGTGCCCGAAGCCCATGATCTTCTTCTTCTGGGCCAGCGCCTCCCGCACCCAGCTCTCCGCACGGTCCGGAGAGCGGATGTCGAGCAGCATCTTCATCACTTCGGTGTTGGCCCCGCCGTGCAGCGGCCCGGCCAGCGCCGCGATCGCGCCGGTCACCGCCCCGTGCATGTCGGCGAGCGTGGCAGCGATCACCCGGGCCGCGAAGGTCGAGGCGTTCAGCTCGTGGTCCGCGTGCAGGATCAGCGCGACGTCCAGCGCCCGTTCGACGTCGCGCTCCGGCACCTGCCCCGAGATCATATAGAGGAAGTTGGCCGCGAGCGACATCCCGCGCCGCGGCGCCAGCGGCTTCTGCCCGTTCCGCAGGCGGTGAAACATGGTCACCATCGTCGGGAGCTGCGCGATGAGCCGCACCGCCTTGCGGTACTCGGCGGCGGCCGAGTTGTCGCCTTTGTCCGGATCCACGAACACCGACGCGCTCACCGCCGTGCGCAGCGTGTTCATCGGGCTCGCCTCCCGCGGGGCGTCTTTGATCACCCGCTGCACTACCTTGTCGAGCTTCTGGGCCGTCTTCAGCTCCGCCGTGAACTCTTTGAGCTGGTTCTTGGCGGGCAGGTCCCCTTTGAGCAGGAGGTAGGCGGTCTCCTCGAACGTCGAGTGCTCGGCGAGGTCGTTGATGTCGTAGCCGCGGTAGATCAGGCGCCCTTCGCCACCGAACACGTAGCAGATGGCGGACTCGTTGGCGACGACGCCTTCGAGGCCTTTGGCGAGCGACGTTTCAGCGGAAACCGGCAGCGTCACAGAGGCACGTCCGTGGTTGGAGGGACGGATCGGAGACGCTGCATCTTAAGCGGTTCCCCCCCCTGCGGGGTAGCGCCGCCGGGTCGCGGCCGGCCCGGCCTGGGGGGGGACAAACGCGGGCTAGCGAGACGGCGGGGAAGCTCCGAGTGGTGGGCCGATGACGCAGTTGCGGCCCGCCGTTTTCGCTTCGTACAGGCGGGAGTCGGCCTGCCGCAGCACCTCCCGCCCATCCAGGCCGTCGCCCGGCTGGGCCGCCACGCCGACGCTCACCGTCAGGCCTACGGGGCCGGCGACGCCGGTAATGGTGAGCGGCGCAGCCGCCGCGGCGGCGCGGATCTGCTCCGCCCGCCCGAGCGCGACGTCCGGTAGCGTTTCGGGAAGCAGGAGCACGAACTCATCGCCCCCGTAGCGCGCCACCGTCTCCCGCTGCCGCACCACGCGCCGGATCGCGCCCGCCACCGCCTGGAGGGCGCGGTCCCCCGCGAGGTGGCCATACGTGTCGTTGAACGACTTGAAGCGATCGACGTCGATCATCAGGACGGCGAACGGGCGACCGTAGCGCTGCGCCCGGCTCACTTCGTCCAGCAAGAGGTCGTCGAACACGGCCCGGTTCAACAGCCCCGTCAGGCGGTCGCGCGCCGAGAGCCACTGCAGCCGACGCGTGCGCGCCACGACCGCTGCGCTCAGGATCGCCGCAATCACCAGGAGGACCAGGCGCGACACGGTGTCGCTCCAGCTGAAGGTCCCGTAGCGGAATGGGGCGTAGGCGGGGTCGTTCAGGTTCCAGCGCGAGACCGTGTAGAACACGATCCCGCCGTACTCCAGGAGGGCGGCGACGCCGGTCGCGATGCAGATGCGGGGGTCGAACCGCAACGCCGTCGCGGCGATGGCCAACAGATAGATCTCGTAGATCACCCGGCTGTTGACGGCCTCATGCGGCTGACCGATCGCCAGGATGCCGACCAGCGCCAGGCTGACCAGTGTGACGTCCATCAGGCTGGTGGCGAAGCCGATCCAGGGCCGGTACAGCCGCAGGGCGAGGCGGTAGGCGAGGAGGGCGACCAGGACGCCGAAACTGGCGGCCGCGAGGCCGATGAGCGTTTCGCGATCGCGCGGGGGGGTGAAGAGATCGACGACCGGCACGAGCCAGACGAGCGCCGCCAGCGCGAGCCGCGCCCGCGCCACGAAGATCTCACCCGCGGCGCCGGCGTCTACCAGGACCGTTTCGGGAGTGCGCCAGAAGTCGCGCCAGCGGCGTCCCACCGCGTTGCGCCACTCCGCCACCGCCAGCCGGGGATCGCTCAGGCGGTCCAGCGACGGCGCCCCTTCACGCGGTGGCGATGTGGCTCTCGTTCCAGTCGATCTCGAACAACCCGTTGCACCGGTGGCAGCGCATGCTGGCGGGGTGCCCTTCGGCGATCCGGGCGCGGTCGCGGCAGCCCGGGCACACCGCGTACTGCGGCCCCCAGCTCTTGGGATACCGCACCGAATCCCGTGGACCGGGCACGATGGTCCAGCGCTGCGGCGGCGTCGGTACCAACTGGAGGCAGCTGCGCGGCACGGACAGGAGCTTGCCCTTGACGTCGAGCACGGCCTCGACCGGGCCGAGTTTGAGGATGCGATACCAGGCGCCGCGCCGCAAATGAAAGCCGGCGTCGGCGGTCAAACGGGCCCACTGGAAAGTTGACACGTGACACCCTCGGGCACACGGACGAGACAGCTAATGTGGCGATCAGCGCACCGTTCGGCAACTGCACGGGAGCGCGATCGGGGTCGTCTGTGAAGAGCGCGGGCGCCGCCGCGGGGTAACACTCGTTGGACGACCCTCACGCGCCGTACTACTCTCGGTGCTCTACCCCGGGAGCTCGCCGTGATCGTCGTCACCCTCCTGATCGTCACCGCCACGATCGTGGCGCTGGTCCGTCGCGTCGAAGTGCGGCTGGTGCTGCTCGGCGCCGGGGCGCTCATGGCGCTTGTTGCCGGCCAGCCCCTCGCCACGTTCGACACCTTCACGCGCGCCATGGTCGCCGCCATGGTGGCGCCGATCTGTGCCGCCATGGGCTTCGCCGCGGTCATGAGCGCCACCGGGTGTGACCGGCATCTCGTCCACCTGCTCCTCGCCCCGGTGCGCCGCGTGCGCGGGCCCGGCGCCCACCACCCTCCTTCAGGCCGACGGTGCTGGCCTCGGGCTTCCCGTGGGCCCTGTCGGCCCTGTCCGGTCGGCCGCACGATGTCGCCCGTGGCGGCGGTCGTGGTGTACAGCGCGGGGCTCGTCGGGGTCTCGCCGGTGCTCTTGATCCGGCGTTATCTCCTCACCCTGTTCGTGGGGGGCGGCGGTGGCGATCTGGTGTTGACGTGAGATCCAGGGGTCACGCCACGCAGCCTCTATGCACAGCTTGTATCTTGAGCGGTTCCGTGAAACCACCCTCCGCTCCGCCGCCCACGCCCGATTTCCGAGCGCTGTTCGAGTCCGCCCCTGGCTTGTATCTGGTGGTGACTCCCGGGTTGACCATCGTGGCCGTGAGCGAGGCCTACCTGCGCGCCACGATGACCACGCGCGACAGCATCCTCGGGCGCGGGCTCTTCGAGGTCTTCCCCGACAATCCGGACGACCCCGGGCGACGGGTACGGCCAACCTCCGGGCGTCGCTGGAGCGGGTCCTGATGCACCGGGCCCCGGACGCCATGACGGTGCAGAAGTACGACATCCGCCGGCCCGCCTCCGAAGGTGGGGGCTTCGAGGAGCGGTACTGGAGCCCCGTCAATTCCCCGGTGTTCGGGCCCGATGGCGCGGTCGCCTACATCATCCACCGGGTCGAGGACGTGACGGAGTTCGTCCGCTTGAAGCAGACGCAACAAGCGCTCACGGACGAGCTGCGGGCCCACACGGAGCGGATGGAGGCCGAGGTGTTCCGCCGGGCCCAGGAGATTCAAGACGCCAACCAGCGATTGCGGACGGCGAACGAAGATCTGGCGGCCTTCAGCTATTCGGGCGCGCACGATCTGCGGGCCCCGCTCCGCGCGATCGACGGGTTCAGCCAGGCGCTGGCGGAGGACTGTGCCGATCGGCTCGACGCCCAGGGGCGGCGCTATCTCGAGCAGATCCGCGCCGGCGCGCAGCAGATGGGGCTGCTGATCGACGGGCTCCTCGATCTTTCGCGCGTGACTCGAGCCGAGCTGCGCCGCGAGGATGTGGACGTCAGCGCTCAGGCTCGACTGATCCTCGAGGAACTCGGGAGACTGGACCCGGACCGCCGGGTGGAGGTCGTCATCGCGCCGGGGATGTCGGCCAAGGGAGACGCTCAGCTTCTGAAGCTCGTGCTACAGAATCTCTTGAGGAACGCCTGGAAGTTCACCGGGAAGAAGGCTCAGGCGCGCATCGAGGACGGCGTCGAGCGGCAGGAGGACGGGCCCGCCTACTTTGTGCGGGACGACGGCGCCGGGTTCGATATGGCATACGCCGACAAGCTCTTCGGAGTTTTTCAGCGGCTCCATGCCGCGCCCGACTTTCCCGGTACCGGGATCGGCCTGTCCATTGTGCAACGGATCGTCCGGCGGCACGGCGGCCGCGTGTGGGTGGAAGCCGCGGTGGACCGAGGGGCCACGTTTTACTTCACGCTCGGTCCTAGCGGGGCTGACTAGTCCCTAGATCCATCCCGGCGAAGCGGCTGTTCGGGCAGAGCTCGGCCAGCCTGTTCCCGATGGGCGGGCGTTGAGGAGGCTGACGGTTACGTCGGTGTCGGGCGCCTACTGATCCCTGCGAGGAGGGCTGGCGCTCAAAGCACAGGCTGATAGTGCTCGTCCCAGGCGACAGCAAACTCGTGGTGGCAGCGCTCGCAGCGCAGGCGCTTGGGGTGGCCTGGGAGTCGCGCGCGGTGGCGGCAGTTCGGGCACACGGCATATTCGCGCCCCCAGCTCGGCGGCAGGTTCACGGCGTTGGCGGGGCGCGCGACCACCGTCCAACTGCTGGGCGGAGTCTGCCTGATTTCGAGGAAGGGCAGGAGCACGATGACGGGCTTGGCTTGGACGTCGAGGACGGCCTCGACGGGCTCGAGTCGCAGGACCCGATACCACCCGCCCCGGCGCAAGCGGCATTCGACGTTCGCTAGGAGCCGAGCCCACCGCATAATCGCGTACCCTCCGTAAGGCCGTCCGAATGGGGAGTGCAATCTGCTGACGTGTGACCGGAACGGCCGTGACGGGTACGTGACACCGAGTGTGATGGGAGACACACCGGAGGTAACCGGCTGTTCGGGGTCCACTTCGCACTGGCCCGCGATGCCCGGGGAGGGAGTCGAACCCTCATGAGGTTGCCCTCGGGGGATTTTGAGTC